>NZ_JBEAIQ010000030.1:0-164158 GCF_040064335.1 Klebsiella sp. CN_Kp088 | reverse complement strand
AACTCGCGACCCCGACCTTGGCAAGGTCGTGCTCTACCAACTGAGCTATTCCCGCGTTACTGCTATTTTGCCATATTTCGATGGCGTCGTAATTTGCATTTCTGCGTCGTTACGGGAGGCGCATTATACGAGAATTCGATTCACCTGCAACCCCCTGGCGAGCACTTTTTTTCGTTTTTTGTTTGAATGGACATTTTCTCGCCACGCAGCCCTCTGAATTGTATAAATAACCGCCATAATTAGCAAAATATCTTTTTACCCCCGCGCGATTGGCGCAAAATCGCCCGCATTACACCGCGGAGGTTATCCGCGATAAGGTCCACCATGACGACAATCAGGGATTCAGAATGAAAAAAGCGCTTACCGTCCTGCTGCTGACCACATCCTTCATCGGAACGGCTTCTGCCGAGACTCTCCATTTTGGCACCACAACCGCCAATCCGCCGTTTGAGACCGTCAAAGGCAAAGGCCAGGCAACGGGTTTCGACATTGATTTGGCCAATGCGCTGTGTAAGCAGATGCAAGCGGAATGCAAATTCACGCCGCAGCGCTTTGATACCCTCATTCCGGCGCTGCGCTTTAAAAAGTTCGACGCCATAATCGCCGGCATTGAAGTGTTGCCGATGCGTGAAAAGCAGGTCGCCTTCAGCCAACCTTATCGCCAGGAGCTATCCGGCGTGGTAGTCACGGCAAAAGACGCCGCTCACGGGTTTGCCGACCTGCAGGGTAAAAAGCTCGCCGTGGTCAAAGGCAGCGTTCATCAGCGTTATCTACGCGATAAACAAAAAGGCATTCAAGCCGTCGCCTTTGGCAGCGATAGCGACGCGCTGGCGGCGTTGAAAAGCGGCGAAGTCGACGGCGCGATCGGCGATTTAGCGACGATGGACCAGTGGCTGGCGGAGAATCCTGATTACGCCGAGATGAAAGAACGCGCCACCGACCCGGCCTACTACGGCAAACAATATGCCATCGCGGTACGCAAAGACGATCCGGAGTTGCTTAAGCAGATTAACGACGCGCTGGAGGTGGTAAAAGCGTCGCCGGAGTTCCAGCAGATGGAACAGAAATGGTTTAAGTAAGGCAGCAAAAAGAACGGGGCCATGTCGGCCCCGTTTACGCTTCAGAGCTTAATAAAATGCTCGCGATAATAGGCTAACTCGGCGACGGATTCGCGGATATCGTCCATGGCCTGGTGAGTGCCCTGCTTTTTAAAGCCATCAAGGATTTCCGGCTTCCAGCGGCGCGCCAGCTCTTTCAGGGTGCTGACGTCGAGATAGCGATAATGGAAGTAAGCTTCCAGTTCCGGCATATATTTGAACAGGAAGCGGCGGTCCTGACCGATGCTGTTGCCGCAAATTGGCGATTTCCCCGCCGGCACCCACTGCTTGAGAAACTCAATAGTGGCCAGTTCCGCTTCGCGGTCGCCCACGGTACTGGCCTTCACGCGATCGACCAGCCCGCTGCCGGTATGAGTGCGCACGTTCCATTCGTCCATTAGCGCCAGCTGAGCATCAGACTGGTGCACGGCAATGGTCGGGCCTTCTGCCAGAATATTAAGATTCGCGTCGGTGACCAGGGTGGCGATTTCGATAATGCGATCGCGCTCGGGATCCAGCCCCGTCATCTCAAGATCGATCCAAATCAGGTTGTTTTCATCTGCACTCATGCTATTTTCCACCCTTCTTGCGTGACTATATTCATCTAAAATAGCGTGTATCATAGAGGTTTTGCCCCATCAGGGCGACCAGGAGCCAGTTCGATTGAGTAAAAATAAGCTCTCCAAAGGCCAGCAGCGCCGCGTCAAGGCCAACCACCAGCGCCGCCTGAAAACGACTTCGGAGAAGGCCGACTACGATGACAACCTGTTTGGCGAGCCTTCTGAAGGTATCGTCATCAGCCGTTTTGGTATGCATGCCGATGTCGAATCCGCGGATGGCACGACCCACCGCTGCAACATTCGCCGGACCATTCGTTCTCTGGTGACCGGCGACCGCGTGGTCTGGCGGCCAGGTAAAGACGCCGCCGACGGGGTCAACGTCAAAGGTATCGTCGAAGCGGTACATGAACGCGCCTCGGTGCTGACGCGCCCGGATTTTTACGACGGCGTGAAGCCTATCGCGGCAAATATCGACCAAATCGTGGTGGTTTCGGCCATTTTACCCGAACTGTCGCTCAATATTATCGACCGCTATCTGGTGGCCTGCGAAGCACAGAATATCGAACCGCTGCTGGTACTGAATAAGATAGATCTGCTGGACGATGACGGCATGGCCTTCGTCAACGAGCAGATGGATATCTATCGCCAGATCGGTTATCCGGTATTGATGGTGTCCAGCCATACTCAGGACGGCCTGAAGCCGCTTGAAGAGGCGCTGACCGGGCGCATCAGTATTTTTGCCGGCCAGTCCGGGGTGGGTAAATCCAGCCTGCTGAACACGCTGCTGGGACTGCGGGAGGAGCAAATCCTGACGAACGACGTCTCCGATGTGTCAGGGCTCGGCCAGCACACCACCACCGCCGCGCGTCTTTATCACTTCCCGCACGGCGGCGATGTGATCGACTCCCCGGGCGTCCGCGAGTTTGGCCTGTGGCATCTTGATGCGGAACAAATCACCAACGGCTTTGTCGAATTCCATGATTATTTAGGCCATTGCAAGTATCGCGACTGCAAGCACGACACCGATCCGGGCTGCGCCATTCGCGAAGCGGTAGAAAAAGGCGCCATCGCCGAAAGCCGTTTCGCCAACTATCACCGCATCCTGGAAAGTATGGAACAGGTGCAGGTAAAAACGCGTAAAAGCTTTTCATCAACCGACGACTGACATTTAAGCTGTCGTCGCTATACGTACTCGCTTTGCCAGCACAACGGCGCGGATACAATTCGCTGAAGTTTACGTATAGAATCGTCCCCCTTTTCAGTACCCCGCACCAAAGCGGGGTCAGGAACGACAATTAACGGCCTGGAGGCTACCTTGTTAAACTCGTTTAAACTCTCACTACAATACATTCTGCCTAAACTGTGGCTCACCCGCCTCGCAGGCTGGGGGGCAAGTAAACGAGCAGGCTGGCTGACTAAACTGGTTATCGATCTGTTCGTCAAATACTACAAGGTCGATATGAAAGAGGCGCAGAAGCCAGATACCGCCGCTTACCGCACCTTTAACGACTTCTTCGTTCGCCCGCTGCGTGACGATGTTCGCCCGCTCAACACCGATCCTAACGTGCTGGTGATGCCGGCTGACGGCGTTATCAGCCAGCTTGGCGCTATCGAAGATGACAAAATTCTGCAGGCCAAAGGCCACAATTACACCCTGGAAGCCCTGCTGGCGGGTAACTACCAGATGGCTGACCTGTTCCGTAACGGTAGTTTCGCCACCACTTACCTGTCGCCGCGCGACTATCACCGCGTGCATATGCCGTGCAACGGTATCCTGCGTGAGATGATCTATGTCCCGGGCGATCTGTTCTCGGTAAACCACCTGACCGCGCAAAACGTACCGAACCTGTTTGCTCGCAACGAGCGCGTCATCTGCCTGTTCGATACTGAATTTGGCCCGATGGCGCAGATTCTGGTCGGCGCAACGATTGTTGGCAGCATCGAGACCGTCTGGTCCGGCACCGTGACGCCGCCGCGCGAAGGCATTATCAAGCGCTGGACCTGGCCTGCAGGCGAAAGCGAAGGCTCCGTTGCGCTGCTGAAGGGCCAGGAGATGGGTCGCTTTAAACTGGGCTCAACGGTGATTAACCTGTTTGCGCCGGGCCAGGTGAAGCTGGTTGAACAACTGCAAAGCCTGTCAGTCACCAAAATCGGCGAGCCGCTGGCAACGGCCGTAGAAACTGATATCTCCGTGGAACCTGCGCCGTTGCCGGAAGAAGAGATCCGCGCCGAACACCGCGCCAGCCCGCTGGTTGACGATAAACAAGACGAAGGTTAATTCCTGACGACAAAGGGTTACGCCGTGCGCCTGATATACACTTTTCTGTTGGCCTTGAGCCTCAGCTTCGGGGCGTACGCAGCGACGGCCCCGGACGTCAAACAAATCACCCAGGAACTGGAACAGGCGAAGGCGGCGAAACCCGCCCAGCCTGAAACCGTCGAAGTCCTGCAAGCCGCGCTGAATGCGCTTGAGGAACGCAATGCCTCCGTTGAGCGCGCTCGCCAGTACCAGGACGTCATCGATAATTTCCCCAAACTGTTTCAAACTCTCCGCGCCCAGTTAGCGAATGTCGGCGATACGCCGCACCAGGTGCCTACCGCTCTCACCGCCGAAGCGCTGAATCAGGAGATCCTGCAGGTCAGCAGCCAACTGCTGGAAGCCAGCCGCCAGGCGCAGCAGGAGCAGGATCGGGCGCGGGAAATCGCCGACTCCCTTAATCAATTACCGCAGCAGCAAACCGACGCCCGCCGCAAGCTTAATGAGATTGAACGCCGCGTCGGCGCGCAGCCCGGCAATACGCCGCTGGCGCAGGCGCAAAATCTCGGTCTGCAGGCGGAATCCGCGCGTCTGAAAGCGCTGGTCGACGAGCTGGATCTGGCCCAACTCTCCGCCAACAACCGCCAGGAGCTGTCGCGCATCCGCTCTGAGCTGGCGCAGAAACAGAGCGAACAACTCGATGCCTACCTGCAGGCGCTGCGTAATCAGCAAAACAGCCAGCGCCAACGCGAAGCGGAAAAGGCGCTGGAAAGTACCGAGCTGCTGGCGGAAAACAGCGAAAATCTGCCGCCGGGGATCATCGACCAGTTCAAAATCAACCGCGAGCTGTCGCAGGCGCTCAATCAGCAGGTCCAGCGCCTGGATCTGGTAGCCTCGCAGCAGCGACAAGCCACTAATCAAACGCTCCAGGTGCGCCAGGCGCTGAACACCCTGCGCGAACAGTCGCAGTGGCTGGGATCATCGAATCTACTGGGCGAAGCGCTGCGCGCTCAGGTCGCCCGTCTGCCCGAGCGCCCGCGCCCACAGCAGTTAGATACTGAAACGGCCCAGTTGCGCGTGCAGCGCTTGCATTACGAAGACCTGCTCAGCAAGCAGGCGCAGCTACGGCTGATTCGCCAGGCCGACGGCGAACCGCTCACCGCGGAACAAAACCGCATCCTGCAGGCGCAACTGCGCACCCAGAGCGAGCTGCTTAACTCGCTGCTGCGCGGCGGCGATACCTTGCTGCTCGAACTGACGAAACTGAAAGTCGCCAACGGCCAGTTAGAAGACGCGCTGAAAGAAATTAACGAAGCAACCCACCGCTATCTGTTCTGGACCTCGGACGTCAGCCCAATTGGCTTCTCCTGGCCGCTGGAAGTGGTGCAGGATCTGCGTCGTCTGATCTCGCTTGATACCATCAACCAACTCGGCAAGGCCAGCGTCATGATGCTGACCAGCAAAGAGACGCTGTTCCCGCTGTTTGGCGCGCTGGTGCTGGTGGGCTTCAGTATCTATTCGCGCCGCCACTTTACCCGCTTCCTTGAGCGCTCCAGCGCGCGGATTGGCAAGGTGACTCAGGATCACTTCTGGCTGACGCTGCGTACCGTGTTCTGGTCAATTCTGGTGGCTTCGCCGCTGCCGGTATTGTGGATGACGCTCGGCTACGGATTGCAGGCGGCCTGGCCCTTCCCGCTAGCGGTCGCCATTGGCGACGGCGTGACCGCCACCGTGCCGCTGCTGTGGGTAGTGATGATTTGCGCTACCTTCGCCCGGCCGAATGGATTGTTCATCGCCCACTTCGGTTGGCCGCGTAACCGCGTCGCCAAAGCCATGCGCTACTACCTGATGAGCATTGGCCTAATTGTGCCGCTGATAATGGCGCTGATCATGTTTGATAACCTCAACGACCGCGAATTCTCCGCCTCGCTGGGCCGCTTGTGCTTCATGCTAATATGCGGCGCGCTGGCGCTGGTTACGCTGAGCCTGAAACACGCCGGGATCCCGCTGTATCTTGATAAAGCGGGCGACGGCGAGAACATGGTGAACCGTCTGCTGTGGAACCTGCTGCTCGGCGCGCCGCTAATCGCGATGCTGGCGGCGGCGGTGGGCTATCTTGCCACCTCGCAGGCGCTACTGGCGCGACTGGAAACCTCGGTCGCCATCTGGTTCCTGCTGTTGGTGGTTTACCATATTATTCGCCGTTGGATGTTGATTCAGCGTCGGCGTCTGGCCTTCGATCGCGCCAAACACCGCCGTGCGGAAATCCTCGCCCAGCGCGCCCGCGGCGAAGAAGATACCGCCCACTCCACCAGCACCGAAGGCTCGGTCGAAGCGGAAGTCAGCGAAGTCGACCTCGACGCCATCAGTACCCAGTCCCTGCGCCTGGTCCGCTCGCTGCTGATGCTGATAGCCCTGCTGTCGGTGATTATTCTGTGGTCGGAAATTCACTCGGCATTCGGCTTCCTCGAAAATATCTCGCTATGGGATGTGACCTCCACGGTACAGGGCGTCGAAAGTCTTGAGCCTATTACCCTCGGCGCCGTACTGATTGCCATTCTGGTGCTGATTATCACCACCCAGCTGGTGCGCAATCTCCCGGCGCTGCTGGAGCTGGCGATTCTGCAACATCTGGATTTGACGCCGGGTACCGGCTACGCCATCACCACCATCACCAAATATCTGTTGATGCTAATTGGCGGGCTGGTCGGCTTCTCGATGATTGGTATTGAGTGGTCGAAACTGCAGTGGCTGGTGGCGGCACTCAGCGTCGGTCTTGGTTTTGGTCTACAGGAAATTTTCGCCAATTTTATCTCCGGCCTGATCATCCTGTTTGAGAAACCGATCCGTATCGGCGATACGGTCACTATCCGCAGCCTGACCGGTAGCGTGACGAAAATAAATACCCGCGCCACCACCATCAGCGACTGGGACCGCAAAGAGATCATTGTGCCGAACAAAGCGTTCATCACCGAACAGTTCATCAACTGGTCGCTGTCGGATTCGGTCACTCGTGTGGTGTTGACTATCCCGGCACCCGCGGAGGCCAATACGGAAGAGGTCACGCAGATTCTGTTGACCGCCGCTCATCGCTGCTCGCTGGTGATTGATACCCCGGCGCCGGAAGCGTTTCTCGTTGACCTGCAGCAGGGGATTCAGATTTTCGAGCTGCGTATTTACGCCGCCGAGATGGGACACCGTATGCCGCTGCGTCATGAGCTACATCAGCTGATTCTGGCGGGTTACCGCGCGCATGGCATCGACATGCCGTTCCCGCCGTTCCAGATGCGTCTGGAAAGCCTCGATGGCCTACGCAGCAGCCAGCCGCTGAACTCAGCGGGTAAAAGCAGCCGTACGCCAGGAAGTTTGTAAGCACTAACTAGCCCGGTGAGCGCTTCACCGGGCATTCTCTTTCTTAACCCTCCGCCAGCGCTACCTGTACCGCCGTTCTCTGACGATAGTTCTCGTAGATCCCTAGCGCCAGTAGCGAGAAGAAAATCGGCCCGCCGACCATCCACAGCGTACTGTTCCAGTCGCCGGAATCCATCACCGGCTGAATAACGGTGAAGATATTGGCGAACGCTACCACCAGTACCACTATCGTCGTCGCCAGCAGCGTACTTATGCGGCTTTTGAACATCACAAATGGACGATCGAGATTGGCTTTGGCCTTAAAGAACGGGAACGCGATCGCCAGGAACAGATACGGCAAGGTCATCGAGACGTTAGCCATCAGCGTCAGCTTGTTATAAAACGCCGAGGCGGTATCGCCGCCGAAGGAGACCAGCAGAATAAACAGACTCACCAGCAGACACTGCAGCCACATGGCGTTAGCCGGCATACCGTTGGCGTTGACTTTGGTCATCATCGTCGGCCACAGCGCTTTCGGCGTCCCCTGAATAATAGCCTTCAGCGGCGAATAGCTCAGGGTGAAGAATGCGCCGGTATAGGCCAGGAACATCGACAGCCCGGTAATGCGCGCAAACCATACGCCGGTCAGCGCCGCCGCCTGCGGCGACAGATGCAGCGCCTGTCCAAGCGTTGCGCCAAGGCTGGTCATCAACACATAGGTGATATTGCCGAGGTTGGTACTGTGGTTGCTCAATACCTGCTGCCAGTTGGCGCTGACGCCCCACAGCACGATGGCCAGCGAGTAGCCGATCGAAATCACCAGCGCGGCGATAATAATACCTTTGGCAAAGTTCTTTTCCGGCTTCTCGGTTTTATCCACCAGCCCGCCGACCGCTTCAATCCCGCCATAGGCGAAAATGGCGAATACCACGAAAGAGAGCATCGCCAGCCCCGATTGATATCCTGGGTTCGGCGACGCGGTGAAATCCAGCGATTGTGCGAAATGGCCGCCGTTCAGCAGCAGAATCGCCCCACTCACCAGCAGCAGCACCAGGTTCAGGCACATCACCGCGATGCCGCCGACGGCGGTAATTTTGGCAATCTTATTTATTCCTTTCGCCGCTACCAGCGTCACCAGCACCATCCAGCAGGCGGCCAGCACGCCGACGGTTTGCGTCGAGGTTAAGCCGGCAAAAGCCCAGCTCTGGGTTTTATCCGCGCCGAAGAGAAAGGTCGAAAACGGGACCCAAATTTTCGCCGCGGTGCTGACCATCCACACCACATAAGAGGAAAACCACATAAAGGTACCGATAAACGCAAAGCGCGGCCCGACGCTGCGGTTCATCCACGAATAGATCCCGCCCTCTTCCTTACGATATGCCGAGCCCATCTCCGCCATCATTAAGGCGAAAGGAATAAAGAAAAACAGCGCCGAGAAAAGATAAAACGGCATCGCGCTATAACCCATCAGATAAAACGCCGAAGGGCTGTTGGCAAAGCCAAACACCGAAGTAAAGATCATTAATATCAGCCCAATCAGGCTCATCTTCTTGATTTGTTGAGGCATAAATCGATCCAAACGTGAGCGTCGCCGAACGGCGTCGCCAGGTAAGCAGAAATTGAACGCGGATCCTAGCAATAATCCAGTTTGAAATTGTGGTTATTAGGGCTAATGCAGCGGGGAGAACTGTAAAAATCTTTGAATGAAGGGGAAAACGATAACGGCGGGAAACCGCTTCCCTCTCCTCATGAAAGGGAAGCGCAGTTAATCAGGCGCGATCGACGGTGAATGAGATCACTTCGCCGATGGTCTCTACACCTAACGCCAGCATCACCAGGCGATCGACGCCCAGCGCGACGCCGGAACAATCCGGCAGGCCGGCTTCCAGCGCAGCCAGCAGATTATAGTCGATGGGCTGCTCCGGCAGGCCACGGGCCGCACGTTTGCGGTTGTCCTGCTCAAAACGCTGCTGCTGTTCGCGCGCGTCGGTCAATTCATGGAAACCGTTCGCCAGTTCCATCCCCTTGTAGTAGACCTCGAAGCGCTCGGCGACGCGGTGATCTTCAGTGCTGATCTGCGCCAGCGAAGCCTGGCTTGCCGGGAAGTGATAGACGAACGTCGGACGTTCTTTACCGATGTGCGGCTCTACGCCCATGGCAAACAGCAACTGCAGCAGCGTATCGCGATCTTCTTCCGTATCAGCGATATTACTGAGATCGAGCTTTGCCGCCACTTCACGCAGCTGGGTTTTATCTGCCGAGAGCGGATCGATCTCCAGATAGCGCTGGAAGGCCTGTTGATAAGAGAGGCTTTCCGCGGGTTGGCACTCGAGCACCTGCTGCAGTAAATCGTCAACTTCGTTAATCAGACGATACATGTCGTAGCACGGACGGTACCACTCCAGCATGGTGAACTCTGGATTGTGGTGACGGCCCATCTCTTCATTACGGAAGCTTCGGCACAGCTGAAATACCGGCCCGCACCCGGCGGCCAGCAGCCGCTTCATGTGGTATTCCGGGCTGGTCATCAGATACAGATTCAGACCCTGAGAGTGGCCGGGGCCGACGAAACGGGTTTCAAACGGGAACATGTGGATATCGGTCACCGTTGCCTGACTCATACAAGGCGTTTCCACCTCCAGCACGCCGCGGTCGGTAAAGAAACGGCGAATTTCCGCCATTACAGCCGCACGTTTTAACAGATTTGGAATGGATGCGCTCGGCTGCCAGGTTGCCGTCTCGCTCATGGTACTTTTCTCCGATTTCATACAAGGGCACGAAGTCTACTCGCAACCGTCGAGTGAAACAAATTTTGTGCAATCCGGCGGCGATATTACATCCTGATAATTTATTGCTAACTTAATTGCATAAATAAAATTGATAAATTAGCGCACGGATTGATAAAAAAATCGAACGCGTCAATTTTCCCCACCATCCCTATGGCTATACTCATTTACCTATAAAGGAGCAGTGATACTTTTTCGCCAGCCCGGCGGCGAAATACACAAAAACTGGAGGAATGTCGTGCAAACTTTTCAAGCCGATCTTGTCGTCATTGGCGCAGGCGGAGCAGGTCTTCGCGCAGCCATCGCCGCTGCGCAGGCTAATCCAAAAGCCAAAATCGCACTGATTTCAAAAGTCTATCCAATGCGTAGCCATACCGTCGCCGCCGAAGGCGGTTCTGCGGCGGTCGCGCAGGATCACGATAGCTTTGAATACCATTTTCACGACACCGTCGCCGGCGGCGACTGGCTCTGTGAACAGGATGTTGTAGACTATTTCGTACATCACTGCCCCACGGAAATGACCCAGCTTGAGCTGTGGGGTTGCCCGTGGAGCCGCCGCCCGGATGGCAGCGTCAACGTTCGCCGCTTCGGCGGGATGAAAATCGAACGTACTTGGTTCGCCGCCGATAAAACCGGCTTCCATATGCTGCATACCCTCTTCCAGACCTCCCTCCAGTTCCCGCAAATTCAACGTTTCGACGAGCACTTCGTGCTGGATATTCTCGTCGATGACGGCCAGGCCCGCGGCCTGGTGGCAATGAATATGATGGAAGGCACGCTGGTGCAAATTCGCGCCAATGCGGTCGTCATGGCTACCGGCGGCGCTGGCCGCGTCTATCGCTATAACACCAACGGCGGCATCGTCACCGGCGATGGCATGGGCATGGCGCTGGGCCACGGCGTCCCGCTGCGCGACATGGAGTTTGTCCAGTATCACCCAACCGGCCTGCCGGGATCGGGGATCCTGATGACCGAAGGCTGCCGCGGCGAAGGCGGTATTCTGGTGAATAAAAACGGCTATCGCTACCTGCAGGATTACGGTATGGGGCCGGAAACGCCGCTCGGCGAGCCGAAAAACAAATACATGGAACTCGGCCCGCGCGATAAAGTCTCTCAGGCTTTCTGGCACGAGTGGCGCAAAGGCAACACCATTCCGACGCCGCGCGGCGATGTGGTTTATCTCGACCTGCGCCATCTTGGCGAGAAGAAACTGCTTGAACGCCTACCGTTCATCTGCGAGCTGGCGAAAGCCTATGTCGGCGTCGATCCGGTGAAAGAGCCCATTCCGGTGCGCCCGACCGCCCACTACACCATGGGGGGTATCGAGACCGACCAGCAGTGCGAAACCCGCATCAAGGGCCTGTTCGCCGTGGGCGAATGTTCCTCCGTCGGCCTGCACGGCGCCAACCGTCTGGGATCCAACTCGCTCGCCGAGCTGGTGGTCTTTGGCCGCCTTGCCGGTGAGCAAGCTATGCAGCGCGCAATGGCCGCGGGCGAAGCCAACAACGCGGCGCTGGATGCGCAGGTCAACGACGTGGAAAACCGTCTGAAAGACCTCGTCAATCAACAAGGCAATGAAAACTGGGCCAAAATCCGCGATGAAATGGGTATGTCGATGGAAGAAGGCTGCGGTATTTATCGCACGCCGGAGCTGATGCAAAAAACCATCGATAAGCTGGCCGAGCTGCAGGAGCGCTTTAAGCGCGTGCGTATCACCGACACCTCCAGCGTGTTCAATACTGACCTGCTCTACACCATTGAGCTGGGTCATGGTCTCAACGTCGCCGAATGCATGGCGCACTCCGCTATCGCGCGTAAAGAGTCTCGCGGCGCCCATCAGCGTCTCGATGAAGGCTGCACTGAACGCGACGACGTCAATTTCCTCAAGCATACGCTCGCCTTCCGTGAGGCTGACGGCAGCACGCGCCTGGAGTATGGCGATGTGAAGATCACCACTCTGCCGCCGGCTAAACGCGTGTATGGCGCCGAAGCGGAAGCCGCTGAGAAGAAGGAGACGACCCATGGCTGAGATGAAAAAACTGAAAATTGAAGTGGTGCGCTACAACCCGGAAGTCGACACCGCGCCGCACAGCGCCTTCTATGAAGTCCCTTACGACGAACAAACCTCGCTGCTCGACGCGCTGGGCTATATCAAAGATAACCTCGCGCCGGACTTAAGCTACCGCTGGTCGTGCCGCATGGCGATCTGCGGCTCCTGCGGCATGATGGTCAATAAGGTGCCAAAACTGGCCTGTAAAACCTTCCTGCGCGATTACAGCAAGGGTCTGAAGGTTGAAGCGCTGGCTAATTTCCCGATTGAGCGCGATCTGGTGGTCGATATGACCCACTTTATCGAAAGTCTGGAAGCGATTAAGCCGTACATCATCGGTAATGCGCGCACGCCGGATCAGGGGCCGAATAAACAGACCCCGGCGCAGATGGCGAAATACCATCAGTTCTCCGGCTGCATCAACTGCGGTCTGTGCTATGCCGCCTGTCCGCAGTTTGGTCTGAACCCGGAGTTCATTGGCCCGGCGGCGATCACCCTCGCCCATCGCTACAACGAAGACAGCCGCGACCACGGCAAAAAGGAACGTATGGCGCAGCTCAATGCCCAGAACGGCGTGTGGAGCTGTACTTTCGTCGGCTTCTGCTCCGAAGTTTGTCCGAAGCATGTCGACCCGGCGGCCGCCATTCAGCAGGGCAAGGTAGAAAGTTCGAAAGACTTCCTGATCGCCACCCTGAAACCACGCTAAGGAGTGCACTATGACGACTAAACGCAAACCCTACGTGCGGCCCATGACCTCCACCTGGTGGAAGAAGCTGCCGTTTTATCGCTTCTATATGCTGCGTGAAGGGACAGCGGTGCCAACGGTCTGGTTCAGCATCGTGCTGATTTACGGCTTGTTCGCCCTCAAGCACGGCGCTGAAAGTTGGGAGGGCTATGTGGCATTCCTGCAAAACCCGATTGTGGTGATCCTCAACCTGATCACCCTTGCAGCGGCGCTGCTGCACACCAAAACCTGGTTTGAGCTGGCGCCGAAAGCCGCCAACATCATTATTAAAGGCGAGAAAATGGGGCCTGAGCCGCTGATTAAAGGGCTGTGGGCGGTTACGGCGCTGGTTAGCATCGTGATCCTGTTTGTCGCGCTGTTCTGGTAAGGAGGCTGATATGATTAATCCCAATCCAAAACGTTCCGATGAACCGGTGTTCTGGGGGCTGTTTGGCGCAGGCGGTATGTGGGGGGCGATTATCGCGCCGGTGATGGTGCTGCTGGTCGGCATTCTACTGCCGCTGGGGCTCGCGCCTGGCGATGCTTTCAGCTACGAACGCGTTTACGCCTTCGCCCATAGCTTCATCGGTCGCCTCTTTATCTTCCTGATGATTGTTTTGCCGCTGTGGTGCGGCCTGCACCGTATCCACCATGCGATGCACGACCTGAAAATCCACGTGCCGAACGGCAAATGGGTCTTCTATGGCCTGGCGGCGATTTTAACCGTCGTCACCCTGGTCGGCGTGTTATTTATCTGATGCAACATCTCGCCCGGTAGCAATCTGTTACCGGGCTCGCTTATCGACAAAATCGCCCTACTTTTTTCCTGCCGCTATCTACACTTAGAGAAAAAGCGGTAAGGAAGATACCTATGCGTCTGCTGCCAGTGTTAACCGTGGTTATCGCGTCATTGCTGAGCGTTGCGTGCAGCAATCCCGTTCCTCCCGCTGGCGTGACCGTCGTCAGCCCATTTGAAAGCCAACGCTTCCTCGGCACCTGGTATGAAATCGCCCGCTTCGATCATCATTTCGAAAGCGGGCTGGAAAAGGTTACCGCGACTTACAGTCTGCGCGGCGATGGCGGCATTGATGTGGTTAATAAAGGTTATAACCCCGAGCGTGGGATCTGGCAGAAAACAGACGGCGTTGCCTGGTTCACCGGCGATCCCAACCGCGCGGCGCTGAAGATCTCTTTCTTCGGCCCCTTCTATGGCGGCTACAACGTGATTGCGCTGGATAAAGAGTACCGCCATGCGCTGGTTTGCGGGCCGGATCGCGATTACCTGTGGCTACTGGCGCGCACGCCGAAGATTTCGCCACAGGTGAAACAGCAGATGCTGGATATCGCCACCCGGCAGGGCTTCGACGTAAGCAAACTGATTTGGGTTAACCAGCGCTATTAATGCGCGCTGAGTTTCAGCCCGATAATGCCGATCACAATACAGGCGAGGCTCGCGATACGCATCGGGCTTGCGGATTCGCCCAGCAGCACGATGCCGGTTATCGCTGCGCCAACGGCGCCGATCCCGGTCCACACCGCATAGGCGGTACCCACCGGCAGTGATTTCATCGCCCACGATAACAGCGCCATACTGACGACCATAGCGGCTATGGTAATCACACTTGGCAGCAGGCGGCTAAATCCATGGGTATATTTGAGGCCGACGGCCCACACGACTTCCAGCAAACCGGCGATAAAGAGAATGATCCAGGACATAAGGCTCCAGTAATGGGGCCGTCCCCGGATGAGATACGCTCACGGGTCGTCCCGCAAGGTGGTTGAAAACGTCGGGATTATAAACAACGGCGCCGGTAATGTGAAGACCGGTACGGCGCGAGGCCGTACCGGTAATGTTTAATTCTGAGCTTTGGTCGCCGCACCAGAGATAGCGCTGCCGCCGTCAGAAATGTCTTCACCGATACCACGCGTGGTGTTACATGCGGTGAGCACAGAAGAAAGGACCAAAACAGTAAAGAACGCCGCAATCGTTTTTTTCACCATAATATCATCCTTATAAACAGTTTTTGTTTTCTTGCCCTATAAGCATAGCCAAACTGATTCAGAATGAAGGGATAGTCGCGTTTTTTAAGAGAAAAAGAGGTTCAGGCGGAACTTAGCAAGATGAATTCAGAGAATGAGAATGATCTAATGAAATGAGATTAGCTAACGGCGTGAGAAATGGCATGCCCCAACCCCTGGATATCTTCGCCAAAACCGCGGGCGGTATTGCATCCAGTAAGCAACGCGCCGCTGAGCAGCAGCAAGGCAAGAAGTTTGAGCGTCTGGTTCATGTTAGTCCCGGCGTGAAACTGAAGGCGCAGCAACCAGGCTGCGCCCACCGTCTCAAAGCATGAATTACTTCACGCGAGATACGTATTCGCCGGAGCGGGTATCTACTTTGATGACTTCGCCGATCTGAACGAACAGCGGAACTTTAACCACTGCGCCAGTGGACAGAGTCGCCGGCTTGCCGCCAGTACCTGCGGTATCGCCTTTCAGACCTGGATCGGTTTCAACGATTTCCAGTTCAACGAAGTTCGGCGGCGTGACAGCGATAGGCTGACCGTTCCACAGGGTAACGATGCACTCAGCCTGATCCAGCAGCCATTTCGCGTTGTCGCCGATAGCTTTAGCATCAGCAGACAGCTGTTCGAAGGTTTCGTTGTTCATGAAGTGCCAGAACTCACCGTCGTTGTACAGGTAAGTCAGGTTCATATCGACAACGTCCGCGCCTTCTGCAGAGTCGGTGGACTTGAAGGTTTTTTCTACACGGGTGCCGGTCAGCAGGCGGCGCAGCTTAACGCGCGCGAATGCCTGGCCTTTACCTGGTTTAACGAATTCGCTGGCTTCAACCGCATACGGTTCGCCATCCATCATGATTTTAAGACCAGCACGAAAATCGTTGCTATAGTAAGTCGCCATAAGGCCCTCTGAAATTGTTTAACTTGGTAGCTAAGCCACAAAATGGCGCATATTGTAACCCTAAATACCCCATCCAGAGAAGATTGGATCACGCAACTTGCCGATGTTGTGACCAGTCCCGATGAACTATTGCATCTTTTAGATCTGGAAACAGATGCAAACCTATTGGCGGGACGCGATGCGAAGCGTCTCTTCGCGCTGCGCGTACCGCGCGCGTTTATCGCGCGTATGGAAAAAGGCAACCCAAACGATCCTCTTCTTCGTCAGGTACTTACCGCACAAGAAGAGTTTGTTGCCGCCCCAGGTTTCTCCACCGATCCGCTGGAAGAACAACACAGCGTTGTACCTGGCCTGTTGCATAAATATAGCAACCGGGCGCTATTGCTGGTGAAAGGCGGTTGTGCGGTCAACTGCCGCTACTGCTTCCGCCGCCACTTCCCTTATGCCGAGAACCAGGGCAATAAACGCAACTGGCAGGCGGCGCTCGAGTACATAGCCGCCAATCCGCAGCTTGATGAAATTATTTTTTCCGGCGGCGATCCGCTCATGGCCAAAGACCATGAGCTTGACTGGTTGCTGACGGAACTGGAAGCGATCCCGCATATTAAACGGTTACGCATCCATAGCCGCTTGCCGATTGTCATACCGGCGCGGATCACCGAAGGGCTGGCGGCTCGCTTTAACGCCTCATCGCTGCAGATACTGTTGGTCAACCATATTAATCATGCCAACGAGATCGGCCCGGAGTTCCGGGCAGCGATGGCGCGGCTGCGGCAAGCGCGCGTAACACTACTCAACCAAAGTGTTCTGTTACGCGGAGTTAACGACAATGCGCAAACCCTGGCGGACCTCAGCAATGCATTGTTCGACGCCGGGGTAATGCCCTACTACCTGCACGTGCTCGATAAAGTCCAGGGCGCAGCCCACTTCATGGTAGAAGATGAGGAAGCACGGGCGATCATGCGTGAGCTATTAACGCTGGTATCTGGTTATATGGTGCCAAGACTGGCACGTGAAATCGGCGGCGAACCGAGTAAAACGCCGCTGGATTTAGGTTTGAAACAACAGCCCTAGGCCCCTCTCTGCCGGCCCTGTCCGGCAGATACTTTTAAAACTATATTTTCCTGACACATAAATAACATACTATTATCTCGCCAACATTAGTCTGTGGACGGTGTTTTCTTCATATTTATAGTTATATACAATGTGAAAATATTCAAATAATGTAGTAATAATGTTTCTAAAACAGCAATGAAAGTATATTAGTTACCGCCATAAGAAAGAACATGAGGATAAACCACGTGGGTAATTTAAATGTTCCATCTCTTTTGCTTTCAATATGATTTTGACGTTCGTTTGTATTGACCTCTGGTACACTATCTTCTATTGATACAACCTCTTTTATTAAGGGGATTATCGGGGGAGTAGAAATTTCTTCCTCAGCTTTAACAACCGGTACGATCGCGGAACCTGCAGCAAGAATAAACCCACGCTGCCTGACGGTAACAATGATATCCTGTGATAATCCAGCCTTCAGCAGTGATTTTCTGAGCAATGATATATTTTGATAAAAAGTATTTTGCGCGACGACGACTCCCCTTGTTTTCCAGACTGTTTCCAGAAATTCCTCTCGAGAAATGATTCGCCCATTACTTTCAATTAACAATTGTAAACAACGTGCAGTTGGACCATTCAAGTTAACGCTTTCACCATTTTCATTAACAGGTCGTAACTCACTCATATTCACATCGAATATAACTTCATCATTAATAATGAATTCGCTAAATGCCATAATGCTTTTCCTTTTTTCATTAGTCATGTGAACTAAACATGAAATTAATGAGATTCCATCTTTGAAATTGAGCAAATAGCCCTAGGCAGGCCCACCATTAGATAGCTTCACATATCAATCATTGGCTCGCCATTTTCGAGCGGCGATAAGACTATCATGATATTTAAACAAAAAGGAAGCCAGCCATATTGTTCAACATTCATCACGTTAACGCTACCACTATTCCCAAAGATTAAAATGTGAAACGTTTCTCTCATCATTAAAATAGGTTATTCAATTAAAATTCACATGCATTTTACCGGCTTGCCAATTAAATTCCTCTCTGCTCCCGTCTTAAGCTAATTGCGGGCAAGTACCTGCATATTACAAGGGACACCAAAGGAGTAAAGAACGGGATAGTGTTAAGACTCAGCGGCAATTAAGGATTATTCAGTGATTCATTAATTAAAACTGAGGCAACATCTATTTCAGGGATTACGTATTTATACATGGACAAATAAATGAAAAAAACAATCGTAGCTGTAATGGTTGCTGCATCTGCAGTTCTGAGCGCACAGGCAATGGCCGCTAACACTGCTGAAGTGACCGTTCTTGGCGAAGTCAACGACTCTTCCACTTCTTGCGTAGTCACTCCGACTGGTACTCTGAACAATGGCATCGTTCGTCTGACTTCTGTTACCACCAGCGAAGCGAACGCACAGACTGCTAACACTCTGTTCAAAAGCCAGAAGTTTGGTTTTGACGTTTCTGATTGCGCCAAAGGCAGCGACAAACCAGCAACCGGCCTGACCGTTGCAGTTACTGGTAGCACTAGCACCAACGCAACAATTCTGGACAACACCGCTGACGACGGCGCTGCCGGCATCGGTATCGGCATCGCGAAAGTCAGCGACGGTTCTCGTGTAGCCTTCGATGGTTCCCAAACCATGGATGAAACCTACACTGACGGCGAAGTCACTTCTCTGAACTACTACGCTGGTTATGTGAAAGTAAACGACGCGACTACTGTAACCGAAGGTCCGGTTAAAGGCGTAGCGACCTTTACTATCGACTACACCAGCGCCGACGCCTAATTTTATCCCGAAGGGCTCGCTGTCCGGCGAGCCCTTTTTTCGTTTAGAGAACCGCTATGCTCAGGACTTTATTTAAACTTGTCTTCCCCTGCTTTTTACTGATAAGCGGCATTGCACATGCCGGCATTGTCATTGAATCTACCCGTTATCTTTACAAAGAGGGTTCCCGCGAAATAACCGCACAAATAGAAAACAAAGACGGTATTCCCTACTTAATTAAGTCCTGGATCGAGACCCCGAAAGGACAAGCGCCGTCCTTCATGGCCACGCCGCCACTGTTCCGTCTGGAAGCGAAACAGCAAAATACCGTACGCCTGTTTTCAACGGGTAATGTCGCTGTGCCAACCGATCGCGAATCGATGTTTTATTTTAACGTTATGGCTATACCACCCGCAGATGAGGCAAATGCCAAAAACAATACCATTCAACTGGCGGTTCGCCATCGTATGCGTCTGGTGTATCGACCAAAATCGCTATTTGATATGAAACCAAACACCGAAGCGGCAAAACTCGAGTGGCGAAAGTCTGGTAATAAATTATCCATTAAAAATCCTACGCCATTTTTCTACTACTTCAATACGATAAAAATCGGTAATACCGAGATAAAAAATGAAGTGAATGCTATCCCTCCGATGGCTACAAAAGAAGTGACATTAAAAGAAAGTATTAACGCATCAAGTATTACATGGAAGATAGTCAACGATTATGGAGGAGCCGGTTCGCTCTATTCCTCACCGCTGTAATTGGAAGTTCTTGTTAATATTATAGGGATGTGTTTATGCAAAATAAAAATAAAGACCTATTCAAACTATCAGCGCTCGGCATCGCATTATTGCCCGCGCTTTTTTGTGGTTTGGATAAGAATGCGCAAGCACGAGATTTTTTCGATCCCTCATTCATAAATTCATTGAATGGTAGCGATCCTTCAAACGCCCCAGACTTATCTGTATTTGAAGCCAGGAATGCGCAGGCCCCCGGTGATTACCGGGTGGATATCGTCTTTAATGGTCAATACCTCGATACCCAAACTATAAAATTTGTGATTGATAATAGCCGTGAAAGTCTTGCGAGTGATGAGATTAAACTAGCACCCTGTTTCAGTCTGAAAGACTTATCGCAATATGGCGTAAGAATCAAAGCATTTCCGGCCTTGAAAGAAGATGCTAATGGCTGCACTAACCTCACGATTATTCCGGATACCAAAGCGGATTTTGATTTTAACGCCCAGCGTTTAAATGTCTCCATTCCTCAGGCGGCATTATCCACTGTCGTGCAGGGATTTATTCCCGAGGATCAATTTGATGACGGTATCAACGCGCTACTGGTAAATTACCAGTTCAGCGGTTCGGATGATTTCGAAACCGAAGATGAATACTACAGTCTTAACCTTCAGTCCGGCTTAAACCTTGGCCCCTGGCGCATACGAAACCTGAGTACTTGGAACAAAAGTAAAGGTGATAGCGGCGACTGGGAGTCGGCATACCTGTACATGCAGCGCAGCATACGCCCTATTAACAGTAACCTGGTAATGGGTGAAAGCTCCTCGCTTTCCGGGATCTTTGACAGCGTACCATTTACTGGGCTCCAACTCGCGACGGATACCTCCATGCTGCCGGAGAGCCTTCGCGGCTATGCGCCAATTATCCGAGGAATTGCAAAAACCAATGCCAGGGTGATCGTTAAGCAGAATGGCTACCAGGTATATCAGACCTACGTAGCCCCCGGCGCCTTTGAAATCACCGATATGTACCCAAGCGGCGGTAGCGGCGACCTGTATGTAACAGTAGAAGAGTCGGATGGCTCAAAACAAGAATTTATCGTGCCGTTCGCCACGCTGCCGGTCATGGTACGTGAAGGCCAGCTGCAATATGAAATCACTTCAGGTAAATATCGCCCATATGATGACGGCGTCCATGAAACGCCATTTACCCAGGCAACGGCCAGCTATGGGGTATCCAGTAGCCTGACGGCCTACGGCGGGATGCAAATGGCCTCACATTATCAGGCATTGTCATCCGGTCTCGGCTATAACCTTGGTGATTTCGGCGCCGCGTCAGCGGATGTCACCCAGGCTTGGTCAAAAATGCAGGATCGGGAAAAGACTTCGGGACAGTCCTGGCGCATCCGCTACGGTAAAAACATCCTTGATACCGGAACCAACATTACCATCGCTGGCTACCGGTACTCTACTGAGGGATTTAACACCTTATCTGAGGTGCTGGATAGCTATGCTAATGACGGTAGCTATACCACCCGTTCATTACGCAATCGAACCAACCTGACACTCAACCAAAGCCTGGGTAAAGGACTCGGTAGCATATCTATTAGCGGGCTGGTTGAGGATTATTGGGATGATAAACGCACCAATAAATCTATCAGCGTCGGTTATAACGGTGGCTTTAGAAATGTGAACTTCTATCTGGGCTATAGCTATAGCCGCTATACCTGGAGTAACAATAGCTCCGACAGCGACGCGCAGGACGATCAGCGCATTACGCTGACCGTCACGCTGCCAATCAGCAACTGGCTTCCTGGTACCTACACCAGCTATCAGCTCACCAATAGTAACCCTGGCTCAACGGATCAGTCCGTCGCCATCGGAGGGGTTGGGCTGGAAAACGATAGCCTCGACTGGAGTATTCAGCAGGGATATAGCAACCGTGAATATTACAGCGGCGACATGCGTGCGACCTATAACAGCTCCCAGGGCAGCCTTAACGCCGGTTACAGCTATGACCGCGATAGCCAGCGTGTCGATTATGGCGCCAGCGGCAGTATCATCGCCCATGCTGATGGCATCACTTTAGGTCAGGATATCACCGATGCCGCCGTGCTGGTTAAAGCTCCGGGGCTGGATGACGTCAAACTGACGACCGATAACACCATCTCGACCGACTATCGCGGCTATGCCATCGTACCTTACGTTACCCCATATCGCCGCACCGATATTACCCTTGATAGCGCCACGCTCGGTGATGATATGGAATTGCCGGAAACCACGCAAAGCGTAGTACCTACCCGCGGCGCCATCGTCCGAGCCAACTACGAAGGCAAGATAGGACAGCGCGCCTTTATTCACCTGAAAACTGCCAGCGGCAATGATGTTCCTTATGGCGCTATGGTCCTACTGGCGGGGGATGCGAAAAGCCAGGCCAGCATCGTGAGTGATGCCGGGATGGTCTATATGTCCGGGTTGCAGCAAACCGGGACGCTCAACGTGCAGTGGGGAAAAAGTAGTTCCCAGCAGTGTAATGCCCCCTTCACGTTACCGCCACGGGAAGGCAAAGCCGCTGGCTTAAGCCAGGTCGAAACGGTGTGTCGCTAGCCATTATTTAAGGACGAATATTGATGAAGAGAATGTTTATTCTATTAATGCTTTTAGTTACCTGTGGTGAGGCGGCTGCAAAATGTAGTTACTCAGGCAGCATCCAGCGGCAAGCATTTACTATCAGCGCTAAAATTCCAACAGATGATTCTATTCCGGTGGGAAGCATATTGTATTCAACTAAATACGGTACCGGCACATATAAAAACTTCTCATGTAGCCAGAAAACAAACGATCAGTATATTACTACTATTAGTACGCCGGAGGTTTCTGGTGTAACCGGAATTCAGGGAATGCCGGTATATGAAACCGGTATTGATGGTATTGGATTCCAGGTATCCGATCTTCTGGAAAGTAAAAATGGCGCATTGGTCCCTGCCGTGGCGGGTTCAGTACTGATACCGTTTGAGAATACGTCAGATAATTACTATAAATTCATCACCGTGTGGTTTATCAAAACCAAGCAGGTCATTGATACTTCAGGTTCGGACTCAAACCCATCAATCAGCTTTTCTGTCGGTAATCCGACTACTAACCCTGGCACCACCGAAAAACTCTTATACACGACTAGCATTAAGCTCAAAAGCACTAAATATCAGGCAACCTCCTGTGATATCTCACCATCCAGTTCACAGATAACGCTAAACCGGATTAAGAAAAGTACGTTAATGTCGGTCTCTCGCGGCGGCGTCACCCCGGAGCAGAAAAATATTCTATTAACGATTACCTGCCCTGCGGGGTCAATTGGTAATACACTGATGTATTGGTTTAACCCGGTAGGTACAGCAAGTACATCTGGTGATGGTATCATTGATAATATGATAACCGATGATTCTGGTGCCAAAAACGTTGGCATCATTTTCAAGCAAACCGGAACCCCATTAGTCTTTTATGATATGGATAGCTACAGCTTTAATAGCGCCGCTACGTCACAGGTTATCAACCTTACCGCTGATTACTATCGCCAGAGTAATAGCAGTGATAGCATCACAAACGGTAAAGTTAAGGCTATGTTAGAAGTAGTGATCCAGGAACAGTAGAAATACTGAATGTAACAAGAGAGCCAGTAATGGCTCTCTTTCATTCTCTTTGTATACAAAAGGGTTGCGGTACTTTTGCATATAAATAAATTCACAAATACAATATGAATGCCAGAATAATTATGAATTATCTAATATGAAAGAACTTCATAAATTATTCACACGTCATTTCGTTGATTACACTCATTTTCACCTCTATTGTTTGCCACCGGGCGATTACATCGACCAGTAGTTTAGTCAACGTTTACTTAAGGGAATTAGAGTAATGAAAGAATTAACAGTTTTTGAAATGGAAGCAATCTCCGGTGGATATACGTGGGATTTTTCCTCCGCTTCAGCAGCGTTCACTTCTCTGGCTAGTAATGCAGTAGAAGCGCTCGGTGCTGGTATCCTCGGCTCTGTCATTACGGCCTGTGTCGGAGCGGGACTTGGCGGCTTTCAGGGTGGTTCTAACGGTGGCGTCCTCGGGCTGGGTCTAATTGGCAATGCCGTTGGCGCTGTCGCAGGCTTTATCTTAGGTGCTATCGGCGGAGCCGTAGGCGCTGTCGCATTAGGTTGGGAAGGTTCCGTTGAGGCTCTGCAATCACTGATTGAGAGCACGCTTAACGGCACTTTCGCTCCGTGGTAAAAATAATGAAATAATAACAAAGGCCTTTTAGGCCTTTGTTGCTCTATATTCAATGTCAGCCAGAACCAGTAAAATACTATTAACATGAATAATAAGCTATATCGCAAGGAAGCGATCGAATACAAAAGGCATCACTGGAAAGGGAAAGCCTTGTTGCTCGCTGGCTTACCCGCCTGGTTAATCGCCTTATTGTCGGCATTATTTCTCATTGCGCTTATCTGCGCATTGATATTTTGCAAGTTTACCCAGCGTGTCGATGTTAAAGGCGAAGTCATTACCCTGCCTCACTCAATTAACGTCTTTGCGCCACAGCAGGGGTTTATCGTCAAGCAATTCGTAAAAATTGGTGACGTCGTAAAAAAAAACCAACCGCTATACGAGATTGATGTTTCCCGCAGCACCACCAGTGGCAATGTTAGCGCGGCACAGATAGAAGTTATCAATGAAAAAATCGCCAACTCTGAAGATATTATTAAAAAACTGGAAGATAATAAAAACCAGACGTTAAATGCGCTGAATGCGCAGTTAAAAACTACCACTGCCTCCCTGAAGGAGACCAACCGTATGCTGGTCAACACCCAGGTAGGCCTGAAGAAAATGCATGATAACCTTTCCAGCTACGATAAATACCTTAGCAACGGCCTGATAACAAAAGATCAGTATAACTATCAGCACTCTTTATACTTTCAGCAGCAGAGTGCCTACCAGTCTTTAGTTAGCCAAAAAATGCAACTCGAATCGCAAATTACACAACTTAATAGCGATATAATCACTAAAGCTGCTGATTTTGACAACCAAATTTCCAGTCAATACAACCAGGCCAATGATTATAAAAATCAGTTAGTGGAATCTAATGCTAACGGTAATATTATTATCAAATCGACCAGCGATGGCAGGATTGAGTCACTGTCGGCTACCCAAGGGCAAACCGTTGATAATGGAAGTAGCCTGGCCCAGATAAAACCGACCGGAAACGTTGAGTATTATCTCATTCTGTGGCTACCCAACAATACCATTCCGTATTTAAAAACGGGAGATACCATCAATATTCGCTATGATGCCTTCCCATCGGATAAATTTGGTCAATTCCCAGGAAAAATTATATCCATATCATCAATGCCGGCGTCACGGCAAGAAATGTCTGAATACACCAACGTCAGTAACGGTACCAATCAGCAACAAGAACTGGCGCTGTATAAAGCGATTGTCAAAATTAAAGATAAACAGTTCGAATATGACGGGAAAAAGCTAAGCCTCTCCAATGGGCTTAAAGCACAGGCTGTTGTCTTCCTTGAAGAACGCCCTCTCTACATGTGGATGTTTACTCCAGTTTATAAGATTACTCAAAGCGTGAGCGGCCCGATTCATGACTAATGAACTGTTTGAAAAAATTACGGCGAAAGTTAATTTTTCGATATTGAGAAAGACGCCGGTAATACTGCAATCGGAAGCCGCCGAGTGTGGCATTGCCTGTCTGGCAATGGTTTGCGGCCATTATGGTCTCGATATTGATCTGTTCAATTTCCGTCAACGCTTTGGCAGCCCCTCCCAGGGGGTAACGTTGATGTCATTGAGCAAAACGGCAGAACATGCTGGCTTAAAAAGCCGCGCGCTGTCGCTCGATCTTGATGAAATCAGACAATTAAAGCTGCCCTGCGTTATCCACTGGGGAATGAACCACTACGTCGTGCTCACCAAAGTACGCAAATCTAGCTTTATGGTTCACGACCCGGCGCTGGGTAAACGCATTATCGGCATTCAGGAAATGTCGAACAACTTTACCGGCATCGCGTTAGAGTTATGGCCCGATCAGAACTTCCAGCAGGAAAAAGCCAAATCTCGCCTGCGTTTGTTAGATCTGATGCGTAATATTGTTGGCTTAAAATCAGCGCTGCTGAAAATTTTCGCCTTTTCCGTCGTCGTTGAAGCGATTGGACTACTGTTGCCAATAGGCACGCAGTTGGTCACTGACCACGTGATCATGGCCCACGATCAAAGCCTGCTCTCGGTTATCTGTATTGGTCTGGTCTTCTTTACCCTCTTCCGCACCTTTATCAGTATGCTGCGCGCATGGACTTCACTGACGCTCAACACGCTAACCAATATTCAGTGGAAAACCACTCTATTCGATCATTTGGCTAGCCTGCCGCTGGCATTTTTCGAAAAGCGTCATCTGGGGGATATTCAGTCCCGTTTCTCTTCGCTGGATACCATTCGCTCCACGTTCACTAATAGCATCGTCAGCGGCATTATCGACTCGATCATGACGATCGGCCTGCTGATTATGCTCACCCTGTACGGCGGTTGGCTAACATGGGTCGTCGTTGGCTTTACCTTATGTTACGCCCTTATGCGTCTGGGAACTTATCGCTTCTATCGCCGCGTTGCTGAAGAACAGGTAATCAAAGGCGCGCGCTCCAGTTCACACTTTATGGAGTCGCTATACGGTATTTCGACCATCAAAGCGCTGAACCTGAAAGAACGCCGCTCTCAGCACTGGCTGAATATCAACATCGACGCCTGTAATGCGGGGATCAAACAGACCCGTTTCGACATGATGTTTAGCGGTATCAATACCTTTATTACCGCCATCGATCAGGTTGCGGTACTGTGGCTGGGCGCCATTATGGTTATTGATAATGAAATGACCCTCGGTATGTTTATGGCTTTTAACGCCTACCGCGGTCAGTTCTCCCAGCGCGCATCCAGCCTGGTTGATCTTACCATGCAGCTACGCATGCTCTCGCTGCATAACGAGCGTCTTTCAGAGATCGTCTTCAGCGAACCAGAGCAAGAGCTACCGTCACGTGAAGTCTTTTCGAAGGATGCCGGCGCCAGGCTTGAAGTCAGAAATCTCAGCTATCAATACGATCCCTTTTCGCAGCCGATTTTCTCAAATCTGAACATCACCGTTGAGCCGGGGGAATCCGTCGCGCTGGTCGGCCCGTCCGGCGTCGGTAAGACCACGCTATTGAAAGTGATGTGCGGGCTGCTCTCGCCCACCAGCGGCGACGTCTTCGCCGATAATCTCGATATCCAGAAGATAGGTCTAAATAACTATCGCCAGGGAACCGCCTGCGTGCTGCAGGAGGACCGCCTCTTTTCCGGGTCGCTTATCGATAATATCAGCGGTTTTGAAGATAACGCCGATGTGGATTTTGTCGTCGAATGCGCCAAACGCTGCAACATTCACGACGAAATTATGAAAATGCCGATGGGCTATGAAACCATCGTTGGTGAGTTGGGCCTGGGGATTTCCGGGGGCCAAAAGCAACGTATTTTGATTGCCCGCGCGCTTTACCGTAAACCGAGCATTCTGTTTATGGATGAGGCCACCAGCCATCTCGATTTACGAAACGAGTCGGTTATCAACCAGTCTATTTCAGGCCTCAGTATTACCCGCGTCATCGTCGCCCACCGCCCGTCAACCATCGCCTCTGCCGATCGGGTTATTGATTTATCGCAGTCAAGAATACCAATGCCAGCGTAAGGAGAAGAGTATGCAAGGAACGTTTATTGGTTTTAACACCGCCGGAATTACCTACGAAGACCATTTCATGGCGCTGCTGCTGAAAGTACAAAAGCAGAATGGCCTGTGTCAGACATACTATCTGCAGGCACCGGTGCTGGCTGACCTGCTCATGGTCCTGGCAAACCGGATGTCTATTTTCTTGCAGAGATTACAGCAGGATGGCGAGAATGAGGCTCAGAAAGTGGAGCTTCTTGCCTACAATGAAACGCTAATAGCCAACACGCCAGAGATAGATATGTTGGAGGTACAAAACCCCAACCCGGAGCTGCGAATCATGTCGATCACCCTGAAACCAGGGGAAACAGAATCGACGCTGATATTAATGCTGCAGAACGAGCAAATAGCAACTCTACGGATTGATGACCGCCAGGTCGAAGCGCTGATATTGGGGATCCAACAATCTCTCGCCATGGCCGCGGACACGAAACTGAATGAATATTTAGCTTTGGCTCTGGACTTCGTACTGCTGTATACCGTCGATTTAACGACCCAACCTAATATCGAGTACCAGCAATACGCTCAGGAAGAGTGGAAGTTGAATCTGTTCAACCATCATCTTGGCGTGCTGTATAGCTACGAGCAGGAAGAGGGTAAAAAAGTACTCTCTGGCGCGGTGATTAAAACCAGCGCCGCGCATCAGTCAGATTTTGAAAAAAGTATCGCGCTACGTCTGATTGAAAAGAGCCAGAAGCTAAAACAAGTTCACAACCAGCATACGCCGCATCAAATCTTCAGCAAGGTGATTCCATCCGCACCTGGACAAATGCTGACTAAGGATGAATGCTTAAAGTCATTGCACGAATTCTACGTGGCTACCAAAGCAGCGCTTGAGGCATAAATTGTTAAGCACTCTCTGCGCAGGCAGAGAGTGCTTAACGCATCAGTTCGGGCACTTATAAACCTGGCCGTTCATCTGGCTATCGGTCGGGACAAAGCTCGACAGCAGATTTTGCGTCGGGCTGCTCACGCCATAAATAACGTTACCGCCCATGGCCGCCGCCTGGTTACGCAGCGCATTCGCCGCGCCGCGCATCGAGCCGCCTTCATCGCCATTCTGCCCGGACAGCCAATTGCTTTGCGTGCCGGTTGCCGTTCCTAACAGCTGGCATTCCGTTCCCGGTTTATCTTCAACAAAACGCACGCTCTGGCCGCCTGCGGTTAATTCGTTGCTGGAACTGCAACCCGCTAACAATAATGCTGCGCCGACAATCCCTGCTAAATATTTTACCTGCATGTTATTCCCCAATGAGCTGGACGCACTGGCCCGGATGTAAACCTTATACTAAAAAGCCAGCAAAAAGAAAAACCCCCAGCCATTTCTGACCGGGGGTTTCTGCATTTTTATGCCATATAGCGCACGATTACATCATGCCGCCCATACCGCCCATGCCGCCCATACCGCCAGCAGCACCTAAGTCAGGCGCGTCGCCTTTCGGCAGGTCGGTCACCATGCACTCGGTGGTGATCATCAGACCAGCAACGGATGCCGCGTACTGCAGCGCAGAACGGGTGACTTTAGTCGGATCCAGGATACCGAAGTCGATCATGTTGCCGTACTCTTCGGTAGCCGCGTTGTAACCGTAGTTACCGTCGCCTGCTTTCACGTTGTTGGCAACAACAGACGGCTCTTCACCGGCGTTGGAAACGATCTGACGCAGCGGCGCTTCCATTGCGCGCAGCGCAACTTTGATACCGACGTTCTGATCTTCGTTCTGACCGGTCAGGCCAGCGATTTTCGCCGCCACGCGGACCAGCGCTACGCCGCCGCCAGCTACCACGCCTTCTTCAACCGCAGCACGGGTCGCGTGCAGGGCATCGTCAACGCGCGCTTTTTTCTCTTTCATTTCAACTTCGGTAGCAGCACCGACTTTGATTACCGCAACGCCGCCGGCCAGTTTAGCCACGCGCTCCTGCAGTTTTTCACGGTCGTAATCAGAGGTCGCTTCTTCGATCTGCTTACGGATCTGAGCAACGCGGCCCTGAATCGCAGCTTCTTCGCCAACGCCATCGATGATGGTGGTGGTGTCTTTGTTGATAACAACGCGTTTCGCCTGACCCAGGTCTTCCAGAGTCGCTTTTTCCAGCTCCATACCGATCTCTTCAGAGATAACGGTACCGCCAGTCAGAGTTGCGATGTCCTGCAGCATAGCTTTACGACGGTCGCCGAAGCCCGGCGCTTTAACCGCTGCAACTTTCACGATGCCGCGCATGGTGTTAACAACCAGGGTCGCCAGCGCTTCGCCTTCAACGTCTTCAGCGATGATAACCAGCGGTTTGCCAGCTTTCGCTACGGCTTCCAGAACCGGCAGCATTTCGCGGATGTTGGAGATTTTTTTGTCAGCCAGCAGGATGAACGGGCTTTCCAGTTCAACAGCGCCGGTATCCGGCTTGTTGATGAAGTAAGGGGACAGGTAGCCGCGGTCGAACTGCATACCTTCAACGACGTCCAGTTCGTCTTCCAGACCGGTACCGTCTTCAACGGTGATAACGCCTTCTTTACCGACTTTATCCATCGCTTCAGCGATCAGTTTACCTACGGTTTCGTCGGAGTTAGCGGAGATAGTACCAACCTGAGCAATGGCTTTAGAGTCAGAGCACGGTACGGACAGCGCTTTCAGTTCTTCCACAGCGGCAACGACAGCTTTGTCGATACCACGTTTCAGATCCATCGGGTTCATGCCCGCAGCAACGGCTTTCAGACCTTCGTTAACGATAGCCTGAGCCAGTACGGTTGCGGTGGTGGTACCGTCGCCTGCAGCGTCGTTCGCTTTAGAGGCAACTTCTTTCACCATCTGCGCGCCCATGTTTTCGAATTTGTCTTCCAGTTCGATTTCACGAGCAACGGAAACGCCATCTTTAGTGATGGTCGGCGCGCCGAAGGATTTGTCCAGAACAACGTTACGGCCTTTCGGGCCCAGGGTGACTTTAACTGCATCTGCCAGTACGTTTACGCCGCGCAGCATTTTTACACGAGCGTCGTTACCGAATTTTACGTCTTTTGCTGCCATTTCTTTTATTCCTCAAATTCGTTCAGGGTCGTGCGAATTACGCTTCAACAATTGCCAGGATGTCGCTTTCGGACATGATCAGCACTTCTTCGTTGTCGATCTTCTCAGACTTCACGCCGTAACCATCGTTGAAAATCACGATGTCACCAACTTTAACGTCCAGCGGCTGCACAGTTCCGTTTTCCAGGATGCGGCCTTTACCGACAGCGATGATTTCGCCACGAGTTGATTTAGCTGCCGCAGAACCGGTCAGAACGATGCCGCCTGCAGATTTGGTTTCAACTTCTTTACGTTTGACGATCACACGATCATGTAACGGACGAATACTCATTGATAGCTCTCCTTCGAGAAAGTCATTATCAGTTATGGATGGCGCCGGGCCGTAAACGGTTTCCGACTAGTGCAGAGAGAGATGGGGATGGCCATTTACGGCTTCAAGGGGAAAATTAAAAAAAAATTTCCGCCTGTGCGCTGACGCGCAAAAATATTCCCGCGGCGGCTGCGCTATCTGGCGCAAAGGGTTGTGATAACATCGTTTTTTTGCCGCGCGCAGGGTTGAGTCATGAGTGGGTTAAAACAGGAGCTGGGGTTAGGTCAGGGAGTCGGGTTGCTTTCAACATCACTACTGGGAACCGGCGTGTTCGCCGTACCGGCGCTGGCGGCGCTGGTCGCTGGCGATAACAGCCTGTGGGCGTGGCCAGCGCTGATTCTCCTGGTCTTTCCCATCGCTATCGTGTTTGCCGTGCTTGGGCGCCACTTTCCCAGCGCTGGCGGCGTGGCTCATTTTGTGGATATGGCGTTTGGCCCGCGTCTGGCGCGGGTAACCGGTTGGCTGTTTTTATCAGTCATCCCGGTGGGTTTACCCGCCGCCCTCCATATTGCTACCGGGTTTGGCCAGGCGTTGTTTGGCTGGCACGATACTCAACTGCTGCTTGCCGAGCTCGGCACGCTGGCGATCGTCTGGTGGGTGGGCTCGCGCGGCGCCAGTTCCAGCGCCAATCTACAGACGCTGGTCGCGGTAATGATTGTCGCGCTGATCGTCGCTATCTGGTGGCGCGGCGGCATAAACCCGGCGCAGATCCCTTTCCCGGAACCTAAAGATGTCGACACGTCGCAGCTGTTTGCTGCCCTATCGGTAATGTTCTGGTGCTTCGTCGGCCTTGAAGCCTTTGCTCATCTGGCATCAGAGTTTAAACGTCCGGAGCGCGACTTCCCCCGAGCGCTGATGATTGGCTTATTGCTGGCAGGAACCGTTTATTGGGGCTGTACCGTGGTGGTACTGCATTTTCGCGCCTTCGGTGCGGAAATGGCGGCGGCGGCCTCGCTGCCAAACATCGTGGTACGGCTGTTCGGCGTGCAGGCGCTGTGGGTCGCCTGCGTGATCGGCTATCTCGCCTGCTTCGCCAGCCTCAATATCTATATCCAAAGTTTTGCCCGCCTGGTCTGGTCGCAGGCGCAGTTCAAGCCGGAAGGTTATCTGGCCCGCCTGTCGCCGCGTCAGGTACCACGCAATGCGCTGAATGCGGTCTTAGGCTGCTGCGTACTCAGTACGCTGTGCATTTACTGGTTGAACATTAATCTCGATGCGCTGATCGTCTATGCCAACGGCATTTTCATCATGATTTATCTGCTGTGCATGCTGGCGGGATGCCGACTCCTGCACGGTAAATACCGCGTGCTGGCCATTGTGGGCAGCGTGCTCTGCGTTTTGCTATTGGCAATGGTCGGCTGGAAGAGCTTGTACGCCATTATTATGCTGGCGGTGCTGTGGTTCGCCTTACCTGCACGGTCATCCTCAGCAAGCCGATAACAAAAAACCGGCGCAGGCCGGTTTTGTCGTTTTAGCGGTCGTCTTTGTGATCCAGACGGTCGCGTTCGTCGTCTTTGCGCTGGAACTCCCCTTCGAAGGTGTCTCCGTTGCCGGCACCAGCGCTAAAACCGCCGCCCGGCATCCGGCTAAAGCGCAGATACGGCATCAGTTTTAAAGTCATCAGCTTTTGCACCGGCGGCAACAGCAGCAGCAGGCCGAGGAAGTCGGTAAAGAAGCCCGGGATCAACAGCAGCAGCCCGGCGATAATCAGCGACACGCTTTTGATCATTTCTGCGGCAGGGCTTTCGCCAGCCGCCATTTTCTGCTGCATCAGCATCAGGTTTTTGAAGCCCTGGTTGCGCACCAGCGACATCCCCACCACCGAGCTAAAGATAACCAGAATCAGCGTCAGCAGCACGCCAAGCACGTGCGCGACCTGAATAAAGATCGAGATCTCGACGTAAACGTATAAGAAAAAGGCAATAAATGGGATCCAACGCACCGGCGTCTCCTTCATTCGGCCGTCGTCGCAGACGCCCGTAGTGATAAATTTGCTATTCGCGTCATAGGAATGTGGGGTTGGCGCGCCATTTTTCAATCAACGGTAACGGCATTTTTTTCAAAAATAGTAAAGCGGTGACTCATTTCACAGATTAATAATTCTTATCCGCCGCGCTATATAATAAGTGATCAAGGTTACTGAACTTCGCTATCATCAGCATATGATCGTGGGCACCGGGCCGGTTAAGGAAATAATCTTCGGTCTGAAAATACGCTAAATCCTATAAATTCTGTGTATTTGGTGAATTCATTGGCAGCTTGAAAAAGAAGGTTCACATGTTAAACAACATTCGTATCGAAGAAGATCTGTTGGGCACCAGGGAAGTTCCAGCTGACGCATACTATGGCGTTCATACTCTGAGAGCGATTGAAAACTTCTACATCAGCAACAACAAGATTAGCGACATCCCTGAGTTTGTTCGGGGCATGGTGATGGTGAAGAAGGCCGCCGCGCTGGCTAACAAGGAACTGCAAACCATTCCTAAAAGCGTAGCGAACACCATTGTCGCCGCATGCGATGAAGTGCTGAACAACGGTAAATGCATGGACCAGTTCCCGGTTGATGTGTTCCAGGGCGGCGCGGGCACCTCCGTCAACATGAACACCAACGAAGTGCTGGCGAATATCGGTCTGGAACTGATGGGCCACCAGAAAGGTGAATACCAGTTCCTCAACCCTAATGACCACGTCAATAAATGCCAGTCCACTAACGACGCCTACCCCACCGGTTTCCGCATTGCGGTCTATGCTTCGATTCTCAAATTAATCGATGCCATCAAACAGTTGGGCGAAGGCTTCCAGGCGAAAGCCGTCGAGTTCCAGGACATCCTGAAAATGGGCCGCACGCAGTTACAGGATGCGGTGCCGATGACCCTCGGCCAGGAATTCCACGCTTTTAACGTTCTGCTGAACGAAGAAACCAAAAGCATTCTGCGTACTGCAGAACTGCTGCTGGAAGTGAACCTCGGCGCGACCGCAATCGGGACTCGCCTGAACACCCCTGACGGCTACCAGCAGCTGGCGGTACAGAAACTGGCGGAAGTCAGCAACCTGCCGGTCGTTCCGGCGGAAGACCTGATTGAAGCGACTTCTGACTGCGGCGCATATGTGATGGTTCACAGTTCGCTGAAACGCCTGGCGGTCAAACTGTCCAAGATTTGTAACGACCTGCGCCTGCTCTCTTCCGGGCCGCGCGCTGGCCTCAACGAAATCAACCTGCCAGAGCTGCAGGCCGGTTCCTCTATCATGCCGGCAAAAGTTAACCCGGTGGTGCCGGAAGTGGTTAACCAGGTGTGCTTCAAAGTTATCGGCAACGATACCACCGTAACCATGGCCTCTGAAGCCGGTCAGCTGCAGTTGAACGTTATGGAGCCGGTGATTGGCCAGGCGATGTTTGAATCTATCCATATCCTGACTAACGCCTGCTACAACCTGCTGGAAAAATGCGTGAACGGCATTACCGCCAACAAAGCGGTATGCGAAAGCTACGTCTACAACTCCATCGGTATCGTGACCTACCTCAACCCGTTCATCGGCCACCACAATGGCGATATCGTCGGCAAGATTTGCGCCGAAACCGGTAAGAGCGTACGTGAAGTGGTACTGGAACGCGGGCTGCTGACCGAAGCCGAACTGGATGACATTTTCTCCCCGCAAAACCTGATGCATCCGGCTTATAAAGCAAAACGGTATACCGATGAAAGCGAACAGTAAGCTTTCAGGGTAAACTAACCAAAGGCATGTCAGTGATGACATGCCTTTTTGCTTTTTTGGGTTTACGAAACGACAACAATTCAATATCAACTTGTTAAAAAACAAGGAAGGCATATATGTTTGGTGCAGAGCTCGTGGTTGTCCTGCTGGCAATCTATTTGGGGGCCCGACTCGGGGGCATTGGTATCGGCTTTGCCGGTGGCCTCGGCGTCCTCGTCTTAACCTTAATTTTTCAAATTCCACCCGGCGCAATCCCCTTTGACGTCATTGAAATCATCATGGCGGTTATCGCCGCAATCGCCGCGATGCAGGTCGCCGGAGGGATGGATTATCTGGTCAGCCTCGCCGAACGTATGCTACGCCGCCATCCCAAGTACATTACCTTCCTGGCGCCGCTGGTCACCTGGTTTATGACCGTGCTGGCAGGCACCGGTCATACCGCGTTCTCTACCCTGCCAGTGATTACCGAAGTGGCGAAAGAGCAGGGTATTCGCCCTTCCCGCCCGCTCTCCATCGCCGTTGTCGCTTCGCAGATTGCGATTACCGCCTCGCCGATCTCCGCGGCAGTGGTCTTCTTTGCCGGTATTCTCGAACCGCTTGGCGTCAGCTACCTGACGCTGCTGGCGATCTGCCTGCCGGTTACCCTGATTGCCGTCATGCTGACCGCCGTGGTCTGTAACTTCCTCGGCTGCGAGCTGAAAGACGACCCGGTCTACCAGGAACGGCTGGCAAAAGGGGAAGTGAGCCTGCGCGGCAGTCAGGTCTTCGAACTGAAGCCGCACGCTAAACGCTCCGTCCTGCTGTTCCTCGTCGGCATCGTCGCGGTCATGTTCTACGCTACTGCCATCAGCGACACCGTCGGCCTGATCCAGAACCCGGTACTGCCGCGTAACGAAGCGATCGTAGTCTTCATGCTGACCATCGCCACGCTGATAAGCATCACCTGTAAGATCGATACCGGCGAAGTGCTGAATGCCAGCACCTTTAAGTCCGGGATGAGCGCCTGCGTCTGCGTGCTCGGCGTCGCCTGGCTTGGAGATACCTTCGTCAAAGCGCACATTGCCGATATCCAGACGGTAGCGGGCGATCTGCTGCACAACTATCCGTGGCTGCTGGCGGTAGTGCTGTTCTTCGCCGCTACGCTGCTCTATTCACAGGCCGCCACCACTAAGGCGTTGATGCCCGCCGCGCTGCTGCTCGGCGTCACCCCGCTGACGGCAATTGCCTCATTCGCCGCGGTCTCAGCGCTGTTCGTGCTGCCAACCTATCCGACCCTGCTGGCCGCGGTTGAAATGGACGACACCGGCTCCACGCGTATCGGCAAATATGTCTTTAACCACGCCTTCCTGATCCCGGGCGTCATCGCCATTACGCTTTGCGTGATCCTCGGATTCATCTTCGGCGGCCTCATGCTGTAAGATCGTTAAAAAGGGGCCAGTAAAGTAACTGGCCCCTTTGGTTAATCTCCCCGCATCATGCATGCTATAGTGCCTCTTTTCGCTGATACGAGGTTCACGATGACTACGCCTGATGCTGTTGTTGTACTCTGTACCGCGCCGGATGAAGCGACCGCCCAGGATCTGGCGGCCAAAGCGCTCGGGGAAAAACTCGCCGCCTGCGCCACCATCCTGCCGGGAGCGACGTCGCTCTACTACTGGGAAGGAAAGCTTGAGCAGGAGTATGAAGTCCAGATGCTGCTCAAAACCAACCTGGCCCATCAGCAGGCGTTACTGGACTGTCTGAAGTCCCATCACCCGTATCAAACCCCCGAACTACTGGTCCTGCCGGTTACTCACGGAGACAACGATTACCTCTCATGGCTCAACGCATCATTACGCTGATCCTGCTACTGTGCAGCGCATCCGCCAGCGCCGGGTTGTTTGACGCCCCCGGGCGCTCAAGCTTCGTGCCTGCCGATCGGGCTTTCGCCTTTGACTTTCAGCAGAATCAACACGACCTCAACCTGAGCTGGCACATCAAGGATGGCTACTACCTCTACCGTAAGCAGATTACGCTGACGACAAAGGACGCTGCGATCGTCGACCCTTCTCTACCGCCTGGCGAATGGCATGAAGACGAGTTTTATGGCAAAAGCGAAATTTATCGTCAGCGCCTGACGTTGCCGATTACCCTCACGCAAGCCAGCAAAGCAGCCACGCTGACCGTCACCTATCAGGGCTGTGCCGACGCCGGGTTCTGCTATCCGCCGGAGACCAAAGTCGTGCCGCTCAGCGCGGTGCTCGCCGATTCCGACAAGGCGCAGGCGGACCAACCTTCTTCAGCCACGCTCCCCGCCAGCGGCAGCCAGACCGGCGCGGAACCCGCGTCGCTGCCATTTTCGGCGCTATGGGCGCTGCTGATTGGTATCGGCATCGCCTTTACGCCTTGTGTTTTACCGATGTATCCGCTGATTTCCGGGATTGTCCTCGGCGGTAAACAGCGCTTATCGACGGCGCGCGCCCTGCTGCTGGCATTTATTTATGTCCAGGGGATGGCGGTAACCTATACCGCGCTGGGTCTGGTCGTGGCCGCCGCCGGTCTGCAATTCCAGGCCGCGCTGCAGCACCCTTACGTATTAATTGGGCTGTCAGTGGTATTTATCGCGCTGGCGCTGTCGATGTTCGGCCTGTTTACGCTGCAGTTGCCTTCATCACTGCAAACCCGACTGACGCTAATGAGCAACAAGCGCCAGGGGGGCTCGCCGGGCGGCGTGTTTGCAATGGGCGCTATCGCCGGGCTTATCTGTTCCCCTTGCACTACGGCCCCGCTTAGCGCCATTCTGTTGTATATCGCTCAAAGCGGTAATCTGTGGCTCGGCGGCGGCACGCTGTATCTGTACGCGCTGGGAATGGGGCTGCCGCTGATCCTGGTGACTGTGTTCGGTAATCGTCTGCTACCAAAGAGCGGGCCGTGGATGGCTCATGTCAAGACCGCGTTTGGCTTCGTGATCCTCGCGCTGCCGGTTTTTTTACTGGAGCGCGTTATTGGCGAAGCCTGGGGTTTACGCCTGTGGTCGCTGCTTGGCGTCGCCTTCTTTAGCTGGGCGTTTATTACCTTGCTTGGCGCGAGCAAACCGTGGCTACGGCTGGTGCAAATCGTCATGCTGGGCGCTGCGCTGGTTAGCGCGCGTCCGCTGCAGGATTGGGCCTTTGGCGCGCCGACTGTCCAGCAGCAGGCGCATCTGGAATTTACCCGCGTCAGCACCGTTGATGAACTCAACCAGGCGCTGGCGCAGGCCAAAGGGAAACCGGTCATGCTCGATCTGTATGCCGACTGGTGCGTGGCCTGTAAAGAGTTCGAAAAATATACCTTTAGCGCTCCTGAAGTGCGACAGGCCCTAAAAGAGACCGTTTTGCTGCAAGTGGATGTCACCAAGAACAGCGCGCAAGACGCGGCCCTGCTGAAGCATTTACAGGTGCTCGGCTTGCCGACGATTCTGTTCTTCAACGCGCAGGGAGAAGAACAGCCCGCGCAGCGCGTCACCGGGTTTATGGATGCCGCGGCATTCAGCGCCCATTTGCGCGATTGGCAACCGTGAACGACACTTGAGGAGGATAAATGGAGGAGACTACCGTGCAACGTGAAGATGTCCTGGGTGAAGCCATACAAATTCTCGAAATCGAGGGTATCGCCAACACCACGCTGGAAATGGTCGCCGACCGCGTCGCATATCCGCTTGATGACCTCAAGCGTTTTTGGCCTGACCGCGAAGCGTTGCTCTATGACGCCCTGCGTTATTTAAGCCAGCAGGTAGACGCCTGGCGTCGCCAGCTATTGCTGGATGAGACGCTGAGCGCAGAACAAAAGCTGCTGGCGCGCTATAGCGCACTGACCAAATGCGTCAGCAACCACCGTTATCCCGGCTGCCTGTTTATCGCTGCCTGTACCTTTTACCCGGATGCCCAGCACCCAATTCACCAGTTAGCGGAACAGCAGAAGCAGGCTTCGCTGGCCTACACGCACGAGCTGCTCACTCAGCTTGAGGTGGATGATCCGGAAATGGTCGCCAAGCAGATGGAATTAATCGTCGAAGGCTGCCTGAGCCGCATGCTGATCAAACGTAGCCAGGCCGACGTCGATACCGCCCATCGTCTGGCGGAAGATATCCTGCGCTTTGCCCGCTGCCGGATGGGCGGCGCGCTCACGTAATTCGGATTTCCCAAGCCCTGCAAGGCGCATATAATTCCCTGACACTTTCTGTGGCAGGGATTTCTATGCGTCCACTTCTCTGGGCCGCCGTACTGGGGCTCTGTTCGACCTCGCTGATGGCCGCCCCTCCTCGCGGTTTCTCTTTCGCCTACAAAGACTGGGAAGTCGCCTGCGATAATACCGGCACCTGCCGGGCGGCGGGCTATGGCGCGACAATGGGCGAAGTCAGCGTTCTGCTGACCCGTAGCGCCGGCCCCGGGCGGCAGGCAACCACGCAGGTCACGTTTGCGCAGACCGAGCACGATATTCCGCCAGATGCCAGCGTAAATCTGTTTATCAACGATAACGATCGCGGAGCGCTTGAGGCTATCGACGACAGCCATTTTCATTTTGACAGTACGCAAACCAGCGCGCTTATTACCGCCCTGGAGCAAAACGCTAAAATCGAGCTGGCGCTCAATGGCCAGCGCAAACGGCTGTCTAACGCGGGCAGCAGCGCGGTGTTCCTCAAGATCGATGAATTCCAGCAGCGGATCGGTACCGCCGATGCGCTGTTACGTAAAGGTGGCGGTGACGGCAGCACCGTCCTGCGCGCCATTCCCGCACCGGAGATCCTGAGCGCGTCGTTTATTCACAACGCCCAGCCCGTTGCGCTCAATGCGAAACAACAGCAGAAATGGCTGCCGCAATTGGAAAGCACGCTCAACCGCCAGTGTGATGACTGGCAAAACGCCGAAATTCCGGCCAACGAACGGCAGATCACCGTCGCCCCGCTGGATAAAAATCACTCGCTGCTGCAGACTCTATGCTGGCGCGCCGCCTATAACGACGGCTACGCGATGTGGGTTGTCGATAACACACAGGCCGCCAGGCCACAGCTGATAACCACTGATGCCTCCAGCTATAACGATGGCGTAATGACCTTCTTCAACAAAGGACGCGGCGTCGCCGACTGCGTTAACGGGGAAGAACGTGTGTGGGATGGCAAAACCTTTGTGCAAAGCCTCAAGTACAGTACCGGCATGTGCCGGGAAATCACCCCTGGCGGAACCTGGCAGCTTCCCACCTTTGTTAGCAAAGTTATCCCCCGCCAGCAACGAGAGGCCGACATACTCGCGCTGAAGACGTTGCACGATGCGGTACTAAAAGAGCAAAAACGCAACCCGGAACTCGCATTAGAGAACATTGCGGAACAGTTTCCCCTCAGCGGACACATCAGCCACTTTACCCTCACCTATGCCGACGACGCGCCGGTCTCGACGACCAAGCCAGCGGCGGATATCAGCGACGATGAGTGGCAGGCGTTTTTACATTCCGATATCAGCGCCGATTCGGAAAACGGCAAAGTCAGCTTCACGCTTATCGACCTCGACGGCGACGGCAAACGCGACCTCATCATCGATAGCTACGTCGGCGGCACCGGCCTGTTCAGCTATACCGGCGTGCTGAAACGCGGCGATAACACCTTTGAATCGGTGAACAATGCCGACAGCAATGACGACGATAACTTCGATGCCGGCGTGCCCGGCGCCCTTTACTCTATTAACGATCGCGGAGCGAACCAGTGGGGCCGCTGGATCAGAATCAACGGCCAGGTTTACGCCCTGTGGTTTAACGGCGTGTTTGGGGAAGATAATCTCTATCTGCTGCGTCCGTTCAACCAGAGCGACCTGACGCCGGCCATCACCATCCGCTACCGTTATAACCTCAATATCATTAGCGCTGCGGAAAACGAGCAGACCCCCACCCCCGCCTTAAACGATAAAGATAGAGCTGGCTTATTGAAGTCATTGGACGTCATGCAAGGTAGCCTGCTAAAGGATAAATCTTCTGACGATAGCGATGAGCCGATTTGCCCGATCCCGCCTGGCACTGCGAAAGACGATGCGGACAGCTACTATGGCGGCGCTGCAGGACACTACACTGTCGAAACGGTGGCGTGGATCCCGGTATGGCTCAACGATAAATGCTTTATCGGCACGATTTTCAGCCATCATGGCGCTTACCGCCATGGAGTGGATGCGATCTTAACCATCAGTTCGCCACGGGATGACGAAGAGCTCGTTGGCGATTACGATATCTCCGGAAAACGCCATGCCATCGCCATCACCAGCGGCTGGAAAGTTCGCGAAGGCGATAACGGAGTGATGTGATTTTAAGCAAAACGCGCCTTTTGACGCAGAATTGCCGCAAAGATAAGCAATCAAACAATAAATAGAGAAATTTCATTGACGCAGTGGGCGGATTACGGTTTAATGCGCCCCGTTGCCCGGATAGCTCAGTCGGTAGAGCAGGGGATTGAAAATCCCCGTGTCCTTGGTTCGATTCCGAGTCCGGGCACCACTATTTAAAGAACCCGCCCAAAAGGCGGGTTTTTGCTTTTCTGCGGCCGGACTCTCCATCGAACTGCGTTCGATTATTCGCCGCAATGCGGCTCACCCCTTCGGGGCCAGCGCAACAAGCGCGCTGTTCAACGTCGACTGCAAACCCGTAGGCCTGATAAGCGCAGCGCCATCAGGCGGAATGCAGGCATAGAAATCCCCGCTTGTATCGATAGCCTTTCCTCTACCCAATGTATGATTTCAAAATGAAAAAAAATGAGCCTGAAGGAGGAATGGAGGGAGCGCCATGCATCAGAATTTAATCCCCACACAGGGCACAGATGCTCTCCTCCTGAAACGGGTGAGAGAGAAAGGAATGCCGTCACGCAGAGCTAGCGCCGCGTCGCTTTCTTTTTAGCGGGAAGGCGGAACACTTCGCCATTCGGCTTAGCAATTCCCATACGATACTGCGTCTCTCTGGCTGCCTTGTGGATGTCAGCAAACTCTTCTTTACGCGCCGGCGGCAGCTTCGCTTTTTTCAGGCATTTATTGCGGTGCATCCTAATCCATTCACGGTCGTTATCATCGACGCACGTCTGCATCACATCCACCCAGCGCGAAGCGGCCCGACGGTACAATCCACGGGCTTCCAGAGACTCGGCGATACTGTCCTTGATCATTCGATAATTTCTCTCACATATGCTAGCTAATTTGCGTATATAAATATAACCACGCCATCCGAAGAAATAATGAAAGAAAACCCCGATAATTTGATCCACGATAAATCTATGCCAGCTCAATATTGAGAGCATTTATAATATTAATTGCTGTGTGCATTAAAACTGCCGAAGCAGTAAGTACTTCCAAAGAGCATTTTTATCATATACCGCGGATTATCATCTGAGTTATTCCTGAACTACGGTTATACCTATCAATGATTGATTAAATTAACATAATACCGTTGTTGAGTAGCTTGTCGTAGATACCTTACTCTGTATTCATTTCCCTTTTTATCGCTTCTGTGCGGGACACTCCAGCAGTCTATTTTTAAAGATAAACAAACAGGCCTCATTAAAGTTGGCCAGCCCCAGACGTTCATAAAGCTCAATGCGTTTACGATACAGGCTTTTCACTGAAGTATTAAGCACCCCAGCAATTTGATCCATGGTCATTCCGGCCCTGAGCAAAGTCAACGTCATATGTTCCTGTGGTTTCAGACTGAAATTCTTGAGCCATTCTCGGGTCAGCCGCTTACTCTTCACATCAAGAAACAAGCTAAATAAATTAGCCATATCCGTCGGCGTCAAAGACATGTTGAGAAACCACTTTAAGCTCAGCAAATGCTCTTCCCGATGGCGCATATCAAGCATAATACAGCAGATACGTTTACCCGCTTCCGCTGCGCCAGGAATAAGATAATCATAAAAACAAAGCGGCGCCCGACTATCCACCAGCACCGAAAACTCCTCGGCATCACTCTCAAAAAGCTTATGCTCAATCGAATGTAACTGGATGATATCTGGAAAGAAAATCCTTACCCCTTCAAAGAGATAGTGATCCTGAGTAACTAAAAACATTGTCGTTGCCACAAATCATCCCTTTAACAATAAAGCAACAAAACCCCTCCAGGGAGAATATGCACAGCGCCTGGTGGCATGCTGACTATGGCGAGCAAAATAAAGCATGTGTTTGTCGTTTTAGTAAACCTCCAACCTCTCCATCTATAGTGAACGCTCCACTCCACGACTCTTACGTCATTTCCTAATTATCTGCCCTTCGGCTAATTATAAATAAAAAACTCGCACAAAAAAGAAGCTTTTCTACTATTGAGATTTTTTGTCAAAAATCGTCTTAAATATCTACAAGAACAGCCTAACATTATGCATGGAAAAGCAAACCAAAAACATTAAAACAGAATTTCGGACATACCTTAACTTTTTCCAATTCAGTTAGTTATGCGTAACATCAGACAATTAATTATTCTATAAAAAGACAATTTCCAGATTTATCTTAAAACCACAGGTCTATTATTTGACATATTTTCAGGCAAACATATCAGGTGTACATTAATCGCCACCCCGTTATCGCGAGGAGATATTTTATTACCTTAAATAAGTAATCGCAGTCGCGTACCGTCAGGTAAAAACTCATTACCCATCCTTTTGCATTCAGCTAAAAGGCCGACGTGTTGTGCAATGGATTCTTGATGGACATATGGTAAATAGTTATGGGAAGATCAACGCGTTTCAATAAGTTATTCTTTTATCGCCGCACGACATTCTCGTTTTCAATTAGTTTATTGTTGTTAACGCCTATTCTGGCTCAGGGGGCTGAGTCGATATATGATCAGCATGTGCTACAGGCGCGTGAAGGTAATTACTCCCCTTTTCTCGATTATCTTCAGCAGTATCAACAACAACATGCCTTGACGCCCGAGCAAGTCGCCGACTGGCTACAAGTTGCCTCCTGGGCTGGACGTGACGAGGAAGTTATCCAGGTTTGGCAGCGCTATCAGGTTTATATGGCGCTACCGGCACGTGGTACGGCAGCAGCGGCGCAGGCTTACCGTAATCAAAAACGGTGGTCTTCGGCGCTGGCGCTTTGGGATCAAGCGCTCAGCCAACAGCCGATGAACGACGATTATCTTATTGGCCGGATTAAAACGCTTGCCGATGCGCGTCATGACGGGCAGGCGCTAAGTGAAGCCCGGCGCTTAGCCGTCACCACACCCAGCACCGCTCACCTGCAGACGCTCTCCTACGTCTATTTACGTCAGGGAAAAAGCTGGGACCAGTTGCTCACCGATATGCGCGCGCAGGAGCTTGCGCCGCAAAACAGAGAAACGCTCAATAGCTTGCTTGAGAGCTTGAGCAGCAATCGCATCAGTACTCCCGCGCTGCAATGGTCAGCCAAAACCACCTTAACGCCCGCGCAGCAGCGAAAGCTGGAAATGGACGCGGCGGCGGAGTGGGTACGGCTGGCGGACACCCCTACCCGCGGTGAACAGGAGCGCTTTCGCCTGGCGCAAGCGGCGCTCAACCGCTACGACGCGCTGTTCGCCCGTTGGCGTCAGGATCCGCAGGCCGCAGAGGATCTTGCCCGCGCGCGTATTGACCGCCTCGGTGCGCTATACACCCGCGGCGATTACCCCCAGGTCATCAAAGAATATCAGTCGCTGACCGCCGCTCAGCAGCCCGTTCCTGACTGGGCCATCGGCTGGGTCATCTCCTCTTACCTTGCGCAACAGAACGTCGAGGCCGCGCTGGCGATCGCCCGCCAACATCCCCTTTATCGCCCCGATCCGCAAGATGATCGGCATGAGTTATTTTACGCGCTGCTGGACAGCGGCCAGTATCAGGCCGCCCGCGACTATCTCGCCATAGTGACTAACGGTGTCCCCTACACCCGCCGCCTCTACGGCTCGCCGACGCCGCAGCCAAACGATCCGTGGCTGAACGCCCAATCGCTGAAGGTACAGTATCTACTGAGTACTAATGCGCTGCCGGAAGCCGAGCGTCTCTCCCGCCGGCTGGCCGCCACCGCACCCGGTAATCAGGGGCTGCGCATTGACTACGCGGCGATACTGCAGGCGCGCGGTCTACCCCGCGCCGCCGAACGGGAACTGAAAGCGGCGGAAGCGTTGGAGCCTTCGAATATCCCCCTCGAGCGCCAGCAGGCCTACGTAGCGATGGATCTTCAGGAGTGGCGGCAGATGGAGCTATTAACCGATGACTTGCTGGCGCGCAGCCCTGAAGACCTGAGCACGCAAAAATTAGTCCGCGCTCGCGAGGTGCACCATATGTCGGAATTGCGTCTCAACAGTACTCAGGGGATCCACTCGGATAACCCGGTCAGCGGTAGCCACGATTTTAGCTGGGATGCGGCGATTTACGGCCCGCCAATCGCTGATAACTGGCGGCTTTTCGCCGGTAATCGCTTCGCCAAAGGGAATTTTGATGAAGGAAAAGGCTCCAGCCGCCAGCTCTTTGGCGGCATCGAGTGGCGACCGCGTGATGCCTGGGCTGAACTGGAAATCTCCAATAACAGTTTCGCCGGCGACAACAAACCCGGCGCCCGGCTATCCGCCTGGCAAAGTTTCAACGACCGATGGCAGATTGGCGGCGAGGTCGAACGCCTGTCGCGCCAGACGCCGCTGCGCGCGCTGCGCAATGGTATCAGCGCCAACCGCGGCGAGGGGTGGGTTCGCTGGTATCAAAACGAGCGACGCGAATATCGCTTTAGCGCCGCCGCCAGCCGCTTCTCCGACCACAACCGTCGTCAGGAATATACCTTCTCCGGCAAAGAGCGGCTCTGGCAATCGCCAACCATCACGCTCGATCTGGAACCTGGGCTCTCCGCCAGCGCCAACAGCCGGGCGGATACCCTCTACTACAACCCGAAACGCGACTTCTCCGCCACCTCGGCGCTGGTCGCCGATCACGTCATGTATCAGCACTACGATACCGTCTGGAGCCAGCAGCTTGCGGCAGGCGGCGGCGCCTACTGGCAAAAAGCGTATTCGGCCGGCGCTATCGCCATGTTCGGCTACGGCCAGCGTATTCGCTGGAACAACGTGATCGACACCGGCGTGATGCTGAACTGGGACAAGCGCCCTTACGACGGCAAACGCGAAAGCAATCTCTCCATTGCCCTTGATGCGAATTTACGGTTTTAAGGATAAACATGGTCAACAAAAGTATCCGCATCAGCCTGATGGTTATCGGCTGGCTCCTGATGACCTGCGCGCTTCGCGCAGAGACGATTCCTTTTCTGCCGCCGGAGGCGCGGCCGCAGCCGGAGGCGAATAAGCCCTGGCCGCAGAATAAGTTTCTGGTACTGGCCTATCACGATGTAGAAGACGATGCCGCCGATCAGCGTTATCTGGCGGTGCGTACCAGCGCGCTCAACGATCAAATCGGCTGGCTGCTGCACAATGGCTATAAAGCTGTCAGTGTACAAAATATTCTCGACGCTAACGCGGGGTTAATCACCCTGCCGCCGAAGGCATTTCTGCTGAGTTTCGATGATGGCTACAGCAGTTTTTACACCCGGGTCTGGCCGCTGTTAAAAGCCTGGAATGTACCGGCTCTGTGGGCGCCGGTAGGCAGCTGGGTCGATACGCCGGGACAGAAAAAAGTCGATTTCGGCGGTCTGATGACTCCGCGCGAGCGTTTCGCCACCTGGGAGATGGTGCGCGAGCTCGCGCAATCGCCGCTGGTTGAAATCGGTGCGCATACCTGGGCTTCACACTACGGTATTCAGGCCAATCCGCAGGGCAGCCGCGAACCGGCGGTTGCCAACCGCTTTTATGATAAAGCCAGCGGACGCTACGAAAGCGACCAGCAGTTTCACCAACGCATCGATACCGACGTGCGCAAAGTGAGCGACAAAATCGCCGACGTCACCGGCAAAGCGCCGCGCGCCTGGGTATGGCCCTACGGCGCCGCCAACGGCACATCGCTGGCTATCGCCAAAAATCGCGGCTATCAACTGGCGTTTACCCTCGGCGATGGTCTGGGCGACGTGCGCGATCTGGATAATATTCCCCGTCTGCTTATCTCCGGTAATCCGTCGATCAAGGCTTTCGCCAGCCAGGTGACGCAAATCCAGGAGCGTGAACCGGTTCGGGTGATGCACATCGATCTTGATTATGTCTACGATAAAGACCCGGCTCAGCAGCGCAAAAATATCGATAAGCTGATCCAGCGCGTCTACGACATGAAAATCACTCACGTTTTCCTACAGGCCTTTTCCGATCCGCTCGGCGACGGCACGGTGAAAGCGCTCTACTTCCCCAACCGCCGCCTGCCGATGCGCGCCGATCTGTTTAATTTCGTCGCCTGGCAATTGCAGACGCGCGGCGGCGTCAAAGTGTATGCGTGGATGCCGGTGCTGGCGTTCGATCTGGACGGTTCGCTACCGCGCGTACAGCGCTGGGATGCACAGAGCAACACGCTGCGCCAGGCCACTCGCCCCTATGTACGTCTGTCGCCATGGAATAGCCAGGTGCGCGATGAGATCCGCGATATTTATCAGGACCTTGCCCGCTACGCGACCTTTGACGGCGTGCTGTTCCACGACGACGCGGTGCTGACGGATTACGAAGATGCCGGCGCCGGGGCGATGGCCGCCTGGCGGGCGGCGGGCCATCGGGAGGATATCGCGCAGATCCGCCAAAACCCCGCCGCGCTGCACGCCTGGACGCGGTTTAAAAGTCAGGCGCTTATCGACTTCACCCGCACGCTCAGCCAGAGCGTGAAAGCGATTCGCGGCCCGCAGGTGAGAACCGCGCGCAATATCTTCGCCCTGCCGATCCTGCAGCCGGAAAGCGAGGCCTGGTTCGCGCAGAATCTGGATGATTTTCTGGCGGCCTACGACTGGACGGTGCCGATGGCGATGCCGCTGATGGAATCCGTTCCGGTCGCGGAAAGCGATGCGTGGCTGGCTCGCCTGGTGCGCGCCGTCAGCGCCAGGCCAGGCGCACTGAATAAAACCATTTTTGAGCTGCAGGCTAAAGACTGGAATCTCCCGCAGCAGAACGCCATCCCTGACCAACAGCTGGTCGACTGGATGCGGACATTACAGCTCAACGGCGTCAACAATTACGGCTACTACCCCGACGATTTCCTTAATAATCAGCCTGATATCTCGAAAATCAGGCCCCTGTTTTCATCGTACTGGTATCCCAACAATGACTGATCGCATTATCGCATTTTCGATTTTATGCCTGGTTTTCGGGCTGCCTCTGGGCGTGGCCGCCGTTTTCACCGGCGAGTTGATACTGGATTTCGTCTTTTTTTGGCCGCTGTTTATGTCGGTGCTGTGGATAACCGGCGGGCTCTACTTTTGGTTTCAACTGGAGCGCCACTGGCCGTGGGGTAAAGAGACCCCGCCGCCGGAGCTGGCAGGTAATCCGTTGATCTCCATTTTGATTCCCTGCTTTAACGAGGAGAAAAATGCCCGCGAGACCATCGAAGCCGCGCTGGCGCAGCGCTATCGCAACATTGAGGTGATCGCCATCAACGACGGCTCCTCCGATGATACCGCCAGGGTGCTGAATCAACTGGCGGAAGAGTACGCTCTGCTGCGGGTGATTCATCTGGCCGAAAATCAGGGGAAAGCGGTAGCGCTGAAAGCCGGCGCCGCCGCCGCGCGCGGGGACTTGCTGGTGTGCATCGACGGCGATGCCCTGCTCGATCGCGATACCGCCGCCTACCTTGTGGCGCCGCTGATTCAGTATCCCCACGTCGGCGCGGTGACCGGTAATCCGCGTATTCGTACCCGCTCGACGCTGATTGGCCGCATTCAGGTCGGCGAGTTCTCTTCGATAATCGGGCTGATTAAGCGTACCCAGCGTATTTACGGCCGGGTGTTTACCGTGTCCGGGGTGATTGCCGCTTTTCGTCGCCAGGCGCTGGCGGACGTCGGCTACTGGAGCCCGGATATGATCACCGAAGATATCGATATCAGTTGGAAGCTGCAGCTACGCCATTGGGCGATTTTCTTCGAGCCGCGGGCGCTGTGCTGGATCCTGATGCCGGAGACGCTGAAGGGGCTGTGGAAACAGCGGTTACGCTGGGCGCAGGGCGGCGCCGAGGTTTTCCTGGTCAATCTGCGCCGCCTGTTTCGCTGGGAGCATCACCGGATGTGGCCGCTGTTCCTCGAATATGCCCTCTCCACGCTGTGGGCCTTCGCCTATGCGGTCACCATTTTTCTGTTCATCGCCAGCCATTTTGCCCCGCTGCCGGAAAACCTGACCGTCCGCAGCCTTTTTCCGCCGGAATTTACCGGGCTACTGCTGGGGGTGATGTGTCTGCTGCAGTTTATCGCCAGCCTGTACATCGAACGGCGCTATGAACGCGGCGTCGCCGGCTCGCTGTTCTGGGTGATCTGGTTTCCGATGGTTTACTGGATGATCGGCCTGTTAACCACCATCGTCGCCTTCCCCAAAGTCATGTTGAAACGTAAACGCGCCAGGGCTCGCTGGGTCAGCCCCGATAGAGGTAAAGGAAGAATGTCATGAATGAACAAACCCTGATCTTAACCGAGCATCGTATGCTGCCGCGCATCTTTGACGGCGTATTAACCGCTATCGCGTGGGCCGGCTTCGCCTTTTTTCTGTATGCCAACCTGCTGATGCAGTTTACCGAGCGCGGTAACGACAGCTGGGACGCGATTATGGCGTCGTTTAATACCGTGCTGGTCTATTTACTGGTGGCGGCAATTAACGGCTGGCTGCTGATTTTGTGGTATCAGTACAATCTACGCCGTTATAACGCCCGGCGGCACGGCAGCATGGCCTCGCTGCGCCATGAAGAGCTGGCAGAGAGCTTTAATATCGCGCCGCAGATCATTTCCGAGATGAGCCAATATAACCTGCTGACGGTATACCACGACCAGATTGGCAGAATCATTGATTTAAAAATCAATCAGAACGAGGAAGACGAACGCTAACGGGACCACCAAAAAGGCCGCATCACATGCGGCCTTTCCTCTTTCAGCCCGGTGAGATTACTGACCGCCGGCTTTCTTAATCGCCGCATCCAGCGAGGCTTTGTCAGCCAGTCCCGGGAAGACGGTAATGGTCGCTTCGGTCGCGCCGGTAGTCGGCATGACAATCACGCCAGGCGTACCGCTTAAGCCAATCTCCTGCGCCAGCTGGTTAATGTTTTCCAGCGCCGGTTCGACATCCGCCGCTTTTTTGGCGTCAAAGTTCACCTTCTTCGCCTGCTGCTGAATATCCGCCGCCGTCAGTTTACCTTCGTTATGCCCGGTGGCGTAAACGCCGTTGTGGTAAGTCAGGTAGGCCTCGGCCCCTTTCTGCTGATAAATCTGCAGGCCGGTTTTCGCCGCGTCCAGCGAGGTTGCCCAGCGGCTGCCGAAAATCGGCCACTCTTTGAAAGCAAAGCGGGTTTGCGGATGGTCTTTAATTACCTGCTCCATAACCGGCGCGAGGCGGCTACAGTAGATGCATTGATAATCGAAGAACTCGATAACGGTAACTTTACCGTTAGCCGGGCCGTAGGTTGGCGTGGCCTTATCCTGCGTCAGCTTGTCGGCATTCTTGATTACCGCCTGGGTAGCGGCGCTGGCCTGCTGTTCCGCCTGAATTTGCTGCAGCTTTTGGCTGGCCTGCAATAGCACTTCCGGATGAGCGACCAGGTAGTCAGCGGCGATTTTGCCAATACGCGCTTCCTGCTCCGCGGTGAAAGTCGCGGCCGGCGCGTCAGCGGCGCTGGCCAGCGCCGGCAGCAGGGAAGCGCCCGCCAGGGCGAGAATAAGTAGATTCTTGATGCCAGACATATTGAAAAGTCCTTACGAAAAGTAGACGGCAGGTGAGCCTAATCGGACAAAATATCATCCTTTGGCGGCGAATCATTGTCAGTCTATGCATTGATTCGTAACTTTATTTGTCAGACGCCCCGATTCCCCCTACGGCTTGAAGGGTGGTCAGGGGCGAAGAACGGGAGTACCCTGCGCCCATCTTTTTTGATCGACATTATTTGCAATACGAGCCAGGCATGAACGAAATATTGAGTCAGTGGGACTTCGCCGTCATTTTGCTACAAATCATCGCCATCGATTTGTTATTAGGCGGCGATAACGCGGTGGTCATCGCCATGGCCTGCCGCAAGCTGCCGGCGCATCTGCGCACCAAAGCCATTGTTATCGGTACTCTCGGCGCGATTATCGCCAGGGTCGCGCTGCTGGCGGTGGCACTCTATTTACTGTCGTTGCCGTGGCTTAAAATCGTCGGCGCGCTACTGCTACTGTGGATTGGCATTAAGCTGGTCGCCAACGAGGAAGAAGAGAACGATATCAGCAGCTCAAGCAGCCTATGGCGCACCGCCGTCACCATCACCGTCGCCGATGTCATCATGTCGCTGGATAACGTACTGGCCGTGGCCGCCGCCGGTAAAGGCCATCTGTTACTGGTGGCGCTAGGGGTATTAATCAGCATTCCGATTATTGTCGCCGGTAGTAAGCTGGTGTTGGCAATCCTGACTCGCTTTCCCTCGGTCGTATTACTGGGCGGCGCGCTGATTGGCTGGATTGCCGGTTCAATGATGGTAACCGACCCGACCTTTGTTCAGTTGTTCCCCCATTCCCCGAATTATCTACATTTTGTTGCCGGGGCCATTGGCGCGGCGTTGGTGCTGCTGGAAGGATGGCGGCGCAACTACCGCTCCGGTACCCCAGAATAATCACTGAACGCCGTCACCCCCGACGGCGTCAAGTTTTCGCCACTTTTCTCCGCCACCCTTTCTCATTTGCCCTACGCTTAATAGAGCCGCCTGATCCAGGGATTCTGTGACCAGATTTTTGAGCATAAATGAGATAACACCATGGAATTAAAGGATTATTATACCATTCTGGGGGTTAAGCCAACGGACGATCTGAAAACCATCAAGACCGCCTATCGCCGTTTGGCTCGTAAATATCACCCCGACGTCAGCAAAGAACCCGATGCCGAAGCAAAATTCAAAGATCTCGCCGAAGCATGGGAAGTTCTCAAAGACGATCAGCGTCGCGCCGAATATGATCAACTTTGGCAGCACCGCAACGATCCGCAGTTCAACCGCCAGCAGCACGCCCACGAACAAAGCTACAGCCAGCAGGACTTCGACGATATCTTCTCCTCGATGTTCGGCCAGCAGGCGCATCACGCCCGCCGCCAGCGCGCCGAGCGCGGCCACGATGTCGAAATCGAAGTGGCGGTGTTCCTCGAAGAAACCCTCACCGAACAGACTCGTACCATCAGCTACAAGCTGCCGATCTATAACGTCTTCGGCATGGTTGAGAGTGAAACACCGAAAACCCTGAATGTGAAAATTCCGGCGGGGGTCAGCGATGGCCAGCGTATTCGCCTGAAAGGCCAGGGGACACCGGGCGAAAACGGCGGCCCGAATGGCGATCTGTGGCTGGTGATTCATATCGCGCCGCATCCGCTGTTCGACATCAACGGTCATAACCTGGAGATCGTACTGCCGCTGGCGCCGTGGGAAGCCGCGCTGGGGGCGAAAGTCACCGTACCGACGTTAAAAGAGAGCATTCTGCTGACAATTCCAGCGGGTAGTCAGGCGGGACAACGGCTGCGTATCAAGGGCAAAGGGTTGGTGAGCAAAACCCACACCGGCGATTTATTCGCCGTCATCAAAATCGTTATGCCGCCAAAACCAGATGAAAAAGCGCGTGAGCTCTGGCAGCAGCTCGCCGAAAGCGAAGCCAGCTTCGATCCGCGTAAGACATGGGGGAAAGCCTGATGGCTAAAGTAACAGTGACGTTTACCATCACCGAGTTGTGCCTGCGCACCGGGGTGTCGGAAGAGGAGCTGACGGAAATCGTCGGCTTAGGGATGATTGAGCCGCACCAGCCGCAGGCTGAAACCTGGCTGTTTGACGACAGCGCGGTGACGATTGTGCATCGCGCAGTGCGCCTGCGTAACGAGCTGGAGCTGGACTGGCCGGGGATTGCGGTGGCGTTGACGCTGCTGGATGAAAATGCGCGACTCACCCGCGAAAATCGACTACTGCAGCAGCGTCTGGCCCGCTTTTTGACCCATAGCTAAGCGGAATTCCCGGGTCGCGGCGTTCCGCCTTACCAGGGCTACAGCTCGCTCACAGCGCAAACGGTAGCCCGGCTGAGCGTAGCGTAAGCCGGGAAATTTCCCGGGTCGCGGCGTTCCGCCTTACCCGGGCTACAGCTCGCTCACGGCGCAAACCGTAGCCCGGCTGAGCGTAGCGAAAGCCGGGATAAGCGCCTAATCCGGCAGCGAGCCGGCGAGATTACGCGCGGAGACGCTCTCGCTCACCGGTGCAGGCGGCTCGGGCGCCTTAACCGGCGCGGCCGCTGGCGAGGATGCCGGAGCGGAAGAGGCTGGCTGAATCTCAAGAAACGAGGCCAGCATTCTGCGCAGCGTCTCCGGTGGCGTATCTTCCGCCAGCAGCGCCGCCAGCATTGACGGCAGCCGGCTATCAACTTCACCCAACGCTAACCCCGCCAACAGCGCCGTACGCGACATATCCCCGCGATCGCCGCGGTGATGGGCCTCAATTTTCGCGTCCGCAAAGCGCTCGCTGGCGCTGATATCCGGGCGCAGGTATATCAGAACCTTTCTGCGATCCAGAGTCATAGACGCTCCTTAACCAATAATTTTCAGACCACGCACGAGGGCGAACTGCGGCTCATCGGCCACCACAAAGCGATCTTCGCGCAGACCCATACGTTCGCGAATCGCATCGGCAACCAGCGGCGCGCCGCCGCCAATCACGATGGCGTGCGAATAGCCTTTAAAACTATCAATCGCCGTCAGAACGCGAGTCGTCAGCCGTTCGATGCTATTGGAGATAACCTTTTTCACCTCAGATACCGCATCCGGATCGTTGATGTTATCGGTCAAATACTCTTCGTCGTGGCGGTTGATGATTATCTGATCAACGTTATAACTGGAGGTATCGGTATTCGCCCGCGCCAGCGCCAGCTTAACGGCGTCGGTCACCAGCGACACGCCCAGCTTCGGGTCGCCGTAAATGCGCGAAACCGAGGTCATTTGCCCGGCCACCATCGAAATATCCAGCGTGGTGCCGCCGAGGTCGACAATCAGCACCGAATGCGACGGTTTCAGCTCATCACACAGGCTGATACCCGCCGGAATGGATTCCGGACGCACGGTGACTTTGGTGATATTGAACACCACGCCTTTATTCAGTTTAACTTCGCGAAGTAGGCTCTTTTTCTTACGCTCAATGTTATCAAGACGATATTGCGCATCTTCATCATAAAATTCGGTCAGCGGCAGGGTGACCACAATCTCGACATCCTGCGGTTCCAGACCGCTGGTCAACAGCGCATGGTGGACAGCGATGGAGTTCAACGGGCTGTATTGCCAATCAATATTGTTGGTGGGTAACGCATCGGGGGTGATCAGGTCGAAAGAGTACTTTTCATCATCCACGGTGTAGTTAAATGGCTTCCCGGCGCCGAAGGTGGCAGACCAGCCTCGTTTAAAACTATTGGGGCTGATATGGGTGAAAGTTTCGCCATCTTGCTCCCACAGCATTTTGATATTGGTTGAACCATCATCGATAAAAATGCGCATCGCATTGCTCCATCACTGAGACAAAGAAGAGAAAATATAAGACCCAAAAAGAGTAGCAAGAGTTAAAAAGCAGCGCAAGAGCACGAAAAAGAGACAATTCCGAGTTTTATTTGAGAAACAATGGAGATTTCGATTAACCCATTGAGTTCAAATAGAGAATTTATAGAGACAAAACAGAGAACTAAAAATTTTCATTTCTGTCTATTTTAAACGCTATTTTTGTGCAAAAAGAGAGCATCCCTCCCCTCTTTCGCCAGCGGTTTGCGCACGCTTTTTACACCTGATTGGGTACCACAATCGGCCGTTCCGGCTCGACGACATTTTCCGGTACCCGACGATATTTATCCAGCAGGTGAATCTGAATACGTCGCAACATATCGCCATTCAGCTTGTAATAACGGAAATAGAGAAACAGCGTCAGGGCAAAAAAGAGCGTCGGCAGCGCAATCATAATCGCCTGCATCCCCAGCAGCGTGTGGGACGACTGCACAACATTCGGCACGTAGCCAATGATACCCAGCACGATGGCGATAAACCAGGCCGCAAACGCCGAACCAGCTTTGACCACCAGCGTCTGCACCGAGTAGGCGATGCTTTCGCAGCGGATATTCATCGTATATTCGCCGTAGTCGACGGTATCGGCCACCATAATGACCTGCAGCACCCAGAACAGCGCAGTGCCGATATTCAACAGCACCCCGGCCAGCGAAATCAGTGCGATGTTGTAAACGCCGCTCAGCGCCATCATCAACAGCACGCCACAGCCTAGCACCGGCATGATCGATGCCCCCGCCCACAGAATGCGCCGCGACAGCCCTTTTACCAGTCGAGGGAACAAGATCAGCGTCAGTAAATTCGCCGCCCCCGCGTAGGACATGTAATACGGGAACATCTCCGCGCTGCCAATGACGTAGGTAAAGTAATAAATCGCGAAGCCGGCAATGATATTCGCCGCCGTGTTATAGGCCAGCGCCATGCCCAACAGGCAGGCCAGCTGATCGTTTTTATAGATGAGCGCCACCATCTGACGCAGTGAAAGATGGCTGGAATCCTCGCTCATGCCGCTATCCGACGAGTAAACCTCATGGACGTTGCGCAAGGTAACGAGGGTGGAAATTACGAAAAAGGCAATCAGCACCAGGGTAAACATCTGGAAACCGAAGCCGCGATCGGCGCCGCCGACGGCGCTGACAAACGGCAGTGTGACCCCGGCCGTCACAAACCCGGCAAGGCTGGCGAAAAAGCGCGGGTAAGGCACCAGCTGTTCACGTTCGCGTTTATCAAGGGTAATGGTCGGCACCAGCGACCAGAACGGCACATCCATGATGGTATAGGTGAAGCCCCACAGCAGATAGGTCAGCCACACCCACGCCAGTAGCGCTCCGCCGCTGAAGTGATGGGCGCTGAACAGCATATACAACACCACCGAGTTGGTGATAGTTCCGATCAGGATCCACGGCTTGAATTTCCCCCATCGCGATCGCGTGCAGTTGACGATCCAGCCCATGATCGGATCGGCTATCGCATCAAGGATCCTCGCCACCAGAAACAAGGTGCCAACCACCCCAACCGATAGGCCAACAATATCGGTGTAGTAATACATCAGATACATGTAAACGATACCGATAGCGAAATCTTTACCAAAAGCACCAAATCCGTAGCTGAGCTTTGTTGTCATTGAAATACTCATAGGGTACAGGTCGCTGTCGCCAGCGCCTCCTTTAGCGTTTGATAGAGCATGGCAGGCGCCGCCGGGCCAGATCCCCCGGCGGCATGAGAAGATTAGCGGTGCAGCCAGGCCGGCAGCCAGTCGCCGTGGCTGGCGATCAGATCATCCACCAGCGCGTAGATCTCTTCGATCCCCAGCACCGCAGCGGTGTGCGGATCCATCATCGTGGCGTAATAAACGTAATCCCGGTCTTCGTTGAGGATCGCCTGCGTCAGCAGCGTCTGCACGTTGATGTTGGTCTGCATCAGCGCCGCCAGATGCGCCGGCAGCGCGCCCACTTTCGTCGGCTGGATGCCGTTGGCATCCACCAGGCAGGCAACTTCCACGCAGCAGCCCTGAGGCAGGTTGTCGATAAGATTATCGTTGCGCACGTTGCCGTACACCACGCTTGGCTCGCCGGTCCAGATAGCGTTCATGATGGTGCTGGCATACTCGCGCGAAGGTTTAACCTCGATCCGCTCGCCGCTTTTATAGCTCTCCAGCTCTTTATGCCAGTTGGCCAGCTGCTCGACGCAGCGTTTAGGGTACTCATCCAGCGGTACTTTATAGCGGGCGATAAGATCGTCGCGTCCCGGCTTGATAAACCATGGCGTGTATTCGGCGAAATGCTCCGACGATTCGGTGACAAAGTAGCCCAGCTTTTTGAACATCTCATAGCGGACGATGTTTTCGCAGCGCGGATTGCCATGCAGGTTCGGTTTCGGCGCCCGCCCTTCGGCGTAGGCCTGCAGCAGGTCGGGATAGATACTGACGTAGCTGCCGTCCGCGAGCTTTTTCTCCAGCGACAGATAGAACGCCATATGGTTAATCCCCGCGCAGCGGTAGCGTAAATCCGCCGGGTCGAGGTTAAGATCGCGCGCCAGCTCTTCTGCTGTGCCTTGCACCGAGTGGCACAGACCCACCTGCTTGATATGCGGATAGCGGGCGTACATCGCCCAGGTGTTCATCGCCATCGGATTAACGTAGTTAAGCATGGTGGCGTTTGGGCAAACCTCGGTCATGTCGTCGCAGATAGCCCACAGGTGCGGGATAGTGCGCAGCGCGCGCATAATGCCTCCCGGTCCCAGCGTATCGGCAATGGTCTGCTCAAGGCCGTGGCGTTTACAGACTTCGAAATCGGTGACAGTACAGGGTTCATAGCCGCCAATCTGGAAGGCGACGACGACAAAATCGGCGTCGCGCAAGGCGGTTTTACGATCGCGATGGCAGCTAATTTCGCCATTCGCACCGACGGAATCCATCAGCTTTCGCACCACGGTATGCGACTCTTCCAGCCGGGTTTCGTCGATATCCATCAGCGCGATATGCGCCGATTTCAACGCCGGGCGCTGGAAAACATCACCGAGAATATTTTTAACAAACACCGTCGAACCGGCGCCGATAAAGGTAATTTTTGGGGCGGACATCGCGCTCTCTCCATCAGGTCATTGAACACTTTCAGAGTGGCATGCCGCTCGCCGCTGCGCTGCCCCGTTCCCACCGGAGCATTCCCGGAAACTCAGATCGGCCATTGAACGCCACAAAATCTGAGTTTTTGGGAATAGATCGGCTTAAAAGGAGAGAAAACGGGCCGATGATTCCGCTAAGCTGTAATCAGTTCAGGCTAAAAACGCAGCCACTCTGACGATCCAGGAATCCGCCCATGATGGAACACCGCTTCACTTCCCTGCCCCCCGACCCGCACATGTGCAGCAGCGATGAAAAGCAGAGCCGCAGCCCGCTGGCGCTCTATTCCGAGTATCAGCGCATGGATATCGAACTGCGCCCCCCGCACGCCATGGCCACCAGCCACTGGCACGGCCAGGTAGAGGTCAACGTGCCGTTCGACGGCGACGTGGAGTATTTGATTAACAATGAAGTGGTGCGCATTGAGAAAGGCTATATCACCCTGTTTTGGGCCTGTACGCCGCATCAGTTGACCCGCCCCGGCGACTGCCAGCAGATGGCGATATTCAACCTGCCGATGCATCTGTTTCTGTCGTGGCCGCTGGATCGCGAACTGATAAACCACGTCACCCACGGGATGGTGATTAAATCTCTCGCCGCCCAGCAGTTAAGCGCTTTTGAAGTGCGCCGTTGGCAGCAGGAGTTGAATCACGAGAATGAACAGATTCGCCAGTTGGCGATCGATGAAATCGCCCTGATGCTCAAGCGGCTGAGCCTCGCCGGCTGGCAGCCGATTCTGGTTAATAAGACCTCGCGCACGCACAAGAACAGCGTCTCGCGCCACGCGCAGTTTTATGTCAGCCAGATGCTGGAATTTATCGCCGCCCATTATGACCAGGCGCTGACCGTCGATGCCGTCGCCGAGCACGTTAAACTCAACCCGAACTACGCGATGGGCGTTTTTCAGCGGGTGATGCAGCAGACCATGAAGCAGTACATTACCGCCATGCGCATCAATCACGTGCGCGCGCTGCTGAGCGATACCGATAAGACCATTCTTGATATCGCCCTCACCGCCGGGTTCCGCTCCAGCAGCCGCTTCTACAGTACCTTTACCCGCTATGTCGGCATGCCGCCGCAGCAGTACCGTAAATTGAGCCAGCAGCGCCGCCACAGCCTCGCGTCGCCGCAGCCATAAAAAATGCCGCCGGGGTCTCCCACGGCGGCATTTTTCACAGCTTAAAACGGTTAGTCGTTGATACGTGGATGCTGCTGTACCAGACGGGCGCGTTTTTCCTGCAGGTCGGCGATTTCCTGATCGATATCTTCGATTTTATGTTCGATGTTATCGTAGTGCTCGCCCAGAATTTCTTTCGCTTCCTGGATATCGGACGCCGCCGGCGTCGCCCCTTTCAGCGGACGGTTAGCGGTCTCTTTCATCGACAGGCCGGTAATCAGGCCAATCACCGCAATCACCATCAGATAGTAAGCCGGCATCATCAGGTTCTGGGTGGTTTCCACCAGCCATGCCGCCAGCGTCGGCGTCAGACCGGCGATCAGCACCGAGATGTTAAAGGCGCTGGCCAGAGCGCTGAAGCGGATGTGGGTCGGGAACATCGCCGGCAGCGATGAGGCCATCACGCCGATAAAGCAGTTCAGCACCACCGCCAGCAGCAGCAGACCGGCGAAGATCAGGCCAATCACGTTACTGTTAATCATGATAAAGGCCGGGATAGACAGCGTGAACAGCGCAACGCTACCCACCAGGATAAACGGACGACGGCCAAAACGGTCACTCAGCATGCCGATAACCGGCTGGACAAACAACATGCCGACCATGATGGCGATAATAATCAGTACGCCGTGATCTTCCGAGTAGTGCAGGTTGTGCGACAGGTAGCTCGGCATGTAGGTCAACAGCATGTAGTAGGTCACGTTAGTGGAAATCACCAGGCCAATACAGGTCAGCAGGCTGCGCCAGTGTTTGGTGGCAATCTCTTTAAAGGAGACTTTCGGACCCTCCTGCAGGCCTTCGCGGTCGCCCTGTTCAAGGGTATCCACGTGCTGCTGGAACGCCGGCGTCTCTTCTAACGCGTGACGCAGGTACAGGCCGATAATCCCCAGCGGCAGCGCCAGGAAGAACGGAATACGCCAGCCCCAGTCGAGGAAGTTCTCTTCGCCCACGACGCTGGAAATCAGTACCACCACGCCTGCGCCCATTACGAAGCCGGCAATCGAACCGAAGTCCAGCCAACTGCCCATAAACCCGCGTTTACGGTCAGGCGAGTATTCGGCCACGAAGATCGACGCCCCGGTATATTCGCCGCCTACCGAGAAGCCCTGCGCCATTTTACACAACAGCAGCAGAATCGGCGCCCAGATACCAATGGTGGCATACGACGGAATAAGACCGATACAGAATGTACTTATCGACATGATAACGATGGTGATCGCTAAGATTTTTTGTCGACCGTATTTATCGCCGAGCATCCCGAAGAACAGGCCGCCGAGCGGACGAATCAAGAAAGGAACCGAAAAAGTACCGAGCGCGGCAATCATCTGCACGCTGGGATCGGCATCGGGGAAGAAGACTTTACCGAGGGCATAAGCCACAAAACCATACACACCGAAATCGAACCACTCCATCGCATTACCGAGCGAGGCCGCGGTGATGGCTTTTCGCAGCTTGCTATCATCGATGATAGTGACATCCCTAAGCGTAATCGGCTTTATTTTTTTCCTTTTAAGCATACTTTTCCTCTGTGCTATCGCCTTGAGCGCACGACTCCTCGCCAAATGACGAGGTCATTCGCGACGTACGTTGGGAGCGGCGAAGTGCTGTGCTCCACATTTCAAGCGTAGCAGGTTTGCCTGCACTGTCTTTCTGACAGAGTGTACAACCGAACCTGTTGACGCCTGCTCTGGCCTTAAATTAATAATTCACTTACCAAATAAGCAGTGACGAATTTACTTACATCCCTTTTTACCCTACCAGCGTTTAAATTTGGGATCAACTTCACGAAAAATTCGCCCAGCTTAATTACAGAGCCAAATAAAATGAATAAGTTCAATCTCTGTTTCACCACCGATGTTTATTTCTGGACTTTATTAACGTCTGTTTTTCAGCATATTCTCCGCAAAGCCAAAATAATTACCCTGCGTTATTTCCTGGAAAAAATACCCGACAAAAGTGCGGGATTGCGCTATAATCAGCCGCACTTTCGGCTCACAGCCGCTGTTTAACGGACCAACGTCCTGTTTTTCCCAGTAATCACGAGGAACGCCATGCAACTTCCACACTGCCCAAAATGCCATTCTGAATACACATATGAAGATAACGGCATGTACATTTGCCCGGAATGCGCCCACGAGTGGAACAATGCCGAGCCGGCCGACGATGCCGACGCGCTGATTGTAAAAGACGCTAACGGCAACTTACTTGCCGATGGCGACAGCGTGACCGTGGTGAAAGATCTGAAGGTAAAAGGCAGTTCTTCAATGCTGAAAATCGGCACCAAAGTGAAGAATATCCGTCTGGTCGAAGGCGATCACAACATCGACTGCAAAATTGACGGTTTTGGCCCGATGAAGCTGAAATCTGAATTCGTCAAAAAGAACTAATTAATTTTTTTTACGCCAGCACCATTATTTTTCCGGCGCTGGCGGCAACCTCGCCGGCGCGTACGAATATCAGCGGCGGATAGTAGTGAAATTATATCGCGCATTTCGCCAAAATTATTCCCGGAACCTTCCAGCTAAACCGCGCGATCAATTCTCATTTCGTCTCTGCCTTCCCGCCACGCGGCGACGCATTTTCAGAAAAATTCACCCCGCTTTGCCGCCTGGCTTCTTTTGCCCGTCACCAACTACGCTTTATGGGTCATTGGTTATCTGAGGTCATGGTTATGTCCCTGAGTCCTTACATTGCTTTTAGCGGCAACTGCGCTGCTGCCATCGCCTTCTATCAGCAGGCGCTGGGGGCGCAGCTTATCCACCAAATCACCTACGGCGAAATGCCGCAGAGCGCCCAGGATGCCGAAGATGGTTGCGCCTCCGGGCAACATCTAGCCGCCGACTGCATTGCCCACGCCAGCCTGCAGGTCGCCGACAGTATTTTGATGTTGAGCGATAGCCCCAGTAGCGACATGGAACATTACGCGGGATTCGTCCTCGTGCTGGAGCCGAAAGATATTGCTGAAGGCAAACACTGGTTTGAGGCGCTGGCCGATGGCGGGCGCATCGAAATGGCATGGCAGGAGACCTTCTGGGCCCACGGTTTCGGCAAAGTGGTCGATCGCTTCGGCGTGCCGTGGATGGTTAACGTCGTCAAACAACCCTAATCTTCTCTCCAGGGCGGCTTCTCCGCCCTGTCATCTCACCGGCATTAACTCTTCATCCTGCGGTCATCGTGACTTAACAGGAATGTAACAAAAACGCGTCAGTATCGGCCCACGCTCAACGGGGAACCCCAAGGTACTTAGTGAGGCTCGATAACCATGTACTTATCCAGACATCCGACCAGTTACCCCACCCGGTATCAGGAAATTGCCGCCAGGCTTGAACAGGAGCTGCGCCATCACTATCGCTGCGGCGACTATTTGCCTGCGGAACAACAGCTGGCGGCGCGCTTTGAAGTTAACCGCCACACCCTACGCCGCGCCATCGATCAGCTGGTGGAACGCGGATGGGTCCAGCGCCGCCAGGGCGTCGGCGTACTGGTATTGATGCGCCCCATCGACTACCCGCTCAACGCCCAGGCGCGTTTTAGCCAGAATCTGCTGGAACAAGGCAGCCACCCGACCAGCGAGAAACTGCTGTCGGTGCTGCGCCCGGCCAGCAGCCACGTTGCCGAAGCCTTTGGCATCGCCGAAGGCGAAACCGTCATTCATCTGCGCACCCTGCGCCGGGTTAACGGCGTGGCGTTGTGTTTGATTGACCACTACTTCGCCGACCCGCGCTTCTGGCCGGTGCTGCAAACCTTCACCCATGGCTCGCTACACGACCTGCTGCGCGACCAACTCGCCATCGAACTGACCCGCGTACGCACCAAAATCAGCGCCCGCCGCGCGCAGGCGAAAGAGAGCAAGCTGCTGGAAATCCCCAATATGGCGCCGCTGCTGTGCGTACGCACGCTCAATAGCCGCGAGGGCGAGACTGTCACGACGGAGTACTCCGTCAGCCTGACCCGCGCCGACATGATTGAATTCACCATGGAGCACTGAATGCACTTCGATACCGCCACCCGCCAGCGTTGGATGTCCGTGCTGGCCCACAGTGAACCGCAGGACCTTCTGGCGCGCATGCAATCGCTGCGGCTGGCGCCGGAGTATGAATTAATTCGCGCCCCGGAAACCGGGCTGGTACAGCTCCAGGCGCGTATGGGCGGCATCGGCGATCGTTTCTTTGCCGGTGACGCCACTCTGACCCGCGCCGCCGTACGCCTGGCCGATGGCACCCTCGGCTACAGCTGGATTCTGGGCCGCGACCGCCCCCACGCCGAACGCTGCGCGGCGATCGATGGCCTGCTGCAATCGCCTCACTATTTTCACACCTTAATGGAAACCCTCATTACCCCGCTGGAAGCACAACGCAGCGCGCGCCTCGACGCCCGCCGCGCCGAAGTCAACGCCAGCCGGGTCGACTTCTTTACTCTGGTTCGCGGAGATAACGCATGACATTACAAACCGCCTTTACCCTACCGGTGCAGGATGCCCAACACAGTTTCCGCCGCCTGCTGAAAGCAATGAGCGAGCCGGGAGTGATTGTCTCCCTGCAGCAGCTTCAGCACGGCTGGCAGCCATTGAATATCGCCTCCACCAGCTTGCTGCTGACCCTGGCCGATCACGACACCCCGGTGTGGATGGCCGCCGCGCTGCATAACGATCTGGTCAGCCAAAATCTGCGCTTTCATACCGGCGCGACGCTGGTGGAACAGCCGCAGCAGGCGGTATTTGCCGTCGCCTGCGACACCATCAGCGCCGAACAGCTTAATGTCCTTTCCGCTGGTACCGTGGCGGCGCCGGAAACCGGCGTCACGCTGATTGTTCAACTAGCCAGCCTGAGCGGCGGACGCATGCTGCGCCTGACCGGCGCGGGCATTGCCGAGGAGCGAATGATCGCCCCCCAGCTCCCGGACTGCATCATCGACGAATTAACCGAACGCCCGCTCCCGTTCCCACTGGGCATTGACCTGATCCTGACCTGCGGCGAGCGCCTGCTGGCTATCCCGCGTACCACCCACGTGGAGGTGTGCTAAATGTATGTTGCCGTCAAAGGCGGCGAGAAGGCGATTAGCGCCGCTCACGCTTTGCAAGAGCAGAAACGACGGGGCGATGGACGGCTTCCCGAACTGAGCGTCGAGCAGATAAGCGAACAGCTCAGCCTGGCGGTGGACCGGGTGATGACCGAAGGCGGCATCGCCGACCGCGAACTGGCGGCGCTGGCGCTGAAGCAGGCCAGCGGCGATAACGTCGAAGCCATTTTCCTGCTGCGCGCCTACCGCACCACCCTGCCGCGGCTGGCGGTCAGCGAACCGGTTGATACCGCCGGGATGCGCCTCGAGCGCCGCATCTCCGCGGTCTACAAAGATATCCCCGGAGGCCAGCTGCTGGGCCCCACTTACGACTATACCCACCGCCTGCTCGATTTTACCCTGCTGGCCAACGGCGAACCGCCGTCGGTGCAGAAAGCCGGTAGCGAAACGCAGCCGACGCCGCACGTCTTCAACCTGCTGGCGCAGCAGAGGCTGGCCAAAGCTGAAGCGGACTGCGGCGCAGCGCCTGACGATATCACCCGTACCCCGCCGGTCTATCCCTGCTCGCGCTCCTCGCGGCTGCAGCAGCTGGTACGCGGCGATGAAGGCTATCTGCTGGCGCTGGCCTACTCGACCCAGCGCGGCTATGGCCGCAACCACCCGTTTGCCGGCGAGATCCGCAGCGGCTACGTGCAGGTGGAAATCGTGCCGGAAGAGCTGGGTTTTAGCGTCAATATTGGCGAGCTGCTGCTGACCGAATGCGAAATGGTCAACGGCTTTGTCGATCCAGAGGATGAGCCGCCGCACTTCACCCGCGGCTACGGCCTGACGTTTGGCATGAGCGAGCGTAAAGCGATGGCCATGGCGCTGGTCGACCGTGCCCTTCAGGCGCCGGAATACGGCGAAGAGATAAGCGGACCGGCCCAGGACGAAGAGTTCGTGCTGGCGCACGCCGATAACGTTGAAGCCGCCGGTTTCGTCTCGCATCTGAAACTGCCGCACTATGTCGATTTCCAGGCCGAACTGGCGCTGTTGAAACGCCTGCAACGGGAGAACGAACGTGGCTAACCCACTGACTGGCTATAACTTTGCTTATCTTGATGAGCAAACCAAGCGCATGATCCGCCGGGCGATACTGAAAGCGGTGGCCATTCCCGGCTATCAGGTGCCCTTCGGCGGCCGCGAAATGCCGATGCCCTACGGTTGGGGTACCGGCGGGATCCAACTGACCGCCAGCGTTATCGGCGAGAACGACGTACTGAAGGTCATCGATCAGGGCGCCGATGACACCACCAACGCGGTGTCGATCCGCCAGTTCTTTAAACGCGTAACCGGCGTCGCCACCACCGAACGCACCGAAGACGCCACCCTGATCCAGACCCGCCACCGGATCCCGGAAACGCCGCTGGTGGAAGATCAGATCCTGATCTATCAGGTGCCGATCCCGGAGCCGCTGCGCTTTATCGAACCGCGTGAAACCGAAACCCGCACCATGCACGCGCTGGAAGAGTACGGCGTAATGCAGGTGAAGCTGTATGAGGATATCGCCCGCTTCGGCCATATCGCCACCACCTACGCCTATCCGGTGAAGGTGAACGGCCGCTACGTGATGGACCCTTCGCCGATCCCGAAATTCGATAACCCCAAAATGCACATGATGCCGGCGCTGCAGCTGTTCGGCGCCGGGCGCGAAAAACGTATCTACGCGGTGCCGCCCTATACCGCAGTCGAAAGCCTCGATTTCGACGATCACCCGTTTAGCGTGCAGGAGTGGGATGAACCCTGCGCCATTTGCGGTTCGCGTCACAGCTATCTTGACGAAGTGGTGCTGGATGACAGCGGCCAGCGGATGTTTGTCTGCTCCGATACCGACTATTGCCGCCAACAGAGCGAGGCGCAGAAAAAATGAGCCAGCCGTTACTTACAGTTAATCACCTGACCCATCTCTATGCGCCGGGAAAAGGTTTTAGCGATGTCTCTTTCGAGCTGTGGCCGGGCGAAGTGCTCGGCATCGTCGGCGAATCCGGCTCCGGTAAAACCACGCTGCTGAAAGCGATTTCCGCTCGTCTGGCGCCACAACAGGGTGAAGTGCGGTATCAACAGCGCTCCCTGTACGCCATGAGCGAAGCCGAACGCCGCCGCCTGCTGCGCACCGAATGGGGCGTCGTGCATCAGCACCCAATGGACGGCCTGCGTCGCCAGGTCTCGGCGGGCGGCAACATCGGCGAACGGCTGATGGCGACCGGCGCTCGCCACTACGGCGACATTCGAGCCACCGCCGAACGCTGGCTGCAGGAGGTGGAGATCCCGCCTTCCCGCATCGACGACCTGCCGACCACCTTTTCCGGTGGCATGCAGCAGCGCTTGCAAATCGCCCGCAATCTCGTGACGCAGCCGAAACTGGTGTTTATGGATGAACCCACCGGCGGGCTGGACGTCTCGGTACAGGCGCGCCTGCTCGATCTCCTGCGCGGGTTGGTGGTGGAGCTGGGTCTGGCGGCGGTGATAGTCACCCACGATCTCGGCGTCGCCCGCCTTCTGGCGAACCGCCTGCTGGTGATGAAACAAGGACAGGTGGTGGAAAGTGGCTTAACCGACCGGGTGCTCGACGATCCGCACCATCCTTACACCCAGCTGCTGGTGTCGTCGGTGTTGCAGAATTGATGCTGTTTTGCCGGATGGCGGCTGCGCCTTATCCGGCCTACAGGTGCGTTATTAGTAGGCCGGGTAAGCGAAGCGCCACCCGGTACTCCAACCCCGAGAGGGCTAAAATGATCCGCGTTGAAAACATCCATAAAACCTTTGTTCTGCACCAACAGCACGGCGTACGCCTGCCGGTGCTCGCCGACGCTTCGCTCACCGTTAACGCCGGGGAGTGCGTGGTGCTGCACGGCCATTCCGGCAGCGGCAAATCGACGCTGCTGCGCTCGCTGTACGCTAACTATCTGCCGGACAGCGGTCATATTCATATCCGCCACGGCGACGAATGGGTAGATCTGGTGACCGCCACGCCGCGCAAGGTGCTGGAAGTGCGTAAAACCACTATCGGTTGGGTTAGCCAGTTTCTGCGGGTGATCCCGCGGATATCCGCACTGGAAGTCGTCATGCAGCCACTGCTCGACCTCGGTACGCCGCGCGAAGAGAGCGCCGCTAAAGCCGCCCGCCTGCTGACCCAGCTCAACGTGCCGGAGCGTCTGTGGCATCTGGCGCCGTCCACCTTTTCCGGCGGCGAACAGCAGCGGGTCAACATCGCCCGCGGTTTTGCGGTCGACTATCCGATTTTACTCCTCGATGAACCCACCGCCTCGCTGGATGCCAACAACAGCGCTGCGGTGGTGGCGCTGATCCAGCAGGCTAAAGCGCGCGGCGCAGCTATCGTCGGTATTTTCCATGATGAAACGGTACGCGGCCAGGTCGCCGACCGCCTGCACCCAATGGGTATCACAGTATGATAATCAATAACGTAAAGCTGGTACTGGAAGACGAAACCATCGACGGTTCGCTGGAAGTGCAGGAGGGACGAATTTACGCCTTTGCCGAAAGCCAGAGCCGGCTGCCCGGTGCCCTCGATGGCGAAGGAGGCTGGCTGCTGCCGGGGCTTATCGAACTCCATACCGATAACCTGGATAAATTTTTCACCCCGCGGCCAAAGGTTGACTGGCCTGCACACTCGGCGATGAGCAGCCACGATGCTTTGATGGTCGCCAGCGGCATCACCACCGTACTCGACGCCGTGGCGATTGGCGACGTGCGCGACGGCGGCGACCGCCTTGAGAATCTGGAAAAGATGATCAACGCGGTGGAAGAGACGCAAAAACGCGGGCTTAACCGCGCCGAGCACCGCCTGCATCTGCGCTGTGAACTGCCGCACCACACCACTCTGCCGCTGTTTGAAAAGCTGGTCGACCGCGAGCCGGTCACCCTGGTGTCGCTGATGGACCACTCGCCGGGTCAACGCCAGTTCGCCAACCGCGAAAAATATCGCGAATATTATCAGGGCAAATATCAGCTCAGCAGCGAGCAGATGCAACGCTTCGAAGAAGAGCAAATGGCGCTGGCGGCGGCCTGGTCGCAGCCTAATCGCCAGGCTATCGCCGCAATGTGTCGGGAGCGCCAAATCGCTCTCGCCAGCCACGACGACGCCACTCATGAACATGTCGCCGAATCCCACCAGCTTGGCAGCGTGATTGCCGAATTTCCCACCACGTTGGCCGCCGCGCAGGCTTCGCGCCAGCACGGAATGAATGTGTTGATGGGGGCGCCGAATATCGTGCGCGGCGGCTCGCATTCCGGCAATGTCGCCGCGCATCAACTGGCCGCCAGCGGCCTGTTGGATATTCTCTCTTCCGACTACTACCCCGCCAGCCTGCTTGATGCCGCTTTCCGCATCGCCGATAGCGACGACAACGCTTTCACGCTGGCGCAGGCTGTCCGTCTGGTCAGCAAACATCCTGCGCAGGCGCTGGGCCTGCATGACCGCGGCGTCATCGCCGAAGGCAAACGCGCCGATCTGGTGCTCGCGCACCGCCGCGGCCAGCACGTCCATATCGATCACGTCTGGCGTCAGGGAAAGAGGGTCTTTTAATGCCTGGAAAACTGATTTGGCTGGTCGGCCCCTCGGGGTCGGGAAAGGATAGTCTGCTGGCCGCGCTGCGCCAGCGTGAGCATCCGCAACTGCTGGTCGCGCATCGCTACATCACCCGCCCGCACCTGGTGGGCTGCGAGAACCATATTGCGCTCAGCGAGCATGAGTTTTTCACCCGCGCCGAGCGTAATCTTTTCGCGCTAAGCTGGCATGCCAACAATAATTACTATGGCGTCGGCATAGAGATCGACCTCTGGCTGCATGCCGGTTTTGATGTGGTCGCCAACGGCTCGCGCGCGCATCTGGCGCAGGCGCGGGAACGTTACGATGACGTACTGGTACCGATTTGTCTCGAAGTTTCGCCAACGGTGTTGCGCCAGCGGCTTGAACAGCGCGGTCGGGAAAATGCCGTGGAAATCGCCCAACGCCTGCAACGCGCCGCGCGCTATAAACCGGCCGATTGCCTGACGTTGAATAACGACGGCAGCCTCGGGCAATCGGTAGAGCGTTTCTTCCAGCTGTTGCGCCAGCACGCCGGACGTGAAGAGAATCAGCATGCCTGAGGGTAAGGTAATACGATGAGCCTGACGATCCGCCTGACCGGCACCGGCGGCGCCCAGCAGGTGCCGGTCTTCGGCTGCGACTGCGCCGCCTGCCAGCGCGCCCGCGTCGATGCACGCTATCGCCGCCGCCCCTGCAGCGCGGTGGTGCGCTTTAACCATGCGGTCACGCTGCTCGACGCCGGGCTGGCGGATCTGGCGGAACGCCAGCCCGCTGGCAGCTTCCAGCAGATTTTATTGACGCATTACCATATGGATCACGTGCAGGGGCTGTTCCCCCTGCGCTGGGGGGTGGGCGATCCGATTGCGGTGTACGGCCCGCCGGATGACATCGGCTGCGACGATCTGTTTAAACATCCCGGCATCCTCGATTTTAGCCACACCGTTATCCCCTTCACGGTATTTGAATTACAGGGGCTACAGGTCACGCCGCTGCCGTTAATCCACTCGAAGCTAACCTACGGCTATCTGCTGGAGTCGGCGCACAGCCGGGTGGCCTGGCTTGCGGATACCGCCGGGCTGCCGGAGAAGACGCTGAAGTTTTTACTTAATAATCAGCCGCAGGTGATTGTCATCGATTGCAGCCACGAGCCAAGAACAGAGACGCCGCGCAACCACAGCGACTTGAATACCGTGCGCGCGCTGAACCAGGTACTTGGCTGCCCGCGGGTGATCCTCACCCATATCAGCCATCAGTTCGACCAGTGGATGATGACTAACCCGCTGCCGAAAGGGTTCGAGGCGGGATACGACGGCATGGAGATCGTGCTGGATTAGCCGGCATTGTGGCCAAGGAAACTCAATAATCGTCGTCGAGGCGGCGCTGGTCGCTCTCCAGCTGGCGACGATCGCTATCAAGCTGGCGCTGGCGTTCATCCAGCTGGCGACGGCGGTCGTCAAGCTGGCGCTGGCGATCGTTATATTGCTGCTGGTTATCCCTACGCTGCTGGCGGCTGCCCTGATAGCTGCCGTCATCGTAGCGTCCGTCGTCATAGCGCCCGTCGTCGTCGTCGGAACGGCTGCTGTCCGGATTGTAGGCATCGTTGATGGCTTGCTGAATATTGCCAATAGCGTCGTCAATAATATCGGCATGGGCCAGTTGGCTGCTCAGCGCCAGCGTGCAAAAAAACAGAGCGGTTGCGTAACGTTTCATCGTGGCCAGTCTCATCAGGGTACTGGTGGTACCTTAATCAACCCTATTTGCCGCGTGTAGCGGAGGAATCTCAAATCCGCGCCATCGCCGCACGCAACGCCTGCGCCAGCTGCGTGCGGGTGAAAGGCTTGCGCAGTCGTTCAACCTCAGGCAACGCCGGATTATGCGCCGGGCGCAAATCCTGGCCGCTAATCAATAGCAGCGCCACCGCCGGGAAGCGGCGTTGCGCTTCGTGAATGACCTCGGCGCCGCTCAGCCCCCCAGGAAGCATTAAATCGCTAATCAACAACGCGATATCCCCGGAGGCCGCCAGCATCTGCAGCGCCTGCTCGCCGTTTTGCGCCTCCAACGTCAGCCAACCCAGCTGATGCAGCTGCTCGCATAGCGTCTGGCGCACATCGGCTTCATCCTCCAGCACCAGCGCCAGCCGCTCGCCGCTCACCATCGGTTCGCTAACCAACGGCGTTCGTTCATCCTCCGCCGCTGCCGTGGCTCGCGGTAGCTGCAAACGAACGGTGGTGCCCTGCCCCGGCGCGCTTTCAATCGCCACGCGCCCGCCCGACTGGCGCACAAAACCGTACACCATCGACAGCCCAAGACCGCTGCCGCTACCGGTCTGTTTGGTGGTAAAGAAGGGCTCGAAAACCTGCGCTTTTATCTCCTGCGACATGCCGCAGCCGTGGTCAATCACCTCCAGCGCCACCATATCCTGACGCCGTCCACCGCTACGGGTGACCCGCTGGTTCCAGGTTCGTAGCGCGATAACGCCTGACCGCCCCTCCATAGCGTCGCGGGCGTTCATCACCAGGTTGATAATCGCGTTTTCCAGTTGTCCGACATCGATCCACGCCGGCCAGGCAGGCGACTGCGCTTCTATTTCGAGACGCAACGATGCGGGGAGCGAATGACGCATCAGTTCGCAGACATTCTCCAGCAACGGCTGCAGCGCCACCGCCTGCGGGTTCAGCGCCTGTTTACGCGAAAAGGCCAGCAACCGCTGAGTAAGTAAGGCGCCGCGTTCGGCAGCCTTCAGCGCCCGCGATATCCGCGGCGCATCGCGCTCATCCGGCTGTACCAGTTCGAGGCTGCCGATAATCACCGCCAGCAGGTTGTTAAAATCGTGGGCCAGGCCGCCGGTAAGCTGGCCGACGGCTTTCATTTTTTGGCTATGCAGCAGCGCCTCCTCCAGCCCCTGTCGCTCAAGGCGGTCAATCTCCATCTGGGTGGTTTTCTCCCGCAGCAGGCGGGTGGTGTGTTCAAGGGAAGCGGTATTACGGGCGAAAACGTTAAAGGCGCGCGCCAGTTCGCCAAGCTCATCACGCCGTTGCAGGGCCGGCACCGTCACGTTCTGCTCGCCGTGCGCCAGCCGCGACATCGCCCCGGATATCGCGTTCAGATTGAGGCCAAGATTACGATAGATATACCAGCCAGCGCACCCGGTGATCGCCAGCGCCAGCAGCGCGGCCAGCAGGATAAACGTGCTGATGGAGCGCAACTGCTGGTGGCTTTGCGCCGCTCGCGCCTCCGAAGCTTGAGCGACTCTGGCAACATATTGATTAATATCGCCATTAAGCAGCGCAACCAGCGCTTTGATATGAAACATATACCAGCCGATCGCCAGATCGCTCTCTTCAAGCTGCGCCGATAGCGGCGCCAGCCGCGCCAGTTCGGCGTTGAAATCCGGCAGGATAAAGGCCAGCGCAGAATCGCTATCGTTGCGCGGTAAAAAGCGTCTGATGTCATCGAGCTGCAGGACGATCGAGCGCGGCGTCGCAGTGTGTATCGCGGCGACGATCAACCGGTCCATCTCGTTTAAACGCTGAGGATCGATCTCCGGTTTACCATCCCGATCGTTGAGATCCTGCAAATGGCGCAAATAGCTCTGGTTTTGATACAGCGCGCTCAGCAGTTCATTGCGCTGCAGATGGCGGCGTTGCCCGCGTTCCAGCATGCCGGCGACGCTCTGCTGCAGCTCGTTGCTACGACGAATAATGCTCGCTACCAGCGCCAGTTCCTGCCGGGCCAACGGCGCCGAGGCCAACTGACCCAACGAATGCTTCAGCGCCTGTTGGGTTTCCAGCAGCCGTTGCGCTTCGCTTTTATACTCCAGCGCGCCAACCACCTGCGACAGCCGCACCGCCGCGGTGGCGACGTTCGCGGTATCACGCGCCAGATTCATACTGCCGCTCATGTCGCTAAGCGTTTGCAGCTGCACCTGCTCCTGCAACTGACTGGCATGGCGAAAACCGAAAATCGCCACTCCGGCGACCATTAACGTCACCGCCACCATCAACAAGTTAAATGACAGCAGGCGACCGCGGGCGCTAACGAAAAAGTACGGATGGCGAGAAGACATGGCGGCTCCGGTCAGGCGTTTTCTCCCATCATTCCCGGACTATCGCCGAAGGTGAAGAAAATTTCTCGGCGTAATTGTGATCTGCATTAACTATTCAAAAATATGACAATTATGAATGGCCGATGACATCACTCATTTACGTTGCGGTGATGAAGTGCCGACATCGACAACGCAGCCAGGAGAGCAGGCATGCAGGGAACACCGGTGCTATCCATGCGCAACATCGCCAAAGTTTTCGGCAAATTTTATGCGCTGAAAGGGGTGGATCTGACGGTCTGGCCCGGCGAGATCCACGCGCTGATGGGCGAAAACGGCGCGGGAAAAAGCACGTTGATGAAGATCCTCGCCGGCGCCTATACCGCCTCCAGCGGCGAGATCCTGATCGACGGACAACCGCAGACGATCAGAGGCCCGAAAGATGCGCTGGCGGCAGGGATTACGCTTATCTATCAGGAGATGCAGCTGGCGCCGAATCTCACCGTCGCGGAAAACATTTTCCTCGGCAGCGAGCTTTCCCGCGGCGGTCTGGTACAACGCAAAGAGATGGAGTCCCAGGCGCAGGCGGTTATCGACCGGCTCGGCGCGCAGTTCAAAGCCAGCGACCGGGTGATGAAGCTGACTATCGCCGAACAGCAGCAGGTGGAAATCGCCCGCGCGCTGCATCGCAACAGCCGCATTCTGGTGATGGATGAACCTACCGCCGCCCTCTCCTCGCGAGAAACTCAGCGCCTGTTTGAGCTGATTTTACGCCTGCGCGATGAAGGGATGGCAATCATCTATATCAGCCACCGCATGGCCGAAGTGTATGAACTCTCCGACCGGGTCAGCGTGCTGCGCGATGGCCAGTATGTCGGCAGCCTCACCCGCGACCACCTTAGCGCCCCCGAATTAGTGCGCATGATGGTTGGCCGTCCGCTTAGCGATCTGTTCAATAAAGAGCGCGATATCCCGCGCGGCCAGCCGCGCCTGCGGGTGCAGGATCTCAGCGACGGCGGCAAAGTGCATCCCAGCAGTTTGGTGGTGCACGCCGGGGAAATCGTTGGCCTCGCCGGGCTGGTCGGCGCCGGGCGTTCCGAGCTGGCGCAACTGATTTTCGGCGTCCGCAAAGCGACGGGCGGCGTCATTGAAATCGACGGCGAGCCGGTGGTTATTCACTCGCCGCGCGAAGCGATCGACCTCGGGATCGGCTTTCTGACCGAAAACCGTAAAGAACAGGGGCTGTTTCTCGAACTGGCGGCGCAGGAGAACATCACCATGGCGACGCTTGAGCGCGACGCCAACTGGGGAATGCTCGACCGTAAGAAGGCGCAAACCATCTCCGATGACGCCATCCAGCTGCTGAACATCCGCGTCCCGCATGCTCAGGTGCGCGCCGGCGGGCTTTCCGGCGGCAATCAGCAAAAGCTGCTGATTTCACGCTGGGTGGCGATCGGCCCGCGCATTCTCATCCTGGATGAACCGACCCGCGGCGTTGACGTCGGCGCCAAAAGCGAGATTTACCGCATCATGAATCAGATGGCCCGCCAGGGCGTCGCCATTTTAATGATCTCCAGCGAATTGCCGGAAATCGTAGGCATGAGCGACCGGGTATACGTGATGCGCGAAGGCGCTATCGCCGGCGAGTTGCAGGTTGGCGAGATCAGTCAGGAAAGTATTATGACGCTGGCGACCGGCGTGAACGATTCTCACCTAAAGGCAGGACAAGCATGAGCATACCGAAAGAGACCTCCGCGCCGGCGGCGAAATCCGCCTCGGCAAAAAAAATGCTGATGGGCGACCTGATGCAAACCGTCGGCATCCTGCCGATTTTAATCCTGATCGTCGCGGTGTTCGGCTTCGTCGCGCCGAACTTCTTTACCGAAAGCAACCTGCTGAATATTACCCGCCAGTCCTCCATCAACATCGTGCTGGCGGCGGGGATGACCTTTATTATTCTTACCGGCGGTATCGATCTGTCGGTGGGGTCAATTCTCGGCACCACCGCGGTTGCGGCGATGGTGGTATCGCTCATCCCGCCATTCGCGATGCTGTCGATTCCGGCGGCGCTGATGCTCGGCCTGCTGCTCGGGCTGTTCAACGGCGCGCTGGTGGCCTTCGCCGGGTTACCGCCGTTTATTGTCACCCTTGGCACCTACACCGCGCTGCGCGGCGCCGCCTATCTGCTGGCCGACGGCACCACGGTGATTAACTCCGATATTAGTTTTGAATGGATCGGCAATAACTATCTCGGCCCGGTGCCGTGGCTGGTGGTGATAGCGCTGGCGGTCGTGGCGGTGTGCTGGTTTATCCTGCGCCGCACCACCCTCGGTATTCATATCTACGCCGTTGGCGGCAACATGCAGGCGGCGCGGCTGACGGGGATTAAAGTCTGGCTGGTGCTGCTGTTCGTCTACGGCATGAGCGGGCTGCTTTCCGGGCTCGGCGGGGTGATGAGCGCCTCGCGGCTGTACAGCGCCAACGGCAACCTCGGCGTCGGTTATGAGCTGGACGCCATTGCCGCGGTGATCCTCGGCGGCACCAGTTTCGTCGGCGGTATAGGCACCATCACCGGTACGCTGGTGGGGGCGCTGATTATCGCCACCCTCAACAACGGCATGACGCTGATGGGCGTCTCCTACTTCTGGCAATTGGTGATCAAAGGGGCGGTGATCATCATAGCGGTGCTGATCGACAAATACCGTACCCGACACCATCAAAGTGCATAACAACAACATCTTATCTGCGAGGAAAAGCGAATGCGTTTAAAACCGATAGTGACCGCGCTGTGTGCCGGCGCGCTGCTGGCCGCCTCCCCTTTTGCGTCGGCCAAAGATCTACAAGCGATAGGCGTGACGGTGGGCGACCTCGCCAACCCGTTCTTCGTGCAAATCACCAAGGGGGCCGAGCTGGAAGCGCGCAAGCTGGCGGGGGATAAAGTGAAGGTCACGCTGGTGTCGAGCGGCTACGACCTGGGGCAGCAGGTGGCGCAGATCGATAACTTTATCGCCGCCAAAGTCGATATGATCATCCTCAACGCCGCTGATTCAAAAGGTATCGGCCCGGCGGTGAAGCGGGCGAAAGAGGCCGGGATCGTGGTTGTGGCGGTTGACGTCGCCGCCGAAGGCGCCGATGCCACCATCACCTCCGATAATACCCAGGCCGGCGCGATGGCCTGTAAATACATTAGCGATCGCCTGAACAACAAAGGCAACGTGGTGATTATCAACGGGCCGCCGGTTTCCGCGGTGCAGAACCGCGTCGAAGGCTGCGAAACCGAATTCAAAAAACATCCGGATATCAAAATCCTCTCTGCCAACCAGAACGCGAAAGGCAGCCGCGAAGGCGGGCTGGAGGTGATGACGTCGCTGCTGGCGGCGAATCCGAAGATTGACGGCGTGTTCGCGATTAACGATCCGACGGCGATTGGCGCCGATCTGGCGGCGAAACAGGCGCAACGTAATGAGTTCTTTATCGTGGGCGTCGATGGCAGCCCGGACGGCGAAGAGGCGCTGAAGCGTAAGAATTCCCTGTTCGTCGCCACGCCAGCGCAGGACCCGCAGGTCATGGCGGCGAAGGCGGTAGAAATTGGTTATGACATTCTGCAGGGCAAGCCCGCGCCAGCCGCGCCGGTGCTGATCCCGGTGAAAATGATCGATAAAAATAACGTCAGCAGCTACAAGGGCTGGACGGTGAAATAACGCGGCAAAGCGGCGCCGGGTCTCTTTTCGCCCTACGCCGCTTTGTCGTTATGGATAACGTCAGCGGCGAAGACGTAGCCCAACCCGCGCAGGGTTTTAATCAAAGTGGGCTGATGCGGATTGACCTCAACTTTACGCCGCAGGCGCATGATCAGCACATCGATCGTGCGGTCGAATACCTCCATGCTCTCATTATGGGTCAGCGCCAGCAGCTGTTCACGGTTCAGAACCCGGCGGGCGTTTTGCGCCAGCGCCAGCAACAATCCATACTCCCCCTGGGTTAACGCCACGCTCTGCTGTTGGGGATTAAACAGCTCACAGCGGCGGGTATCCAGCCGCCAGCCGTTAAACAACAGCCCATGCTCCCCGCCCGGCACGAGGCTTTCCGCGCCGATCGCCCCGCTGCGCCGCAGCACCGCCTTTACGCGCGCCACCACTACCCGCGCATTAAACGGTTTGGCGATGTAATCGTCGGCGCCCATTTCCAGCCCGACCACCACATCCGATTCGCTTCCCAGCCCGGAAAGCATTATCACCGGTAGCTCAGGCCGCGTGCGCTGCAGCTGTTGTAACACCAGCAATCCATTGGTATCCGGCAAGATCATATCCAGCAGCACCAGCGCGATATCTGCGCGCCGGGCGACCGTCGCCAGCGCTTCGCCGCCGTTCTGGCAGGCCACCACCTCAAACGCGTGGGCGCCGAGCACGTCGCTCAGCAGCTCGCAAATCGCGACGTCATCATCAATCACTAAAATGACCGGTTTCATGGTTTACCTCTGCCTGGCGGGAATAGTGTCAGTCTGGTCGATTGTGCAAGCGGGCGACGACAAATCCATTTTTCGCTGCCGTTTTTATAATCGGCGTCACATCTCCTGGCTTTTCGTCACGTCAAAACTGACGATGACCTGTTTTTCGTCAGCATTTCGCCCAAAAAAGCCGCGTACTATCCGTCAATACCCACAATGAAAACATGGCATAGAAGATGCATAGTGACGGTCGATTGCGCGTCAGCGCTAATTGATTAACTGGAGCAAAACCGATGAAAAAAGTCGTCACGGTTTGCCCGTATTGCGCATCAGGTTGCAAAATCAACCTGGTGGTCGATAACGGCAAAATCGTCCGGGCTGAGGCGGCGCAGGGGAAAACCAATCAGGGAACCCTGTGTCTGAAAGGCTATTATGGCTGGGACTTCATTAACGATACCCAGATCCTGACCCCGCGTCTCAAAACCCCCATGATCCGTCGCCAGCGTGGCGGCAAACTGGAAGCCGTCTCCTGGGATGAGGCGCTCGATTACGTCGCCACCCGCCTTGGCGCCATTAAAGAAAAATATGGCCCGGACGCGATCCAGACCACCGGCTCCTCCCGCGGGACCGGTAATGAAACCAACTACGTGATGCAAAAATTCGCGCGCGCCGTTATTGGCACCAATAACGTCGACTGCTGCGCTCGCGTCTGACACGGCCCTTCGGTTGCAGGTCTGCACCAGTCGGTCGGTAACGGCGCCATGAGTAATGCCATCACGGAGATTGATAACACCGACCTGGTGTTTATCTTCGGTTACAACCCGGCGGATTCCCACCCTATCGTGGCGAATCACGTCATTAACGCCAAACGCAACGGGGCGAAAATCATCGTCTGCGACCCGCGCAAGATTGAAACCGCGCGCATCGCCGACATGCACATCGCGCTGAAGAACGGCTCGAATATCGCGCTGCTCAACGCCATTGGCCACGTCATTATTGAAGAGGATCTGTACGATAAATCCTTCGTCGCCAGCCGTTCCGAAGGCTTCGAGGAGTATCGCAAAATCGTCGAAGGTTATACGCCGGAGTCGGTGGAAGAGATAACCGGCGTCAGCGCTCAGGAGATCCGCGCCTGCGCCCGGATGTACGCCAGCGCCAAATCCGCCGCCATCCTGTGGGGCATGGGCGTCACCCAGTTCTACCAGGGCGTGGAGACCGTGCGCTCGCTGACCAGCCTCGCGATCCTTACCGGCAACCTCGGCAAGCCGAGCGTCGGCGTCAACCCGGTACGCGGGCAGAACAACGTCCAGGGCGCCTGCGATATGGGCGCGCTGCCGGATACCTATCCGGGCTACCAGTACGTTAAGTTCCCGGAAAACCGCGAGAAGTTCGCCAGAGCCTGGGGCGTCGGCAGCCTGCCGGAACATACCGGCTATCGCATCAGCGAGCTGCCGCACCGCGCCGAACACGGTGAAGTCCGCGCGGCGTACATTATGGGCGAGGATCCGCTGCAGACCGATGCCGAGCTTTCCGCGGTGCGCAAGGCGTTTGAACAGCTGGAACTGGTTATCGTCCAGGATATTTTCATGACCAAAACCGCCGCCGCGGCCGACGTCATCCTGCCGTCCACCTCGTGGGGCGAGCACGAAGGCGTGTATACCGCAGCGGACCGCGGCTTCCAGCGTTTCTTTAAAGCGGTGGAGCCGAAGTGGGACCTGAAAACCGACTGGCAGATTATCAGCGAAATCGCCACCCGGATGGGCTATCCGATGCACTACAACAACACCCAGGAGATCTGGGATGAGTTGCGGCATCTGTGCCCGGACTTCTACGGCGCCACCTATGAGAAAATGGGCGAGCTCGGCTATGTCATGTGGCCATGCCGCGATGAGTCCGACGCCGACCAGGGGACGTCGTATCTGTTTAAAGAGAAGTTCGATACCCCGAACGGGCTGGCGCAGTTCTTCACCTGCGACTGGGTCGCGCCGATCGATAAGCTCACCGACGAGTATCCGATGGTGCTCTCAACGGTGCGCGAGGTCGGCCACTACTCCTGCCGTTCGATGACCGGCAACTGCGCGGCGCTGGCAGCGCTGGCGGATGAACCGGGCTATGCGCAAATCAACACCGCCGACGCCGAACGGTTAGGCATCGAAGATGAAGCGCTGGTGTGGGTCAATTCGCGTAAGGGCCGCATCATCACCCGCGCGCAGGTCAGCGATCGGCCGAATAAAGGCGCGGTGTACATGACCTACCAGTGGTGGATCGGCGCCTGTAACGAGCTGGTGTCGGAGAACCTGAGTCCGATAACCAAAACGCCGGAGTACAAGTACTGCGCGGTTAACGTTGAGCGGATTGCCGATCAGCGCGCGGCGGAACAGTACGTGATCGAGGAGTACAACAAGCTGAAAGCCCGCCTGCGCGAAAGCGCGATGGGTTAAGGTTCGGCGGCCTTACCCGATATCCGGGCCCTTCCCCGGTGGCGCTTACGCTTACCGGGGCTACCAACCAAATACCGAACCGTAGCCCGGAGGCGGCACGTTGCGCCTTCTCCGGGTATTCACCCCGCTAATTCCCGCCATTTTCTTCTTTTCCGCCGCCCTTTATACTGCGGGGGTCTCCCTTACTGATAATAAAAAAATGAAATACCTCTATTTACTGCTGGCGCTGACAAGCTTCGCCGCAGACGCTGCGGATCCGGGCAGCCAATACCAACAGCAGGCCGAAGCTGGCGACCCACGCGCGCAGTTTTATCTGGCGGACACCTGGGTTAGCTCCGGCAACTATCAACAGGCTGAATACTGGGCGCAGAAAGCGGCGGCGCAGGGCGATGGCGACGCGATGGCGCTGCTGGCTCAGCTTAAAATCCGTAACCCGCAGCAGGCCGACTATCAACAGGCCCGACAGCTAGCGGAAAAATCCGTGCAGGCCGGCAGCAAGGCCGGCGAGATTATCCTCGCCCGCGTACTGGTCAATCAGCAGGCAGGCCCTACCGATTATGCGCACGCCATCAGGTTGCTGCAGGATGCGGCCAAAGATGAAGAGAGCGACTCCGCCGTCGATGCGCAGATGCTGCTGGGGCTTATCTACGCCAGCGGCGTGCTGCCGCCGGAAGATGACCTCAAGGCCGCGCAATACTTCAAAGGCAGCTCGGCGCTTTCACGCACCGGCTATGCCGAATACTGGGCAGGGATGATGTTCCAGCAGGGAGAGAAAGGTTTTATCGAACCAAACCCGCAAAAAGCGCTGCACTGGCTTAACGTCAGCTGTCAGGAGGGGTTTGATACCGGATGTGAAGAGTTCGACAGGATAACCAAAGGCTAAAAAAAGCCCGGCGCGAATGGCCGGGCTCTGACATCTTATTGGGCGGTTTTATCAAACTTGCCCAGCACTTCGCGTTCATACGCCAGCGCTTTCTTGCGATCAAACTTATGTTCCCACTTGGCGATAACCAGCACCGCCAGCGCGTTGCCGACCACGTTCAGCGCGGTACGCGCCATATCGAGGATACGGTCGACGCCGGCAATAAACGCCAGCCCTTCCAGCGGGATCCCCACGCTACCCAGGGTCGCCAGCAGCACCACGAAGGAGACGCCCGGTACACCCGCGATGCCTTTCGAGGTCACCATCAGCGTCAGCACGAGAGTGATTTCCTGCCACAGGGAAAGGTCGATACCGTACAGTTGGGCGATGAAGATCGCCGCGATGCTCTGATATAGCGTCGAACCATCGAGGTTAAAGGAGTAGCCGGTCGGCACCACGAAACTGGTGATTGAGGCCGGCGCGCCGTAGGCTTCCATTTTCTCAATGATACGCGGCAGCACGCTCTCGGAGCTCGCCGTTGAGTAGGCCAGAATCAGCTCGTCTTTAAGGATACGAATCAGGATCCAGATGCTCAGCCCGCATACCCGCGCCACGATACCCAGCACCACCAGCGCGAAGAACAGAATCGCGAAGTAAACCAGGATAACCAGCTTAGCCAGCGGCCACAGCGAAGCGAAGCCGAAGGTGGCGACGGTCACCGAGATCAGGGCAAAGACCCCGACCGGCGCATAGCGCATTACCATGTGCGTCACTTTGAACATGGTTTCAGAGATAGAACGGAAAACGGTGACCAGCGGTTCGCGATGGGTCGCCGGCAATGAAGAGAGGCCCAGACCGAACAGCACCGAGAAGAAGATAATCGGCAGCATATCGCCTTTCGCCATCGAGGCGACGATATTGGTCGGCACCAGCGACAGGATAGTCCCCATCAGGCCATGAGCGTGGCTCTGCACCTCTGCGGTGGTGTTCTGATATTTCGAGATATCGACCGCCGCCAGCTGCGACATATCAATGCCGCTGCCCGGTTGGAAGACGTTCGCCAAGGTGATCCCCAGCACAATCGCCACCGTGGTGATCACTTCAAAATAGATGATGGTCTTAGCGCCGATGCGGCCCAGTTGCTTGGCGTCGCCTACACCCGCAATGCCCACCACCAGCGTCGAGATGACAATCGGGACGACAATCATTTTGATCAGGTGGATAAAGATATCGCCTGCCGGGGTCAGGAGGTTAGAGATTAACCAATCACGGCTTTCGGCGTGGTAATGCAGGTAGCTGCCCAGAAGTATGCCAAGCACCAGGGCTAGCAAAATCTGCCAGGCCAGGCTGACTTTTGTTTTTTTCATCACTACTGACTTCCTCAATGAAAGGCACCATTCCGGGAGGTAATGGCACCCACTGAAAGGGGTATGAATTGTGTTGCGTTGCTTTATGGGGTTATTTAACGCGCAATATCAGTATCATTTGCACGGCATGCTGCGCAAGCCTTTAAGAACAGCGCTTTCCTCTGGTTTTCTGCATAAATCCGCTCATTTCAGCGCATTACATTGCATAAGTATTTGTTATAAAAAATATTTAACACATTCAGTTTCTATAAATACAGCAAATGAATTATTTCACTTCAAAGTTTCATTTGGTTGAATTTCATTCAGTTTAATCAATGCGTGATCTGCCCCCCAAATAGTAAACAAAGCTCATAAAGCCCCTATTCTTAACGGTTATTTGACATATATTTAACAAGTTAAAGGAGAAAAAAAGCCATGAGCCAAATACATAAACACCCTATTCCCGCAGAGATTGCGGAACATTGCCTGATGAATCCGCAACAGTACCAGGTGAACTACCAACAATCCATCAGCAACCCAGATGCCTTCTGGGGCGAGCAGGGTAAAATCCTCGATTGGATCAAACCTTACACACAGGTGAAAAATACCTCTTTCGCGCCGGGAAACATCTCCATCAAATGGTATGAAGATGGCACCCTGAACCTCGCGGCCAACTGTCTCGACCGTCATCTGCACGAGCGCGGCGACCAGACCGCTATCATCTGGGAAGGCGACGACGCCAGCCAGAGCAAAAATATCACTTATCGCCAGCTTCATCGCGATGTTTGCCGTTTTGCCAACGTATTGCTCGATCTGGGCATTAAAAAAGGCGATGTCGTTGCAATCTATATGCCGATGGTGCCGGAAGCCGCCGTGGCCATGCTGGCCTGCGCGCGCATCGGCGCTATCCATTCGGTTATCTTCGGCGGCTTTTCGCCGGAAGCGGTTGCCGGACGCATTATCGACTCCAGCGCTCGCCTGGTGATCACCTCTGACGAGGGGTTACGCGCCGGTCGCGCCATCCCGCTGAAGAAAAACGTCGATGATGCGCTGAAAAACCCGCACGTCACCAGCATCGAGCATGTGGTGGTCCTCAAACGCACCGGCGGCAAAATCGACTGGCAGGAAGGTCGCGACCTGTGGTGGAGCGATCTGATTGAAAAAGCGGATGACCAACATGAAGCGGTGGAAATGAACGCCGAAGACCCGCTGTTCATCCTCTATACCTCCGGCTCGACCGGCAAGCCGAAAGGCGTGCTGCACACTACCGGCGGCTACCTGGTGTATGCGGCGACTACCTTCAAATACGTCTTTGATTATCATCCGGGCGATATCTACTGGTGCACCGCCGATGTGGGCTGGGTCACCGGTCACAGCTACCTGCTGTACGGCCCGCTGGCCTGCGGCGCCACCACGCTGATGTTTGAAGGCGTGCCAAACTGGCCGACCCCGGCGCGCATGTGCCAGGTAGTGGATAAACATCAGGTCAATATTCTGTACACCGCGCCGACGGCGATCCGCGCGCTGATGGCGGAGGGCGACAAAGCTATCGAAGGTACCGATCGTTCCTCACTGCGCATCCTTGGCTCGGTCGGCGAGCCGATTAACCCGGAAGCCTGGGAGTGGTACTGGAAGAAGATCGGCAACGAAAAATGCCCGGTGATGGACACCTGGTGGCAGACCGAAACCGGCGGCTTCATGATCACCCCGCTGCCGGGCGCCACCGAACTGAAGGCCGGTTCCGCCACGCGTCCATTCTTCGGCGTCCAGCCGGTACTGGTGGACAACGAAGGGACGCCGTTGGAAGGCGCGACCGAGGGCAACCTGGCGATCGCCGACTCCTGGCCTGGCCAGGCGCGTACCCTGTTTGGCGATCATGAACGCTTCGAGCAGACTTACTTCTCAACCTTTAAAAATATGTACTTTAGCGGCGACGGCGCACGTCGCGACGAAGATGGTTATTACTGGATCACCGGTCGCGTCGATGACGTACTGAACGTCTCCGGCCACCGTCTGGGCACCGCGGAAATTGAATCCGCGCTGGTTTCACATCCGAAAATCGCCGAAGCGGCGGTGGTCGGTATTCCGCATAACATCAAAGGCCAGGCCATCTACGCCTACGTGACGCTGAATCACGGCGAAGAGCCGACGCCGGAGCTGTATGCCGAAGTACGTAACTGGGTACGCAAAGAGATTGGCCCGCTGGCGACGCCGGATGTACTGCACTGGACTGACTCGTTGCCGAAAACCCGCTCCGGCAAAATCATGCGCCGTATTCTGCGTAAGATTGCCGCTGGCGATACCAGTAATCTCGGGGATACCTCGACGCTGGCCGATCCGGGCGTAGTGGACAAACTGCTCGAAGAGAAGCAGGCCATTGCGATGCCGTCATAACCTTAACCTATTCCCTACCCCCTCTCCCTCTTAGGAGGGAGAGGTTAAAAACATAAACTCCCCCCAAGGATTCTATTCAGCAGGAAAGCGGTAAATCAGCGACGACTCGACGCAATAGCGTCGGGCGAGTCACTGTTGCCGACGGATAGCCGATGGATGACATAAGGGTTACCTCTGGAGACGCGAAGATGAATGAACAAATTTGTCAGCGGATAGAAAATAGTGCGCATTTCAGGGAGTTAGTTGCATCACGGCAACGGTTTGCCGCCATTCTGTCAGTCATTATGTTGGTCATTTACGTAGGCTTTATTTTGCTTATCGCCTTCGCGCCCGGCTGGCTGGGGACGCCTCTGCATGAAGGCACCAGCGTGACCCGCGGCATCCCTATTGGTATCGGCGTCATTATTGTGTCCTTCGTCCTGACCGGGATTTACGTCTGGCGGGCAAACGGCGAATACGACAAGTTGACCAAAAGCGTGATCAGCGAGGTGCAAGCATCATGAAAAAAGTCCTGACGGCGCTTGCCGCCACGCTCCCTTTCGCCGCTAACGCCGCCGATGCCATTACCGGCGCGGTGCAGCGTCAGCCGACCAACTGGCAGGCGATTATCATGTTCGTGATTTTCGTCGCCCTGACGCTGTACATCACTTACTGGGCGTCAAAACGCGTACGTTCGCGCAGCGATTACTACACCGCTGGCGGCAATATTACCGGCTTCCAGAACGGGCTGGCGATTTCCGGCGACTTTATGTCCGCGGCCTCGTTCCTCGGCATTTCGGCGCTGGTCTACACCTCCGGCTACGATGGACTGATCTATTCGCTCGGCTTCCTCGTCGGCTGGCCGATTATTCTGTTTCTGATCGCCGAACGCCTGCGTAACCTCGGCCGTTACACCTTTGCCGACGTAGCATCTTACCGCCTAAAGCAGGGGCCGATCCGCACCCTCTCCGCCTGCGGTTCGCTGGTGGTGGTGGCGCTGTATCTGATTGCGCAGATGGTTGGCGCCGGTAAGCTCATCCAGTTGCTGTTCGGCCTCAACTACCACGTTGCGGTGGTGCTGGTCGGCGTGCTGATGGTGCTGTACGTACTGTTCGGCGGCATGCTTGCCACCACCTGGGTGCAGATTATCAAAGCGGTCCTGCTGCTGTTCGGCGCCAGCTTTATGGCCTTTATGGTGATGAAGCACGTCGGCTTCAGCTTCAATAATCTGTTCGCCGAAGCGATGGCGGTGCATCCGAAAGGGGCGGCGATCATGAGCCCCGGCGGGCTGGTGAAAGACCCCATCTCGGCGCTATCGCTCGGTCTCGGCCTGATGTTCGGTACCGCGGGTCTGCCGCATATTCTGATGCGTTTCTTCACCGTGAGCGACGCCAAAGAAGCGCGTAAGAGCGTGTTCTACGCCACCGGTTTCATGGGCTACTTTTATATTCTTACCTTTATCATCGGCTTCGGTGCCATCATGCTGGTGGGAGCGAATCCGGCGTTTAAAGACGCCGCCGGTCAGCTTATCGGCGGCAATAATATGGCGGCGGTGCATCTGGCGGATGCCGTCGGCGGTAATCTGTTCCTTGGCTTTATCTCGGCGGTGGCTTTCGCCACGATCCTGGCGGTAGTCGCCGGGCTGACGCTGGCGGGGGCATCGGCGGTCTCTCATGACCTGTATGCCAACGTGTTCAAGAAAGGGGCGACCGAACGTGAAGAACTGAAAGTGTCGAAAATTACCGTGCTGATCCTGGGCGTGGTAGCGATTCTGCTGGGGATTTTGTTCAAAAACCAAAATATCGCCTTCATGGTCGGCCTGGCGTTCTCTATCGCTGCCAGCTGTAACTTCCCGATTATCCTGCTGTCGATGTACTGGTCGAAGCTGACCACCCGCGGCGCGATGATCGGCGGCTGGCTCGGCCTGCTCACTGCGGTGATTTTAATGATCCTCGGCCCAACCATTTGGGTGCAGATCCTCGGACACGAGAAAGCCATCTTCCCATACGAATACCCGGCGCTGTTCTCCATCGCCATCGCTTTCATCGGCATCTGGCTGTTCTCGATTACCGATAACTCCGCCGAAGGGATGCGCGAGCGCGAGCAGTTCCGCGCTCAGTTTATCCGTTCGCAAACCGGTATCGGTATCGAACGCGGTCAGGCGCACTAAGTGTATCAGCCTCTTCCTCGCCTTGAGGAAGAGGCTGTGTTTTAGTTATAGGTAAAGGTTATCACCCCGCTCGCATTTGCCGGCCCCGCCGTCACCTCAGCCCCCGTCTTATAATAGTTGGCAGAAAACGATAATGTCTGCAAAGCGGTAGCACCGCCGGGGCTATCAGGGTTGGTAAAGACGGTATAACCGGCATCCGCGTCGCTATTGGTCACCGTCGTGCGGCTTGAAGAATACAAACTGATATCCGTATTCAACGGTAGCGCCTCGCCATTCAGATTGAGCTGGACGCCAACACCGGTGGCGACATTGCTATCTGCTGTCAGCGCCATCACCGTGTTATCAGGATTATCACCGCCCGCTTGTGCCGCCGTCACCCGCATCGAGACGTTAGTGCCCGGTTCGCAGGAGAGCGTGACCGACTGCCGAGCTGAGCCCACTTTCGTCGCTGAATTAAACGCCGAAGCGCTGACCGTACCCATCTCGAAGTTCAGCCCCGAGCTATTGGTTACACAGCCCATCGGGGTCAGTTGAATCGTGGTGGTGCCGCTAATATGCAGTTGCGAAATCACGATAGTGCCTGTGCTATCTTTCGCAGAAACCGTAGCGATCGGATCGGTCAAAGACAGTTTACTATTTGTCGCTATTGGACCGCCTGTCGCCACTAACTGCAGCTGGTAAGCGGGTGAATAACTGGTTGAAGCATAATAATCCAGTAGCCCGGAAGGTTTACCAAGATAGTAATTAGCATCACCAATAAAATGCGTCTGATAGTCACTACTGAAATCACCACTATCGCCGTCATATTCCCCGGTAATGTTTAGCCAGACTTTGACTCTCAATCCAACGCCTTGTAACGAGGTGGTATAGATATTATCCCCGAGCAAACTACCTGCATTATTTGAGGCCCACTGAAAGAGAGCGTAGATATCTCCTTCACAATTAGTTAGAGCGGTTGACGAATGAGTTATTTTTCCTGAGTCATATAATACTGTTCCGGCTGAGTAATTCCCGGCACTAACTAAAATCTTCTCAGGTAAATTAGTCATGGATATATCACCGTAATTTATCCCGCCACACCCCCAGCTAAACTCAGTAAACAGGAACAGAGCTAGCCAGATAAATTTTTTCATGCATCCTCCTGCATGTAATAGTTATTTATAGGTGACATCAAAGGTCGCGGTAAATCCCACAATGCCAGCACTAATTTTTCCGTAGGGTGAATACATTCTGGCGATCATGTTAAATGTATGAGAGCCAGCACTATCATCAAACGTATAAACATACCGATCGTTCGGCCCTAATGGCTGGTTATCCGCCTGGCTAAGCAGTTGCATTCCGACACCGCTGGCCCCATCACTACCGGTTTGATAGTTTTTATAAATTGAAGCATGGGCATCATCAAAATAGGAGCCACTGAAGGATAAGGTGACCGTAGAGATTCCCGCGGAGCAGTTACTAAACTCAAGCTTAACCGGCGTGCTTTCCCCACTAGAACCCGCTTTGCCGGTAAGCGTTTGATACGACACCGTGCCTAGATCAATGGTGGTAGAGGGTTTTATTTCAACGTTACAGGATGGCTCCTCAATGTTTCCGGAAACATTAAAATTGAGCGTACTTGAATCCTCATAGGCGAAAACTGGTGGCGAAATAACAAACAACCCACAGATTAAATAACCTAATAAACAAATCAAGATACCGCCAATATTTTTAACATCACCCATTATAAAACCCCATTGCTTTGAGCAATTGCATAAATTAATGACACAGTGTTTGATAAAAAATAATCTCCTGTTTTTTTCCTCTACCCGTCAAATCATAGTTTGCGCGGCATTGTTCATTGTCTCCTTCACCCCATTTCACCAGCATGGTTCCTTTTTGCTGAAGCCCTGTCATATAAACCTGCCCGTCATCACCAACAATATTGCTGCGAATATCCTGGCGCCGTTGCGGCTGTTTTTCTAAAGTCACAATGGCGCCGAACGGCGCGACACCGGTCCGCGTCTTTAAAGTGACCATCGCTTTCGCTCCAATATAAGTATCGTATTGCACTCTTACTATCGCGTTGCGCGTCGGTACCACGTTTTTCACCACATTATCGATCTCCGCACCTGCAATCTGCTGTTCATCCAATGACAGGTTATTAATATGGTACGGCCGAATATATGGCACAATTGCGTAACCTGTGGAATCGGTAGTGACATTGGTTTGTCCGCGTACCGCCACATCACCCACACCGGGCGTGGCAATCAGGGCGGAACTCTCGCCGAGGAATCGGGAAAGCGTGAGTCCACCGGCGTGGGCGATCATGCCACCGCGTAATGAATAGTTATAATGATTGCTATAATGGTCATAGCCGTAACCGCCGGAAATATCTCCTCTGGAACTCTGATAATCCACGCCAATATTTCCGGAGGTGCTTTTATTACTGGCGTTATAACCTTGCTGAATATTCCAGTTAAGCGATCGATCCGCCAGCATCATGCCGTTCAGTCCTACGCTGTGGGTAGTGTCGCTGGTACGGCCAGAACTCATGCTGTAGTTAGATGAGAGACTCTCGCCGAGCGGCAGAGACAGCGTTAAAGACACAAGGGTATCGCTGTCAGGTTTAGTCTCGGTACTATTTTCGCTACTTTGCACGTTTCGGTTATATGAGTAATTAATAAAATACGAGACTTTTCCCACAGACCCGCTATAGCCAATACCCAGAGACTCCATTCGCGAACTATCCCAGTAGGTTTCATTGACTAAAGACAGCGACAGAGAACCGTGTCCAAATAGTGATTGCGATATTGAGGCATCAAAGCGCCCTTTTTTCCGACCATTTAAGGTACAACAATCGCGGTCATTTGAGGCATTATCGATAAAATCCTGAAAGGAGTAATATCCCGCGGTAGAATAGCGATAACCCGCAACCGAAAAATTAGTTCCCGTCCGTATAAAGCTCTTACTAAAGCGCAGACGTAAAGATTGTCCTTTTTTTTGCGATAACGTAGAACGGTTTTCGTTTTGTTTAATATCTGCCAATGACTGAGAAGCGTCAAACGACAACGCGCCAATACTGCCTAAGTTAAAACCAGAACCCATTAATATATTAGTATATTTATCTTCAGCCTGTTGCAATCCAGCATATAACGTAATATTGCTTGAAACGCCGTATGCCGCTGTCGACTGGATAAAATTATATTCTTTATCGCCAGAACTGGTCGCGCGCGTTTTTCCGCTACTAAAGGCATAGTCCAACTGCCCCTCTCGCTGCAAAATGGCAAGCGACGCATAAGGCACGATAAAATTTTGCTCACTACCATCGGACTCTTTAATATTAACGTTGAGATCGCCTGCGCTCCCCGTTGAATAAAGATCCTTAATCTCGAAGGCCCCGGGGGCAACCGTTGTTTTATAGATACTGTAACCATTCTGATAAACGGTGACCTCGGCGGTAGTACGCGCGATACCTTTAATCGTTGGCGCGAAACCATGCAGACTGTCCGGCAGCATTTCCTTATCCGAGCTTAGTTGCAGACCAGTAAAATTCATACTGTCATATATACCTGATGAGGTATACGTATTACCCAGAACGAATTGGCTTCTCAAGGTATGAATATCGCGAGCAAGATAGCTATAAACCGATTGCCAGTGGCTGCCGTCATCGCCATGATCAAACGTGCTATAGTTGCGAAGACGCCACGGCCCTAAATTTATGCCAGGCTGCAAACTCGCAAACTGACTTTCGGTGGCGCTACCGCCGTGCCGCGGTGTATTCCATTGCCCCGACAAACTGTAGTTAAGCAAACCCGCGTTTATTCCTTGCTGCCACTGTTCTTCCGGAACATAATCTCCAGGGCGATTAAGCAAAGCCGCCTGCGGCACGGAAAGTGCGAGGCGCTGCTGCGATAACGATACGGAGTATTCAAGTCCAGGAATAACAGAAAGACGGGCACAATGCGTTGCCATATCCGCTAACTGCGGATAACGCTCGGTACTAATCGACCATGATCTTAACAGCTCAACGCCAATGCAGGGTTGAACCTTTATCTGCTGGTTATCCGTGTTTTTTTTAAATTCAACAACCTCGGAAGATATATATTTATCATTAATATAAATATCCAGATTATAACTACCGGGAGGAATCGTATCCTGAGATAACCAGGATAAATCCACAGCGGTAGCACTACTTTCAGTCACTTCCAGTAAATGAGGGTTGAAGTATTCTCCGGCTTGCGCGCCAGAACTTAGGGTAGTAACGTATAGCAGAAATGCTACTCCGATATACCCTGGAATCTGAAACAGAGCAATGCTACTGTATGATTGCGGAATATTTTTTCCCTGCCATGCCATAATCATTAATCACGCTCCATGTGATTTCTTTACTTCCCGCAGAGGATAAAATAGCTTTTGCCGGTATCTTTAACGTAGAAAATGGTGCAACGAACCATATTCCAGATATATTCTGACCGCTAATCTTTATTTGTGAGAAGTTCATATACAATGGTGAATAATTTATAACACTATAAAAATTGCTATCGCGGCGCCATTGTAATTTATCCGCATAGTTTTCTGGTATTTGGCCCTGTAGTTCTTTTGGACGATAAATAAGTTTAATTTTAGAGTTAATGGCAAACTGCACCGTATTTTTATCTGGCACATTGTCCATCGCGGGTATGCCTTTAACATTTAACCAGAGCATAGACTCGCGATCTGTTGGCAATGGTTTCCCTGAGCGCACGATCCGGACAAATCCTTTCTCTCCCGAATTTAATCGAAATAGCGGTGGTGTGATAATAAAAGCGTCTTTTACTGGCGATGACGTATCAACGACAGAAAGCCAGGACTGAACAGTATTAGTAGTATTATCTTTATTATCAACACCAACCACCGTACTCTCTTTGGCGCCATCAAATATCACACGAGTCGCGCCCACCACCACGCTCGCTTGTGCATTCGAAAAAGTTAGCAATAAGCTAATAAAGAATAAACAATTTCTCATATATCCCTAAATAAAGGGGAATCTACACCCAGCTCCCCTTTCTCCGTATAAAATAAATTAATAGTAAGTCACGTTATAGGTCACTGTCGTATTTACCGTACCTTTCGTAGGATCAGAAGCGCCTGACTTGACCATTTTCACAGTAAAAGGAATAGTTGCTGCCCCGGATGAAATATCGACATCGGCACCTTCTTCGTTATTTTTCAGCAGATTACCCTCGTTATCAAAAATGGCGACCGCAACGCCGGAAGCAGCAGAACTCGTGGCCTGGTTTTTGAAGTAATCACTGTTCGCAGCATCTGCCTCGCCACCGAAGGTGATGCGGGCGACAGCGTTGCCCCCTTCTTCAGTAGAAGGACAGTTAGCGAGTGAAAATGAAAAATTCTTCGCCGCACCAAAGGTATTCGCTTTCAAGTCCGCCACTGAAGTGGTACCCATTTCGATAGATGTCACTCCACCATCAATTGTTGCGGTACAGGTGGTATCAGAAACGGTACCGTTGAAAGTAATAGTATTCGATGCAGCTTGTGTAAAAGTCGACAGCATGCAGGAGGCAGAAATTGCCAGCGCGCTTAACGCATATTTCTTACTAATTTTCATATGAATTCCCATATCCATTTTAAATGACAATCAATCCGTCAATTGCTTCATGCAGGTTTATTAGAGAATGGAATTCAATATTCGCATTACAAATTTGCTATGCCAATAATGATAAGAGCAATTTATTTGATCACGTGGTCACTCATTGAATCCATTCAATAATAATAGCCCACGTAAAAAGAATATCGTGCAGAAAATATTTTTCAATAAGAAGAGCTAACATCACTTATTAGCTGAGATTCATCATCTGTCATCACACAATATAAAACCATAAACATCAACCAATTAGATACACCTTCAGCCATAAAGAAAGTTAATGCATTTTGATGGATTCGGAATAAAGCCTAAACACTTTAAATATCAATTAAGCCAAACGTCTTATATATACGTAGTTTCTTAAATCATTCTAATATCAGCAGCCTTACCTACTGCACTTTGAGGTAAAACTGCTGAATATTAAAATATTGCCCAGCGTACTAGCGGCGCCGCCAGAACCATTACCACGCCGGAGAGCATCATTACCAGGCTGGCGACCACGCCCTCCTGCTGGCCAAGTTCGTAGGAGCGGGCAGTCCCGGCGCCGTGCGACGCTGCGCCGAACCCAGCCCCTTTCGCCATTCCGGCGCTGATCGACAGGCGTAAGAACAGCACGTCGCCAATCGCCATGCCGAAGACTCCGGTAACCACCACAAATAACGCCACCAGATCCGGTTGGCCGCCGAGCGGTTTCGCTGCCGCCAGCGCAAACGGAGTGGTCACCGAGCGTACCGCCAGGCTTCGCTGGATCTCATCAGAAAGAGTAAATAGACGCGCCAGCCAGACGGAAGTGGTCACCGCCACCACCGAAGCCGTCACGACACCGGCGGTCAACGACATCCAGTGACGCTTAATAATCGCCATGTTGTCATAGACCGGTACGGCGAAGGCGATGGTGGCCGGCCCTAATAGCCACAATAGCCAGTGCGACTCGCCCATATAGCTCTGGTAGGAAATATGACCAAAGACGAGGATCAGCACCAACAGTACCGGTGTGAGCACCAGCGGCATCAACGGCAGTTTGTGGAAGCGGCGATAGAGGCGTTTATTGGCGAAATAGAGCCCGAGGGTGACCGCCAGGCACAGCACGCTCAGGGTAAAATCACTCATCTTTCAACCTGCTCACTTCGTAGCGATAGACCTTATCCACTACCCAGGCCGTGGCGCCCAGTACCATGGTGGTGCTTAGCCCGATGACGAGGAAGATGCGCCAGCCGTCTATCATCAGCAGTTGCGCATAGTTAACGACGGCAACCACCGCCGGGACGAAAAACAGCAGCATCTCCGCCAGTAGCCAGCGCGCGCCTGCACGCACCCAGTTTAGCGGTATCACCCGGCAGACGATAAGCATCAGAAGCATCAACATGCCGACAAGATTGGCAGGAAGCGGGAGATGTAGCCAATTAACCAGATATTCAGCGCAGACAAACAACCCGGCATAGAGCAGTACCTGAACCGGTACCTGAAGACGTTGCATCACGAAAGGCGCAACACGTGCTGGCGCGAAGGCCATGAGCGGAATTCCCTAAAAATAAGTCAGGGGTGCAGTATAGAGAGCCGCCCTTGCGGACAGAAATGAATTAAAATCATCACAGGTATAGTCTCAGGGAATAATCATGGATATACGTACGTTGCGGTATTTTGTCGAAGTCGTCCGCCAGCAAAGCTTTACCCGCGCAGCGGAGAAGCTCTTCGTCACGCAGCCCACCATCAGCAAGATGCTCAAAAATCTGGAAGACGAGCTCAATTGCACCCTGCTTATCCGTGATGGCCGTAAGCTGTTATTAACCGATACCGGCCGGGTAGTGTTCGAACGCGGGCAGGCGATACTCGGCGAATTCAGCCAGTTAAAAGCCGAGCTCAGCGACATCAACCATCTGAATAAAGGCGTGCTGCGCCTGGGGATCCCGCCGATGGTCGGCATGCTGATGGCCGAACCCATCAGCCGCTTTCGCCTGCGTTATCCCGGCGTGGAGCTGAAAATTTCCGAGTTCGGCGGGTTGACGGTGCAGCAGGCGGTTAGCAACGGCGAACTCGATCTGGCGATGACCGCGCTACCGGTCGATGAGGCCAGCGGTCTGACCACGCTGTCGCTCTTTAGCTATCCGCTCTGCGTCCTCGTACCGAAGACGGCGCAGTGGCAGGGTATCACCTCGATCTCGCCGCAAAAGCTGGCGCAGCATCCGTTGGTTATCTACAACGAAGATTTCGCCCTTAGCCAGCAACTGATGCGACTGTTTGCTGAGCATGACGTGAAGCCGCGTATCGCCGTGCGCAGCGGCCAGTGGGATTTTCTGGCGGCGATGGTGCAGGCGGGCATTGGCGTGGCGATTTTGCCGGAGCCGATTTGCCAGCGTCTTGACGCCGAGGATTTTTATTGGATCCCGCTGGAGAGCCAATTACGTTGGGAATTAGGGATGATCTGGCGGGAAGGGGTGTATATGTCGCGCAGCGCCCAGGCGTGGCTGGAGTGCAGTAAAACGTTCTGGCTGGAGTAATTCCCCGGTCGCGCTAACGCTTACCGGGGCTACATAAATACCGTAGCTCGGGTAAGGCGTTAGCCGCTACCCGACAAAAAACGGCACCGCGAGTAGTCCCGATAAGCGTCGCGCTTATCGGGGCGAAGGTTACTGATCTTCGATTAACAGCGCTTCTAACAGGTCGAGATCGTGCAGCAGTTTCTGCAACGTCTCGTTGCTGATTTGCCGCGTCGCGCGCAGGTGGTACAGCTCGCCGCGTTCCGAACGCAGCGCCGCCAGACGGAAACGGCGCTCAAGGCTCTCTTCCAGCATCGAGGTTTCGACATCGTTACGCCCATCTACGCGGCGACGCAAATTACCGATGACACGCGAACTCACCTCGGTCAGCAGCTGATTGTCGATATTCTCTTTGGTATCCGCCGCCAGGCGTTCTTCCATTTTCTGAATCGCGACAATCGCCACATCCGCCGTCGCGGCGCGCGCCAGACGCTCTTCTTTGCGCTGCTGTACGTGGTCGGTGGACTCAATACGCCGCAGCAGAATCGGCAACGCGATCACCCCGACAAACAGGGAGAAAAGAATCACCCCGGCGGCAAGGAAAATAAGCTCGTAACGCGCCGGGAAGACGTTGCCGTCCGGCAGCAGTAGCGGAATCGATAGCACACCGGCGAGGGTAATCGCCCCGCGCACCCCGGCGACGGAGGAGATCAGCAGCTCGCGGGTGGTCCAGGAGCCAAACTCCATCGGTTTCTTCTTCAGGAAGCGCTGGCTAAGCTTACGCATCGTCCACAGCCAGCCGAAACGCACCAGCATCAGCGCGGCGTAAATCAGCACGATATCGGTGAACAGCATCCAGGTTTCAACGTTCGGATCGGCTTCCGCCGCCACCAGCGAGCTCGACAGGATATCCGGCAGCTGCAGGCCCAACAGCAGGAACACCATGCCGTTAAACACGAACTCCAGCATGGCCCAGGTACTGTTGGCGCGCAGGCGCATAGCCAGCGGCGCGGTACGCATCACCCCGGAACGAGTGATGGTCATACCCGCGGCCACCGCCGCCAGGATTCCGGAGAAACCGATATGTTCGGCAATCAGGTAGGAAGCGAACGGCAGCAGGAACAGCAGCACAATTTGCGTTGCCGGTTCATCGCCGCCCCAGCGGCTGAGGAAACGCATTGAGCGGCCATACAACCAGCTGACCACAAAACCGGCCAGGATGCCGCCAATCGCCACCTTCAGGAACTCAACGGTTGCGCCGCCAATGGTGAACACCATCGTCCCCATCGCCACGGCAACGGCAAATTTTAACGACACCAGGCCAGAGGCGTCGTTCATCAGCGCTTCGCCCTGCAGGATGCCCATGATTTTCTTCGGTATCCGCCCTTCGCCAACAATACCGGACAGCGCCACGGCATCGGTCGGCGACAGCACCGCCGCCAGGGCGAACGCCGGAACCAGCGGGATCCCCGGCACAATCCAGTAAATCAGGAAGCCGATACCAACCACGGTAACCACCACCAGCGCCAGCGCCAGGCCGAAGATTTCCCGCCCGTGCTCGATAAATTCGCGGGTCGGCGTTTTCCAGCCATCGGCAAATAGCAGCGGCGGAATAAACAGAACGAGGAAGAGTTCAGGGTCGAACTCGACGTGCAAACCAAAGGTCGGCCAGGCTAACAGCGCGCCGATGGCGATTTGCATTAACGGTAGTGGAACCTGAAAGGGCAGTACGCGTGTAACCACCCCGGAGAGTGAGACCACAAGGGTCATAATGAGTATGGTGAAGAATATTTCCATGTGTTCCCTGTTTGCTGCGTTTTCTTTTTTTACATCTGAGGCGTCATGTCTCGAAATGATACGCTACTCAGATTAACGCAAAAGGAAACAGGATGTGGCTTAAAAATTAAACGGGCGGCCAAAGCCGCCCGTCGTTAGCAGGAAAAGTTAAATCGCCCAGCCGCCGGCATAGAAGATAACCAGCGCCGCCGCGATGATCACGGTGCCCGCATTGAGTTTACGCCACTCGCCGGATACCACGCGGCCAATCACCAACGATGCGAAACCGATCATGATGCCGGTCACGATGTTGCAGGTCAGCACGATGAACACCGCGGTAATCAGCCCCGCCATCGCATCAACGAAGTCATTGAAGTCGATTTTCGCCACGTTGCTCAGCATCAGCAGGCCAACGTACATCAGCGCTGGCGCGGTCGCGTAGGCCGGCACCAGATAGGAGAGCGGAGAAAGGAACAGGATCAGCAGGAACAGCACGCCAACGGTGACGGCCGTCAGGCCAGTTTTACCGCCCGCCGCCGTACCGGCCGCCGATTCGATATACACCGCCGCAGGAGCCGCGCCCACCACGCCGGAGAACACGCTGCTCAGGGAGTCGGTAGTCAGCGCTTTACCGCCGTTGATGATCTGCCCGTCTTTATCCAGCAGATTAGCCTGGCCGGCAACCGCGCGAATGGTGCCGGTGGCATCGAATACTGCAGTCATGACCAGCGCCAGTACGCTTGGTAACACCACCGGGTTCAGCGCGCCGATGATATCAAGGCTGCCAATAAGCGAATTGCCTTTGTCATCGCTCAGCGACGGCATGGCGAAAATCCCGGAGAAGTGGACGTTCGGATCGAAAATCAGGCCGATAATGGAAATACCAATGATGGTCAGCAGAATGCCGCCCGGCACTTTCAGTTTTTCCAGACCGATAATGACCGCCAGGCCAATCAGCGACATCATCACCGGGAAACTGTCGAAGTTGCCCAGCGCAACCGGCAGGCCGTCCAGCGGGTTTTTAATCACCAGGCCGACGCCGTTGGCGGCAATCAGCAGCAGGAACAGGCCGATACCGATGCCGGTGCCGTGCGCCACACCCTGCGGCAGGTTGCGCAGGATCCAGCTACGAATACCGGTAGCGGAGATAATGGTGAACAACACCCCCATCAGGAAAACGGCGCCTAATGCTACTGGAATGCTGATGTGCTGCCCCAGCACCAGGCTAAAAGCGGTAAATGCGGTCAGCGAAATCGCGCAACCGATAGCCAGCGGCAGGTTGGCCCACAGGCCCATGACTAATGAACCGACGCCCGCTACCAGGCAGGTCGATACGAACACCGCTGCCGGCGGAAAACCCGCTTTCCCCAGCATTCCCGGCACCACAATGACCGAGTACACCATCGCCAGGAAGGTCGTTAACCCGGCAACAATTTCCTGACGTACGGAACTGCCGCGAGCTGAAATTTTAAACCAGGCGTCTAAAGAACCGCCGGTACGCGCTGAAGGCGTAGACATAGAAAACTTCCCCTGAAAATTTTGATCGTTCGCTTGCATGCGTGATGGACCGTCCACTGCCAGTTAAACGCCATCTCCTTGTGCTGTTTCCCGGCGCCAGGAGGGAGGCTGAGAAAAAGCAAACGTTTAACTCCGCGCATACAATGCGGTATATGGAATGTCTTTGCTCCCCCTGTCGGCAGGGGAAAAAACGAGCAAAGTAAAAAGGCAAACGATTATCCTGTCTTTAGCTGGCCCTTTTCAACTGAAGTTTGTCGTATTTTGCCAAATTTCGCCGCCAAAGCTCAGGAAATAGTCAAACGATGCGCAAACGTTATCGTCAATGCGCAAAGCATTAACATTTTTATATGTTTTAATCCGCTTTCAGGCGCATTAACCGCCAGGTAGGGTAAACGGCCCGCCGCGCTCAATAGCGCTAATCCATGCCGGACGTGACTCAACCTGCTGCTGCCAGCGCCGGGTATGCGGCAAGTCTCCAACACCGCCACGCGCCAGTAACGCCATCACCGGGAAGCTCATCTGGATATCCGCCATACTCAACGCACTGCCGGCAAACCACGGCTGACGGGCAAGATGCTGTTCTATATACGCCGCGTGGGTCGCCAGCTGTCTGTCCAGCCACGCTTTTTGCACCCCTTTGCCCAACGCCCCGCCCAACGTGCGCATGCCAAGCGGCACCGGCGGCTTGCCGAGGCTGGCGAAGATAAGCTTCATCAACAACAAAGGCATTAACGATCCCTCGGCATAATGGAGCCAGAAGCGATATTGCAGTTTCTCTTCCCGCCCCAGCGGTCTGAGCTGCTGAGCGCTATCGTAGGTCTCCTGCAGATATTCCAGAATCGCGCCGGACTCCGCCAGCACCACGCCCTGATCCTCAAGCACCGGCGATTTACCCAACGGGTGAATTTTTTTCAGTTCCGCTGGCGCCTGCATGTTTTTTTCACGCTGGTAGCAGACTACCTGATAGGACAATTGCAGTTCTTCCAACGCCCACAGCACGCGCTGCGAGCGGGATTGGTTGAGGTGATGGACCGTCAACATGGCGCTCTCCTGTTGTTCGTTCAAATTAACTATAGAAACAGGCGGCCAATGACGGAAAAATTTCGGCAACGTCAACAGGCAAAATCAGCAGGCTGTGCCACAATTACATTGTCGACGCAATCCGGAACCTCCTTCAACACATTGCGCAATACCTGAGGGGAGTCGACGTCGGGGGAAACCCTCCCGTGAGCCAGCGGGATAATGCGAAAGACAAAGACCGGAAAACAACTAAAGCGCCCTGTTGTGGCGCTTTAGTTTTTTGCAGGTATCACCATTAATCCTCTTCCAGCAGGCGTGCGCCGGTCCCCTCTTCACCCAACTTATCTCCAGGGTTGCGTAACGGACAATCGCGGCGCGATAAACAGCCGCAACCGATGCAGCCGTCGAGCTGGTCGCGCAACGCGGTCAGGGTGTGAATACGCCGATCCAGCTCCTCCCGCCATTGCGACGACAGCTGTTTCCACTCTTTGGCGCTCAGATTATGCCCTTCCGGCAGGACGCCGAATGCCTCGCCGATGGTCGCCAGCGGAATACCAATACGTTGCGCAATCTTGATGATAGCGACCGCACGCAGCACATCGCGGCGATATCGCCGCTGATTGCCCGCGTTGCGCTGGCTGCGGATAAGCCCTTTGCTTTCATAAAAGTGCAGCGCCGAGACGGCGACGCCGGTTCGTTTCGCCACTTCCCCAGGGGAGAGCAGCATTTTGATACGGGTTGGTTTCTTTTCCATAAAAGCGCTTTACCTCAAGTTAACTTGAGGAATTATACTCGCCAGCAGACAAAACGACGAATCGAGAATTGAGAGAGGCCGCTTTATGTCCCATCAGGATATTATCCAAACGCTTATTGAATGGATTGATGAACATATCGATCAACCACTTAACATTGATGTAGTCGCTAAAAAATCGGGATACTCGAAATGGTATCTACAGCGGATGTTCCGTACCGTCACCCACCAAACGCTGGGTGATTACATTCGCCAGCGCCGGCTACTGCTCGCCGCTGAGGCGCTAAGGACCACGCAACGCCCTATTTTTGATATTGCGATGGATTTGGGATACGTCTCGCAACAGACGTTCTCACGGGTGTTCCGCCGGGAGTTCGATCGCACTCCCAGCGACTACCGTCATCAGATTTCCGCCTGACGACCGTCGTGCGGCGGACGCAGTAAGATCGGGGATTTCGCCAGCCACTGGATAAACTCCTGTGGCGGCATTGCCCTGGCAAAATGCCAACCCTGACAAAACTGCACGCCGCGCTTAAGCAACCAATCCACCTGATCCAGCGTTTCTACCCCTTCAGCGATGGTTTTTAAACGCAGGCTACGCGCCATGTCGATGATATGCTCGGCAATCAGGTGGCTGGTGCTATTAGTCGTCAGCGTATCGATAAAAGATTTATCAATCTTCAGAATATCGACGTTGAGCGAATAGAGATTGTGCAGGTTGGAATAACCGGTACCGAAATCATCAATAGCTATCTCATAGCCCGCTTCGCGGAAAGCCTGGATCACCGGCGTGGTTTTCGGCACATCGATAAACCCCCTTTCGGTGACTTCAATTTTGATTTGCTTCACGCAAACTGCATAGCTGCGCGCTTTCTCAGTGATCTGTGCAATCAACCTCGCGGAGTGGAAATCCGAGGCCGAAAGATTAATCGCGATATAGAGCTGCGGGTGTCGGGACAAATATTCGCCAAGATCGTTGAACAACTCGTCAACTACGTAATCTGTGACCTGAGCAATCATGCCTGAGTTTTCCGCCAATGGAATAAACTCCGCCGGACTCATGACCGGACCATCAAATCCCGGCCAGCGTAGCAGCGCCTCGGCGCCGACGCAGCGATTATTCTTAATGTCGATAATGGGTTGATAATGCAGACATAGCTGGCGGTGGCTTAACGCCCGCAAGAGCTTATTACGCGGTGAATGATACTGCTGACGGCTGCGCGACCATACCATCAGAATCAATATGCTGCAGATGATCCCTAACGGCAGGGTCAAGGTGACCTGATCGTACAGGCTGGTATAATAGCTGGCGCGCGAGGTGGACATGATGACCGCAATCGGCCGAATCGAGGAATGAGCGACGGTATAAACCCGGCCATCCTGATTAAAAAAAGCGTCTTCGTGGCGGATAAGGCGGTGTAGTTCCCTGGCATCAACGTTTTTACTCACCGAGAAAAACATGTTCGTTTTGGTATCGAAGACGCCGTAGGCTAAGTCTCTATCACTGGAAATAACCGAGCTATAAGAGAGAGGATTAACCACCACGGCATAATGGCCGCGCTGCATATAATTCATATCATAGCCCGGATAAAACGGCGTATCGCGGTAGTAGTAAATAGAGACGTCGGGCTGGCGGGTGTAATTCGCCGCGGCTATTCTCCACCCCTCTTCGGGATGAACTGCAGTAGAACAGATGAATTTGTTACCGTTCGCGTAAATCAAGTCATCGACATACAGCAATCCGCGGACAATATTCAACATGTAATGCTGATGCTGCGGGGAACACAATTCCCCTGTAAACTGCATGGCCTTTTCGCGCGCCTGCTCGGATTCATGAATGACCATTTCCGTTTTTTGCAACGCCAGCTGCGAAAACGACTGCAATCTATCGGAGATTTCTTCCCGGGCTCTAATTTGCGCGAACCACAACGCCAACACCACCGGCAGCACAACCACCAGTATGGTGAAGAATATTTTGAACGCCTTATGCGGCGCGCTACGACTCATTTCCGCTTTTTATCCATGCGATACGCCTCAATCACGGTATAAGGGCAAAAACCAGGCATTACCGACTGTTATAAAAAACAGCGAATTTCAGCAACGAACACGTTTATGTAAAAACCTCACACCTAATAATGATGAATCATACTTACTTATAGATGGATCGAGAAACATTCTCGTAATAATTAAGACACTAGCCACTTACTAATTCGGTTTCTCCGTACAATTACTCGTAATAAGTAACAAAACCCGTAGAACAATTATCGGCAGTCTACGCCCAGCCCTTAGCAGCGTCGAAAAACAGACGCCAGACAAGCTGGCGTACATCCCCTCGGCATTAACCACAGTTATCTTATGGTTTTAAAATGTCAAAAAAGGTCATTTTTTGTCTGGCGAATAAATCAGCAAATGTGATATAGTTCACACAAGTTGATGAAACAAAACTTTCGTTTCATCACTCCCTGAAGTGCCCCCAGATAGCCAGAGCGTCTCATTAATTGATAATCGCGCCAGGTTGTCTAAGGCCCCCGACTTTCATTGAGAGATAGGATAAGTTAATGGCTTCCATTACTACCAGTGTCGTTCTTTTGCGCTGGCCCCTGGTGAGCGCAGTATTGATGTTCCTGGCCAGCTCGCTGAATATTCAATTACGTAAAAGCGACTATGCCGGTTTAGCGATTATTTGTAGCTGTCTGGGCCTCGCTGCCGCCTGTTGGTTTGCTACCGGCTTGTTAGGCATCACCATGGTGGATGTCGCCAAAATCTGGGGCAACATTAAAGACGTCATGGTTGAAGTCATGAGTCAGACGCCACCAGAATGGCCAATGATGATGACCTGATAAAAAAGCTTCCTACGGGAAGCTTTTTTATTTTCAGCAACAGTGAGGGCCTTCCCCGTGCCCCCGGCTAATATTGTTCGCATAACTGCGGCCGTAGACGCTCGTTTGGGCAGCGCTTAACTGCACAATATGATTGATAAAGACAAGATTCTGGTTCCGCGGCTTCAAAATTGTACGGGCAGATTGGCCGCTCTCTTAACGTTTCCCACTGTTTATCGTCATAACGCGTAATGTTATAAATTTTTAATGAATGATATTGATCATTAATTAAAACTTTAGAGGAAAAAAGTTTCATTGTTTCACCGGGAAGCAATAAAAGATCGGCTTCATACCAGATAATAAACTTCAGAAACCGCAGCCCCGATATTGACGAGAACGCAACGCCGGTATGCGGGCAGATAAGGGTGTTAAGAATAGTCCATTTCATCTTCCATCCTTGTAAGTAAAATCTGTGACGGGGAATTTAGTGATAGCACTCCTGGTCGTTATCTGCAAGGTAGCTTATTAATAGTGTGATATAGAACGAGGCTGGTACACATCGGTCATACCACTCATGAAGTAAGCTAATCCGGGCTTTCTACGAATTATGTATTAATACTAAAAAAACATAACCATGCAGAGTCTATAAATAACCTTACAATAGATTTTAAATAACAGACAAAAATATCATTTTGATAGTCCATCAGGTTAAATAAGTGATTAGCGATCACAAATAAAAAATATTCTACAGGGAGGGCCGTACCTCCTTCTTTTGTATTATAGCGGAAACGGTAATACCTCTTCCGCCGTACCGACGCAATGGAAGTAGGCAGAAAAAGACGCGGGAGAGCGTATGCATTGTCTAAAATATAATCATCTCCCTGCAGAGTGTCGCATCATGAACATCTTCGGTTTTCAGCGTCGCCTGGCGACGCTTTCCGCCTGCCTTCTCGCCTTACTGTTTGCCGTCTCAGCCCCGGTATCTTCGACGGAAAAACCGCCGCCGTTGCAAAATGATAAAGCTGAACTGGCTATCAATATGGATCACATCATGCAGCCGCAAAAAGGCGATCTTCCCGACATGATCAACCGACGGGCGATCCGAGTGCTAACGACTTACAGCAAGACATTCTTTTTTATCGACAAAGGTACCCAACGCGGCGCTGCCCACGATCTTTTCATCGCTTTAGAAAAAGATCTCAATAATCAGCTCGCAAAAGAGAAGAAGCTGAAGCAGAAACACCTCAAAGTGCGGATCGTTTTCATCCCGGTCACGCGGGATAACCTGTTCAAAGCGCTAAATGAAGGCAAGGGGGATATCGCCGCCGCCAATCTCACGATTACCTCGTCGCGTCAGGAGCAGGTCGCCTTTACCACCCCGCTCTATAGCGATGTCAAAGAACTGTTGGTATCGGGGCCATCATCGCCCGACGTGAAAAACCTGGAGCAGCTTTCCGGTAAAACCGTGTTTGTCCGCCGCTCCTCCAGCTATTACGAAAGTTTACAGGAGCTTAACGCCCGCTTCGCTAAAGCGTCGCTGCCGCCGGTTATTCTGCAGGAAGCGCCAGAGGCGCTCGAAGATGAGGATCTTCTCGAAATGCTCAATGCCGGCCTGATTCCCCTGATCGTAGTGGATCGCCATAAGGCGCTTTTCTGGAAACAGGTGTTTCCAAAAATTCAGGTGCATGAAAACATTGTGCTGCGGGATGGCGGCAGCATCGCCTGGGCTGTGCGCAAAGATAACCCACAGCTTCTCGCGGAACTGAATAACTTCGTGAAGCACAATCGTCAGGGAAGTACGTTGGGCAACACCATTCTGCTGCGCTACCTGAAAAGCGCGACCTACGTTAAAAACGCCACAGCCAACAGAGAACGCGCTAAGTTTTTGCAGATGGTGGAAATTTTTAGAAAATATGGCGAACGCTATGATGTCGACTGGCTGCTGATGGCCGCCCAGGGATATCAGGAATCGCGGCTCAATCAATCGGTACGCAGCCACGTCGGCGCAATCGGCGTAATGCAGGTCATGCCCGCGACCGGCAAGGAATTGAAGGTTGGCGATATCAAAAAAATCGACCCCAACATTCATGCCGGCGTTAAGTATATGCGCTGGATGATCGATCATTACTATGGCGACCAACCGATGACGCCGCTTGATAAGGCGCTGTTTTCGTTTGCTTCTTACAATGCCGGCCCGGCACGCATCGCGCGTCTACGTACGGAAACCCAAAAACGCGGCTTTGACCCAAATATCTGGTTTGGCAACGTCGAGAATCTCGCAGCAGAGAAGATCGGCGCTGAGACGGTGACCTATGTCAGCAACATCTATAAATACTACATTGCGTATCGGCTGATTATGGATGATATCGCCCGTAAACAAAAAGCGACTGCCGCGCCGCTACCCGAGCCTGGAACGGGTAAGCCGCAGCCCGACACAGTTCCGTCAACCGCTCCTGAAGCTTCAGCCCCGGCAACCTGAGAGCCTGAAACGAAAAAGCCCCGAACACTCGGGGCTTTTTGTTGGTTTACTGCATAGGCAGTAGGTAATAAGGAAAACCTTAGAACGGGATATCGTCGTCGAAGTCCATCGGCGGTTCGTTAGATGGCGCTGCCGGGGCCTGCTGCTGCGGACGAGACTGCGCGCCGCCGCTGAACTGGTTGCCGCCCTGCGGCTGCTGAGGCTGACCCCAACCGCCCTGCTGCTGGCCGCCGCCTGCCGGTGCGCCGCCGCCCTGACGGCCGCCCAGCATCTGCATGGTGCCGCCGACGTTTACCACGATTTCAGTGGTGTACTTGTCCTGACCGGACTGATCGGTCCATTTACGGGTGCGCAGCTGGCCTTCGATATAAACCTGAGAACCTTTACGCAGGTATTCGCCAGCGACTTCCGCCAGTTTGCCGAACAGCACAACGCGGTGCCATTCAGTCTGCTCTTTCATTTCGCCGGTTTGCTTATCGCGCCAGGATTCGGAAGTTGCCAGCGTGAAGTTGGCGACAGCGCCGCCACTTGGCATGTAGCGTACTTCCGGGTCCTGCCCCAGATTACCGACGAGAATCACCTTGTTTACGCCTCTGCTGGCCATGATCGAATCTCCTGAATAATACGTTTTGTATAAGTGTAAACCGGGAATTCTAACACCACAAAGGGGCAATTTGATAGCTGCGAAGCCAATTCCAGAAAACATCCCGCCGCTATGCAATTTTTCACCCTCTTACTGCAGCGCCATTCCAATACTGTATATCCAGACAGGTTAAGTTGTGTCATAATTAGCCGTTTCTGCCGTTTGTCCTTCAAACAAACCAGGCAATCCGTGTATCTACCTACCGGGAAAGGTGAATGGATAAGATCGAAGTTCGGGGCGCCCGCACCCATAATCTCAAAAACATCAACCTCGTCATCCCGCGCGACAAACTCATTGTCGTCACCGGGCTTTCTGGGTCTGGCAAATCCTCACTCGCTTTCGACACCCTGTACGCCGAAGGCCAGCGTCGCTACGTCGAATCGCTCTCCGCCTATGCGCGACAGTTCCTGTCGCTGATGGAGAAACCGGACGTCGATCATATCGAAGGGCTGTCGCCGGCGATTTCTATCGAACAGAAATCGACCTCCCACAACCCGCGTTCGACGGTAGGCACCATTACTGAAATCCACGACTATCTGCGACTGCTGTACGCCCGCGTCGGCGAACCGCGTTGCCCGGACCACGACGTCCCGCTGGCCGCGCAAACCGTCAGCCAGATGGTCGATAACGTGCTCTCACAGCCGGAAGGTCAGCGCCTGATGCTGCTGGCGCCCATTATTAAAGAGCGTAAGGGCGAGCACACCAAAACGCTGGAAAACCTTGCCAGCCAGGGCTACATTCGCGCGCGGATCGATGGCGAAGTCTGCGATCTTTCGGATCCGCCGAAGTTAGAGCTGCAAAAGAAACACACGATCGAAGTGGTTATCGATCGCTTCAAAGTACGTGACGATCTGGCGCAGCGTCTGGCGGAGTCTTTCGAAACCGCGCTGGAGCTCTCAGGCGGCACCGCCATTGTTTCCAACATGGATGACAGTAAAGCGGAAGAACTGCTGTTCTCGGCGAACTTCGCTTGCCCGATTTGCGGCTATAGCATGCGCGAACTGGAGCCGCGTCTGTTCTCCTTCAACAACCCGGCAGGGGCCTGTCCAACCTGCGACGGCCTTGGCGTTCAACAGTATTTCGATCCCGACCGCGTAGTTCAGAACCCGGAGCTCTCGCTGGCTGGCGGCGCCATCCGCGGCTGGGATCGCCGCAACTTCTACTACTTCCAGATGCTGAAGTCGCTGGCGGATCACTATAAGTTTGATGTCGAAGCGCCCTGGGGCACTCTCAGCGCTAATGTGCAGAAAGTCGTGCTGTACGGTTCAGGTAAAGAGAATATTGAATTCAAATACATGAACGACCGCGGCGACACGTCAGTACGCCGTCACCCGTTCGAAGGCGTGCTGCACAACATGGAGCGCCGTTACAAAGAGACGGAATCCAGCGCGGTGCGCGAAGAGCTGGCGAAATTCATCAGCAACCGTCCGTGCGCCAGCTGCGAGGGTACGCGTCTGCGCCGCGAAGCGCGTCACGTGTTTGTGGAGAACACGCCGCTGCCGACCATTTCCGATATGAGCATCGGCCACGCGATGGACTTCTTCAACAACCTGAAGCTGTCCGGGCAGCGGGCGCAAATCGCTGAGAAAGTGCTGAAAGAGATTGGCGATCGTCTGAAATTCCTCGTCAACGTCGGTCTGAACTACCTGACGCTCTCTCGTTCGGCGGAGACGCTCTCCGGCGGTGAAGCGCAGCGTATTCGTCTGGCGAGCCAGATTGGCGCGGGGCTGGTTGGCGTGATGTACGTGCTGGATGAGCCCTCCATCGGCCTGCACCAGCGTGATAACGAACGCCTGCTCGGTACGCTTATCCACCTGCGTAATCTGGGCAACACGGTCATTGTCGTTGAACATGACGAAGACGCCATTCGCGCCGCCGACCACGTCATCGACATCGGTCCCGGCGCTGGGGTTCACGGCGGCCAGGTGGTGGCCGAAGGGCCGCTGGACGCCATTATGGCGGTACCAGAATCGCTCACCGGGCAGTACATGAGCGGTAAACGCAAAATCGAAGTGCCGAAACAGCGCGTCGCCGCCGATCCGGAAAAAGTGCTGAAACTGACCGGCGCACGGGGCAATAACCTCAAGGATGTGACGCTGACGTTGCCTGTCGGCCTGTTTACCTGCATTACCGGCGTTTCCGGTTCCGGTAAATCAACGCTGATTAACGATACCCTGTTCCCCATCGCCCAGCGCCAGTTGAACGGCGCGACGATTGCCGAGCCTGCGCCGTATCGCGATGTTCAGGGGCTGGAGCACTTCGATAAAGTCATCGATATCGACCAGAGCCCGATTGGCCGTACGCCACGTTCAAACCCGGCAACCTATACCGGCGTGTTTACGCCGGTGCGCGAACTGTTCGCCGGTGTTCCGGAATCACGTTCACGCGGCTATACGCCGGGCCGCTTCAGTTTTAACGTCCGCGGCGGCCGCTGCGAAGCCTGCCAGGGCGACGGAGTGATCAAGGTTGAGATGCACTTCCTGCCGGATATCTACGTGCCGTGTGACCAGTGCAAAGGCAAACGCTATAACCGCGAAACGCTGGAAATTAAGTACAAAGGCAAAACTATCCACGAAGTGCTGGATATGACCATCGAAGAAGCGCGCGAATTCTTTGATGCCGTGCCGGCGCTGGCGCGTAAGCTGCAAACCCTGATGGATGTTGGTCTGACCTATATTCGTCTCGGCCAGTCGGCAACCACGCTCTCCGGCGGTGAAGCCCAGCGCGTGAAGCTGGCGCGCGAACTCTCCAAGCGCGGTACCGGCCAGACGCTATATATCCTTGATGAACCGACCACCGGTCTGCATTTCGCCGATATTCAGCAGCTGCTGGACGTGCTGCATCAGCTACGCGATCAGGGCAATACCATCGTGGTCATTGAGCACAACCTCGACGTTATTAAAACCGCCGACTGGATTGTCGACCTAGGCCCGGAAGGCGGTAGCGGCGGTGGGGAAATTCTCGTTTCCGGCACGCCGGAAACCGTTGCCGAATGTGAAGCCTCACACACGGCGCGCTTCCTGAAGCCCTTGCTGAAGTAACCTCTCAGGCCTCTTCCTTCACGGAAGAGGCCTCATTTCATCTCATTTTTCCACGCTGAGACTTCGTGATTTGCCCGAAGCGCTCACTCTGGCGTCTGATAGTCGCTATCGCCCACCGATGCCGGGAAAACTATGCGAGTACCACGCCTCACTCCGTTATTTATCATCGCCGCCGCGCTATGTACGTTAAGCGCCTGCTCATGGGTTGGCCGCTACAGCGATACGGCCTATCAGCAATTGCTCACACTCAAGCAGTTGCATTTGCAGTTCATCGCCACCGCAGCGACGCAGGACGATCAACAATTGAACAAGGAAGATGAACAGATTCGCCAGCAGTTCACGCAGGCGATCGCCCAAGGCGACTCGCTGCGTCAGGAAAATTTCAAGCTACTTGAAGGTAACTATCTGCGCGTATACGCCCATCACCAGATGCGGGGCGCGCCCTTTACCCCTGCCGAAGCGCAATATTTAACGCGGCAGACCATTTATCTTTATCAACAGGCTATCGCTGGCGAATGTCAGCGTACAGGGAGGGAATAATGCCGACAACCATGGAGATTCGCACGCTGTTGTCCGCTTGCGCGATTAATAGCGCCGAATGGATGCCATTACTGAATAAAGTACTTGGCGATGAGCAGCGCGAAGTACGCGATAGCGCCATCTTTTTGCTACAGGCATTGCAGCAAAAAGCTCAGGGCTGGCTGACCGAAGACGATCTACGGCTACTGCTGGAAGGTCAGCGCGATATTGCCCGCATTCGCGCCAACAACCAGAGCATCGCGCGTCAGGCGCAGCTGCAGGCGACGTTGTTACGGCTGCTCGATATCACGCTGCTGGCGCTGGCTGGCAGGCTATAAGCTAGGCCAACTGCCTCCGCTTATCCTCCGACAGCAGGTCGACCGCCTGTTGATAGGAAGCATCCACCAGGTAGTAAATCTGCGAGTCTGGCAGAGAGCCATCGAGGAAAACCGTGCTCCAGTGAGCTTTATTCAGATGCCTGCTGGGGCGAACATCGCGATGTTGTTCGCGCAGCAGCTCGGCAAGCTCCGGGCTGGTCTTTAACGCAACGGCCGGCCGCTTATCCTCCACCTCTTTCACCATGGCGAATAACACATCCGCGACCTTGATTTGCGTCGCTTTCCAGTCGCTATGAACACTTTGCTCCGCGCCCGGCTTCGCCATGCAGTACTGCAGTAGATCCGATATGGTCATTTTTTATTCTCCCATGAGCGTTGCGACAATATGCCGCGAACCGCCGTGAATACGATGCTCCCCCAGCCAGATCCCCTGCCAGGTCCCTAACATGACGTTGCCGTTCTGCACCGGCAACATCAGGGAAACGCCCAGCAGCGATGATTTAATGTGCGAGGGCATATCATCAGGACCTTCATAATCGTGTTCATACGGCGCGTTGTCTGGTACGGCATTGAGGAAATGCTGTTCCATATCAAAACGGACCGTAGGATCGCAGTTCTCATTCAACGTCAGGGAAGCGGAAGTATGCTGGAGTAACAGATGCAGCAGGCCAACCTTGATATGCGAGAGCTCGCGGATTTGACCAATAATTTCGTTGGTCACCAGATGGAAACCACGAGATTTCGGGCCTAATGTCAGGGTTTGCTGATGCCACATAAACGACTCCTGTAATGTGTGAATCCTTCTAAGTTTGCAGCAAGAAACGAAAAGGTAAAACCTCAAAGGCTGAAATTCGTACAAAAAAAAGACAGCCTGCGGCTGCCTTCTCGTATTCAGATGCGTTGCGTTTCACACGCCTTAATATTCTGAATTCACAATCACCTCTTCCCCCTGCGACCCGGCCATCGGCAAAGGTTTATAGGAGGAGTTTGCCGCACGCAGCACGCGAATTCCTCGCGCATCGGCATCGCGGGCCGCCGAGATATCGTTGTCAGAGTCACCGTAGAAGACTTTGATATTCTTCTCGCGTAACCACTGAGTTTTTGTGTTCTGGCCGGGCTTATCGCCGGCAAAAATCACCGGGTTCATGTTAGCACCGGGGATCAGGAAATCATCCTGCAGGGTTTTGGAGACGGTCTCAGTTTTAGTCTGGCTGCGGCCGGTGACGAAGTAAATGCTGTCGCCGCGCTTAATATGCATCGCGATCAACTGGCGGCCCACTTCTTTCGGCATACTGAACTCGTCCCAGCCGTTATTCATCTTTTCCCAGAACTCCGGGTTCTTCAGATAAGCTTCGCTGCCGGGAGAATAGGTTTTTTGCCCGCGCCAGAAACCGGGGCTGGAAAATAACACGGTATCATCGATATCGAAACCCACCGCCATCGGCGCGCGGCCCAGCAGGCTATTTTCGATTTGCGCTACCGATACCCAATGGATCGGCGCCTGTTCGGCGAGTTTCGCAACATTCGTCCCTTCCCAAATGGGCTGTGGAGTGGACGCGCGAGCGACAACGGAGCTATTCAGAGCGAACAACAGACAAGTGGCGCTAATGGCCAAAGTTAACTTACGCATATTTATCCCTATGCCCCTCATGCGCCAGGCCGCTTAGCGGCAACCTGAGTTATTTTGGGTCTAAATAATCGATTCGTTATTATTTTTAATAATGAGTGAGCGCATTAATGCCCCAAGACCTTAACGCCTGACCACATAGATAGAAAGGATTTTCTGCTCAAATGTCATATAAAAAGAGCATGATCACACTTCAGAGGTAATACTACCCTCGCCTTAACGCTGGCGAGGGCAAATTAGTAAGTAAACACTTACATTACGGCAGCAAACGCCTGGGCGACACGCTGGACGTTACGCGAGTTAAGTCCCGCCACGCACATCCGGCCGCTGGCAATCAGGTAAACGCCAAACTCTTCGCGTAGACGATCTACCTGTGCCGCGCTCAATCCGGTGTAGCTAAACATGCCGCGCTGCTTCAGCAGGTAGTCAAAGTTTTTGCCGGGAACGGCCTCTTTCAGCGCATCCACCAGCGTCTGACGCATCGCCAGGATGCGGGTACGCATAGCTTCCACTTCCGCCAGCCATGAGGCTTTCAGCGCCGGGTCGTTCAATACTGCCGCCACCACCTGCGCGCCAAAATTAGGCGGGCTGGAGTAGTTACGACGCACCGTCGCTTTCAACTGACCCAGCACGCGGCCAGCGGTTTCAGCATCATCGCAGACGATTGACAGGCCGCCGACGCGTTCGCCGTACAACGAGAAGATTTTGGAGAATGAGTTGCTGACCAGCATCGGCAGGCCGGCGCTGGCAATCGCGCGGATAGCGTAGGCATCGTCTTCCATACCGGCGCCAAAGCCCTGATAGGCAATATCGAGGAAAGGAATTAAATTACGTGCTTTCAACATCTTAACAACTTCATCCCACTGTGCGTTGCTCAAATCGGCGCCCGTTGGGTTGTGGCAACATGGATGCAGCAGCACAATATCGCGCTCAGGGAGCGTCTGTAGTTTGGCGAGGAAGGCTTCAAAACGTACGCCGTTGGTCTCATCATCGAACCATGGGTAAGTACTTACTTCGAATCCAGCCCCTTCAAATATGGCGATGTGGTTTTCCCAAGTCGGGTCGCTAACCCATACGCGAGACTGTGGGAAGTAGCGTTTAAGGAAATCGGCGCCAACCTTTAGCGCGCCGGAGCCACCCAGGGTTTGAATTGATGCTACGCGGTTTTGTTTCAGCACCGGATGGTCGGCACCAAATAACAGCGGCGCAATGGCGTGGCGGTAGCTATTGAGACCTTCCATCGGCAGATACAGCGAGGCGCCGTGCGGCTGGGCATTGAGTCGTGCTTCGGCATCCGCCACGGCCTGTAGTTGCGGAATAATGCCGTCTTCGTTGTAGTAAAGACCGATGCTGAGGTTCACTTTGTCACTACGCGGATCTTCTTTGAAACGCTCCATCAAGGAGAGAATGGGGTCGCCGGCGTAGGCGTCAACTTTTTGAAACACGAGATGTATCTCCAGGTTTACGAAAGCAGGTATTTACACAATAAACCGGAAGTTGGGGAAGGTCGAGGGGATGTTGGTAAGTTATCGACAAAGATCGCTGCAAACCTGGGCGACGCCGCGCGCCGCCCCTGCTCATTACCCCGATAAGCGTAGCGTAATCGGGGAAATATGCCACTGACCGTAGTTAGTCGAGGTAACGGATAGCCAGCCTGGAGGTCAGGCGAGTGATAAGTTCGTAAGCACTCACTTTCGTTATTTCCGCGATGCGCTCAACGGGGAGCCCTTCTCCCCATAACACAACCGGATCGCTGGCTTGATCCTGCGCCTGAGGGCCGAGGTCAACGCAAATCATATCCATCGCCACGCGGCCGACTATCGGCACTTCGCGGCCGTTGACCAGCACCGGCGTGCCGGAGGGCGCGGCGCGTGGATAGCCATCGCCATAGCCCATCGCCACGACGCCGAGGCGGGTATCGCGCTCGCTAATCCAGGTGCCGCCGTAGCCCACCGGCTCCCCGGCTTTATGCTCGCGCACCGCAATCAGGCTGGAGGTCAGCGACATGACCGGCAGGCAGCCGAAATCCTCACCGGTAGAGTGGTTCTCCAGCGGCGAAACGCCATAGAGAATGATGCCCGGCCGCGCCCAGTCGAAATGCGACTGCGGCCACAGCAGGATCCCGCCCGAGGCGGCAATAGAACGCAGCCCCGGCTTACCTTCGGTAAAGGTGGTGAAAATATCCAGCTGACGCTCGGTCGCGCCGCATTCAGGTTCATCGGCACGGGCGAAATGGCTGACGATATTCACCGGCTGGCGGACATTTTTGCACCGGCTTAGCCGCTGATAGAACGCTTCGGCCTGTTCCGGCAGTACGCCAAGGCGATGCATACCGGTATCCAGCTTCATCCAGACGGTAACCGGTTCGGCCAGTTCCGCTTGTTCGAGCGCCGCCAGCTGTTCTGGGCTATGTACCACGGTATGCAGGCGCTGCGCGGAAATCAGCGCCAGATCCGCCGCTTCAAAGAAACCTTCCAGCAGCAATATCGGTTGGGTAATACCCCCTTCACGCAGGCGCAGCGCCTCCTCCAGGCGGGCGACGCCGAAGGCATCGGCGTCGGTCAGCGTTCGCGCGGTCTCAAGAAGGCCGTGTCCGTAGGCGTTCGCTTTCACCACCGCAACCAGTTTGCTGGCAGGAGCCAGTTCACGCAGGCGTTGCAGGTTGTGTCGCAGAGCGCGGCGGTTGATAACTACAGTTGCCGCTTGCATTTGAATTCCTTAAAAAAGACAGACTGAGGTTTACTCATCGTCATACTGAGGGCCGGCATAATTATCGAAACGCGACCACTGGCCGTTAAAGGTCAGTCGTACTGTACCGATCGGGCCGTTACGTTGTTTACCAATGATAATTTCAGCAATACCTTTTAAATCGCTGTTCTCGTGATAAACCTCATCACGGTAGATGAACATGATTAAGTCGGCATCCTGTTCAATAGAGCCGGATTCACGCAGGTCGGAGTTGACCGGGCGTTTATCGGCGCGCTGTTCCAGAGAGCGGTTCAGCTGCGACAGCGCCACCACCGGCACCTGCAACTCTTTTGCCAGCGCCTTCAGCGAGCGGGAGATTTCGGCGATCTCCAGAGTACGGTTGTCGGAGAGCGACGGTACGCGCATCAGCTGCAGGTAGTCGATCATGATAAGGCCGATACCGCCGTGCTCGCGGGCGATACGCCGGGCGCGCGAACGCACTTCCGTCGGCGTCAGGCCGGAGGAATCATCAATATAAATGTTCCGTTTTTCCAGCAAGATACCCATAGTGCCGGAGATACGCGCCCAGTCTTCATCGTCCAGCTGGCCGGTACGGATACGAGTCTGATCGACGCGCGATAGCGAGGCCAGAGAACGCATCATGATCTGCTCGGAGGGCATCTCCAGACTGAATATCAATACCGGCTTATCCTGCAACATCGCCGCGTTTTCCACGAGGTTCATCGCAAATGTCGTCTTACCCATCGAAGGACGCGCGGCGACGATAATCAGATCCGAAGGCTGTAGCCCGGCGGTCTTTTTGTTGAGATCGTCATAGCCGGTATTCACCCCGGTGACGCCATCGTGCGGCTGTTGGAACAGCTGCTCAATACGGGCGACGGTGGCATCGAGCACATCGGCGATGTTCTTCGGCCCTTCATCTTTGTTGGCGCGGCTTTCGGCAATTTTAAATACCCGCGATTCCGCCAGATCCAGCAGGTCCTCGCTGGTGCGCCCTTGGGGGTCGAAACCGGCTTCGGCGATTTCGTTGGCCACCGAAATCATTTCACGCACCACTGCGCGTTCGCGCACGATGTCGGCATAGGCGCTGATGTTCGCCGCGCTTGGCGTATTTTTGGAGAGCTCGGCCAGATAGGCGAAGCCGCCAACGCTATCCAGTTGCCCCTGACGCTCAAGCGATTCAGCGAGGGTGATCAGGTCAATCGGGCTACCTGACTCTTGCAGGCGCGCCATCTCGGTAAAGATATGACGATGCGGACGGGTATAGAAATCTTCCGACACCACCCTTTCGGCGACGTCGTCCCAGCGCTCGTTATCCAGCATTAAACCGCCCAACACCGACTGTTCCGCTTCAATCGAGTGCGGCGGGACTTTCAACCCGGCGAGCTGCGGATCGCGTTCGCGAGGTTCTGTCTGTGGTTTGTTGAAGGGTTTATTTCCTGCCATAGTGAATGGAGTTACCTGTAAATGAGAGACACAAAATTATAAAGGAGTTCACATGGCAACACGAATTGAATTTCCCGCGCATGGAGGCCCCGAGGTGCTGCATGCGGTCGAGTTTACCCCCAACGATCCTGCCGAGCACGAAATCCAGGTAGAAAATAAAGCCATCGGTATCAACTACATCGACACCTACATCCGCAGCGGCCTGTATCCGCCGCCCTCGCTGCCGAGCGGTTTGGGCACCGAAGCCGCCGGTATCGTCAGTAAAATCGGCAGCGGCGTTAAACATATCAAGGTTGGCGATCGGGTGGTGTACGCCCAGGCCGCGCTTGGCGCTTATAGCTCGGTGCATAACGTGCATGCCGATAAAGCGGCGATTTTACCGAATGCGATTTCCTTTGAGCAGGCCGCCGCCTCGTTTCTGAAAGGGCTGACGGTATGGTATCTGCTGCGCAAAACCTATGAAATAAAAGCCAACGAGACCTTCCTGTTCCACGCGGCGGCGGGCGGCGTGGGGCTGATTGCCTGCCAGTGGGCGAAAGCGCTGGGGGCGAAACTTATCGGCACCGTCGGCAGCGAGCAAAAAGCGCAGCGCGCCCGGCAGGCCGGCGCCTGGGAAACCATTAACTACCTCGAAGAGAATATTGCCGAGCGCGTCAAGGCGCTGACCGGCGGCAAAAAAGTCGCCGTGGTTTACGATTCCGTAGGTAAAGATACCTGGGAGGCCTCGCTCGATTGTCTTCAGCGGCGTGGGCTGATGGTCAGCTTCGGCAATTCATCTGGCCCGGTAACCGGCGTGAATTTGGGTATCCTCAATCAGAAAGGATCGCTGTATGTGACCCGCCCTTCTCTGCAAGGCTACATCACCAACCGGGAAGAGCTGACGGAAGCCAGCAATGAACTGTTTTCGCTGATCGCCAGCGGCGTGATCAAGGTCGATGTCACGGATAATCAGAAATACGCCCTGCGTGACGCCCGGCGCGCGCATGAGATTCTGGAAAGCCGGGTGACCGAGGGGTCGAGCCTGCTGCTGCCGTAACGGGGTGAGATCGCCAGAAAAGTTTAGGGCCTCCTGACGGAGGCCCTGACTTTTTTTGTTCGGCTGTATGTAGGGTACAGCGCGATGAATTCGTTATCGCGCTAATAGTGACAGATTTAATACGCAATGCCTACGCTGTTTTATGCAAAATTACTCAGGTTGTGACATACCGCTCAATACCCAAAATGTTGGCTTAATAGCGCCAGCGATCTTCACGACGATAGCGGGTGGTCGTCGGCGATTTCATCGCCCGAATGACCCATACGACAGCCACCGCCAGCAGCAGCCAGGGTAGCAGTTTAAACATTAATGCGAACAGGCCGCCGAAGAACATCAGCGCCGTGGCGACAACCAGCGCGGCAATAATGCCAAGCAGCGAGATGCCGGTGACCAGCAACATGACAAAAAAGCCAATAACAAATAAGAGTTCCAGCATGGTCTTCTCCCGAAAAAATAACCAGATAGCTGATTAGCTATTTCAAGAGTCATTTTCAAGAATCATGCCAGGTATAACTCATTGAATTAAAACAAAACGCCCTGCAGCAATAGCGCAGGGCGTGGCGAAAAAGACCAGGTTTTAGCGAAAAAATTAACGCTTATCGGCAACCAGCTTCAGCGCGTGCTCCAGCACATTGATATCGGCGCCCGCTTTGTGGGCGTTTTCGCTGAGATAGCGGCGCCACTGACGCGCACCGGGGATCCCCTGGAACAATCCCAGCATATGGCGGGTGATATGACCCAGATAGGTACCGTTGCTGAGCTCACGCTCGATATAGGGATACATTGCGCGCACCACCGCCACCGGATCGGCATCCGCACCGTCGACGCCGAAAATCTCACGATCCACCGAAGCCAGAATGCCCGGATTTTGATAGGCTTCACGCCCCACCATCACGCCATCCATGTGCTCAAGCTGCAGTTTGGCCTCTGCCAGAGATTTAATTCCGCCGTTAATCGCCATCGTCAGATGCGGGAAATCACGTTTCAGTTGCCAGACGCGCGGATAATCCAGCGGCGGGATTTCACGGTTCTCTTTCGGGCTCAGGCCGGAAAGCCAGGCTTTACGGGCGTGAATGATGAACATTTCACACTCCCCTTTGCCGGATACGGTCTCAATGAAATCACACAGGAATTCATAGCTATCCCGATCGTCAATGCCAATACGGGTTTTTACCGTTACCGGGATCGACACCACGTCGCGCATCGCTTTGATGCAGTCCGCCACCAGCGCGGCATTACCCATCAGACAAGCGCCAAACATCCCGTTCTGCACGCGGTCAGAGGGGCAGCCGACGTTGAGGTTAATCTCGTCATAGCCGCGCGCTTCGGCAAGCTTTGCGCATTGCGCCAATGCCGCAGGATCGCTACCGCCCAACTGCAGCGCTACCGGATGTTCTTCTTCGCTATAGGCCAGATAGTCGCCTTTACCGTGAATAATCGCGCCGGTGGTGACCATTTCGGTATACAGCAGAGTATGGCGCGACAGCAGACGCAGGAAGTAGCGGCAATGTCTGTCGGTCCAATCGAGCATGGGCGCGATAGAAAAACGGTGGGCGGCAAAAGCGGTAGACGTGGATTCTGGCATCATGGCGAATAAATAAGCATCCGGGTAAAAAGGGGCGCTACTATAGCACAAACACAAACCACGGCGCATAGCGTCGAACGCCACGCGCCATGGTCAAAATGTTGCCTATATTTTACGCGGTTTACCGTCGTGCGGGCCAAAGAACTGCGGAGGGTGATCCACCCAACGGTCCTGGCGAGTCGCGGCATAGCCCGGGTTCAGCGGATAGTAAATACGGTTGTGCTTTTTATTTGCCTCGCCAACGACCAGCAGTCGCACCTCCTGCTCGGTATTATTCAGGAAGGTATGACATACGCCAGTTCCCGCCGGAAAGCCGACGCTATCGCCCGGCTCCAGCTTCCATAGATAGCCATTGATCCAGACTTCCGGAAAGCCTTCCAGCACGTAGATGAATTCTTCTTCATCGCTTTCCGCGTGCGGATAAGAGGTTCTGCGTCCCGGCGGTAAACGTTCATGATGGATGCCCAGCCGATTTAGCCGTAGGCCGCGGGCAAGGGGCGCGCCAATAGAAAAAAGCTCGTGACTATCGGGGTAGGTGGAATCATCCGCACCTTCCAGTTCGCGCCAATGTCGAATGCAATCAGGTCGTTTCATCGTTTTCTCCCGAAAATGAGATACATCAGGTATAGCAAAGCTTGCAGGTTCTCGGCGTTTTACCTGGTTCGTGATAAAGTAACAGTTTCAACATCACGCAACCAGAGGATGCTCATGGATAACACCACTTCGCAAGAAATGTTAGCGCAGGCTGAAAAGCTTTGCGTGCAACGTGGCGTACGCCTGACCCCGCAGCGTCTGGAAGTGTTGCGTCTGATGAGCCTGCAGCAAGGGGCGATTAGCGCCTACGATCTGCTGGATCTGCTGCGTGAAAAAGAGCCGCAGGCGAAGCCGCCGACGGTCTATCGCGCGCTGGAGTTTCTGCTGGAGCAAGGTTTTGTGCACAAAGTGGAATCGACCAACAGCTATGTGCTGTGCCACCTTTTCGATCAGCCAACCCACAGTTCGGCGATGTTTATCTGCGATCGCTGCGGCGTGGTCAAAGAAGAGTGTGCGGAAGGCGTAGAGGATATTATGCATACGCTGGCGGCCAGAATGGGCTTCGCTCTACGGCATAATGTGATTGAAGCGCATGGCCTGTGCGCGGCCTGCGTGGAAGTCGAAGCCTGCAGTACTCGCGAACACTGCCATCACGATCATACCATCCAGATTAAAAAGAAAGCCCGCTGAGTCGGGCGACATCAGCGGGAAGCTACGGCATATCACTATGCCGTTAGACAGGCATAAACAGGGGGTCAAAACCGCTTTCACTACCAGCGCGTATCGTTCTTACGCTCCCAGTCAGACACCTCTTTTTCGGCCTGATCTTTGGCATAGCCGTAGCGTTCCTGAATTTTACCGACCAACTGGTCGCGCTTCCCTTCGATGACCGTCATATCGTCATCGGTCAGCTTACCCCACTGTTCCTTGGCTTTACCTTTCAACTGTTTCCAGTTACCGCTGATTTCGTCTTTATTCATCATTACGTCCTCATCATTCGGTGGGTTAACAGCCCGTTTTGTTCCGGACATGGTAATAACTATAGATGACAATGCTGGCACCGATTCGTTATTCGGAATTTTTAACCATCAGGTCGATTGAAAACGCTGGGGGGATTTTCCCGGCTCGCGCTACGCTGAGCCGGGCTTTTTACATTCAGGAGGGTGAGTTAAACCAGGTGCCACGCTGCCAGTGGCGGCGCCAGATGAGCGCCAGCGAAAGCCCACGCAAAGCCAGGAACACGGCAAGCGCCAGCCACAGGCCGTGATTGCCGAGCATGGGCACAGAGAGCAGCGTCACCGCAAACCCCGCAGCGGCTACCGCCATGCTATTACGCATCTCCGCGCCGCGCGTCGCGCCGATAAACATGCCATCCAGCAGATAACACCAGACGCCAATCACCGGTAGGATCATCTGCCAGAACAGATAGCGGTCGGCCAGCTGCTGCAATGATGGGATAGAGGTCAATAGCGCGATGATATGCTCACCGGCCACGCTGTAGATTAACGCAAACGCCAGCGCTACCATTCCCGACTGCCGACAGGCCGCGCGCCAGACTTCCAGCAGTTGGCTACCGTCACGCGCGCCGTAGGCCTGTCCGGAATGAGCTTCGACGGCATAGGCAAAACCGTCCAGCGCGTATGCGGTAAAGGTCAGCATGGTCATCAGTACCGCATTGACCGCCACCACGTCGCTGCCAAGACGGGCGCCGAAGACGGTGATGGCGCCAAAGCAGAGCTGCAGCAGCAGCGAGCGCAGCATGATGTCGCGGTTAAGCGCCAGCAGGCGCCGCATATTGCCGCGCCACGCCTCCTTCAACATGGCAAACGTCACGCCACGCAGCGCCAGCACCCGTTTCGCCATCAGCAGGCCGATGATAAAGGTGGCGTATTCCGACAGCGCCGTCGCCAGCGCCGCCCCCTGCACGTTCATATGCAACCCCATCACCAGCCACAGATCGAGCACGATATTCAGCACGTTGCCGACCACCAGCAGGATGACCGGGGCGCGAGCGTACTGCACGCCAAGCAGCCACCCTAACAGCACCAGGTTGGCCAACGACGCCGGGGCGCTGAGCCAGCGGATTTCCAGGAACCGCCTGGCCTGTTCCAGTACCGCCTCGCTCCCGCCGACGATATGCAGCGCGAGGTCAATGAGCGGCATGCGGAACAGAACGATGAGCAGCCCGGCGGCCAGCGCCAGGATCAGCGGTTGCACCAGCGCGCGCGCCAGGCGTTGCGGATCTTTGGCGCCATAGGCCTGAGCGGTTAAGCCAGTGGTGCTCATTCGCAGGAACAGCAGCAGCATAAAGAGGAAACTGGTGGCCGTCGCACCGACGGCGACGCCGCCAAGATAGACGGGACTATCGAGATGGCCGACAACGGCAGTATCGACCAGCCCTAACAGCGGAACGGTGATATTGGAGAAAATCATTGGTAGCGCGAGGCGCCACAGTGCTTTATCGGCGGCGTTGAGCAGCATGAAGAGGGACCAGAAAGAGGAGGAACATCGCAGCGTCATGCATCATGATGACGCTGCGTTAAGACGGGAGTTACAGCCACTCACCGTTACGGATCACGCCGACGGCCAGACCTTCAATGGTGAAGCTCTGCTGGCGCAGATCGACGACGATTGGGGAAAACTCGCTGTTTTCCGGCAGCAGTTCAACGACGTTGCCCTGCTTTTTCAGACGCTTAACAGTCACTTCTTCATCGATACGCGCGACAACCACCTGGCCGTTACGCACGTCCTGAGTTTTATGCACCGCCAGCAGATCGCCGTCGAGGATACCGATGTCTTTCATCGACATCCCACTAACGCGCAGCAGGAAGTCGGCATTCGGTTTAAACATCGCCGGGTCAACCTGGTAGTGGCCTTCAATATGCTGCTGCGCCAGCAGCGGCTCGCCAGCGGCGACGCGGCCAATCAGCGGCAGGCCATGTTCTTCTTCCGTCAGCAGACGAATGCCGCGGGAAGCGCCGGAGACGATTTCAATCGCGCCTTTACGCGCCAGCGCTTTGAGGTGTTCTTCCGCCGCGTTTGGGGAACGGAACCCCAAGCGCTGAGCAATTTCCGCACGCGTCGGCGGCATGCCCGTTTGGCTGATGTGATCCCGGATGAGATCAAACACCTCTTGCTGCCTGGTCGTTAACGCTTTCATTCCGCCCCCTGGGTGTATATACAGTTATGCTGTGAGTATATACAGCTAATGGTGATTTTGGAACCACATATCATATAAAAATCAGGAGATTCTTTCCGTTTTGCGAGCGTTGCCGACAAGACTTAGCGGTAATGCGACCACAGCAGCATGGCCCAGGTGATCAGCGCGATGATTATCGCCAGCAGCACCGCTGCCGACCCCATATCCTTGGCGCGCCCGGAAAGTTCATGGTGTTCAGGCCCGATACGATCAACCACCGCTTCAATCGCGCTGTTAAGTATTTCGACTATCATCACTAACAGGACCGAGCCAATAAGCAGGACTCGCGTAATGACATCGACATCCAGCCAGCAAGCTATCGCCACGGCCACAATAGCGGCGACCCCTTCCTGACGGAAAGCGGCTTCATTAACCCATGCCGCACGGAAACCTTTCCAGGAATAACCTGCTGCTTTAATGATTCTGGTTAACCCAGTGGTATTATTGGCCATCAAAAAGAACCTTTTAATGTAAATGACGTCGACGAGTGTACGTGTTTGCCGTGCGACAACGGAAATTTTGTACGCTTTCTGTTATTCTTGCCGCGCATTTGCATGATTAACCAGAGGCTTCACATCGTTTATGTCCGGCTGGCAACGAATTTACTATAAATTACTGAATTTACCATTACGGGTGCTGGTAAAAAGCAAGTCTATTCCGGCAGAACCTGCTCAGGAATTAGGGCTCGATACCTCGCGTCCGATAATGTACGTCTTGCCTTATAACTCCAAGGCGGACCTGCTGACCCTGCGCGCCCAGTGCCTGGCGCATGATTTACCCGACCCTTTTGAACCGCTGGAAATCGACGGCACACTGCTGCCGCGCTACGTTTTCATCCACGGCGGCCCGCGCGTGTTTACTTACTACACGCCGAAAGAAGAGTCCATCAAGCTGTTCCACGACTACCTGGATCTGCACCGTAACCATCCCGACCTCGACGTGCAAATGGTACCGGTGTCGGTCATGTTCGGCCGCGCGCCGGGTCGTGAAAAAGGCGAAGAGAATCCGCCGCTGCGGATGCTTAACGGTATTCAGAAATTCTTCGCCGTCTCCTGGCTTGGCCGCGATAGCTTCGTGCGTTTCTCGCCGTCGGTCTCTCTGCGCCGCATGGCGGATGAGCACGGGACCGATAAAATCATCGCCCAGAAGCTGGCCCGCGTGGCGCGTATGCACTTCGCCCGTCAACGTCTGGCCGCCGTCGGCCCGCGCCTCCCTGCCCGCCAGGATCTCTTCAACAAGCTGCTGGCGTCGAAAGCTATCGCCCGCGCGGTAGAAGATGAAGCGCGCAGCAAGAAGATATCTCACGAGAAGGCCCAGCAGAACGCCATTGCGCTGATGGAAGAGATTGCCGCTAACTTCTCTTATGAAATGATCCGCCTGACTGACCGTATTCTGGGCTTTACCTGGAACCGTCTGTACCAGGGGATTAACGTGCACAATGCCGAGCGCGTACGCCAGCTGGCGCATGACGGCCATGAGATTGTCTATGTGCCTTGTCACCGTAGTCACATGGACTACCTGCTGCTCTCCTATGTGCTCTATCATCAGGGTCTGGTGCCGCCGCATATCGCTGCCGGCATAAACCTCAACTTCTGGCCGGCTGGGCCGATTTTCCGCCGCCTGGGCGCTTTCTTTATTCGTCGTACTTTTAAGGGCAACAAGCTCTACTCCACGGTATTCCGCGAATATCTTGGCGAGCTGTTCAGCCGTGGTTATTCGGTGGAATACTTTGTCGAAGGCGGGCGTTCCCGTACCGGCCGTCTGCTGGATCCGAAAACCGGCACCCTGTCGATGACTATCCAGGCGATGCTGCGCGGCGGTAGCCGCCCCATCACGCTGGTGCCGATTTATATCGGCTACGAGCACGTGATGGAAGTGGGTACCTACGCCAAAGAGCTGCGCGGCGCGACAAAAGAAAAAGAGAGCCTGCCGCAGATGATGCGCGGCCTCAGTAAGCTGCGTAATCTTGGCCAGGGCTACGTTAACTTCGGTGAACCGCTGCCGCTGATGACCTATCTCAATCAGCACGTGCCGGAATGGCGCGAAGCCATCGATCCTATCGAAGCCGTCCGCCCTTCCTGGCTGACGCCGACGGTGAATAATATCGCCGCCGACCTGATGGTGCGCATCAACAATGCCGGGGCAGCTAACGCCATGAACCTGTGCTGTACGGCGCTTCTGGCGTCACGTCAGCGTTCTTTGACCCGTGAGCAACTAACCCAACAGTTGGATTGCTACCTCGACCTGCTGCGTAACGTGCCGTACTCCACCGATTCGACCGCGCCGACGGCTTCCGCCAGCGAGCTTATCGACCACGCGCTGCAGATGAACAAGTTCGAAGTCGAGAAAGACACCATCGGCGATATCATCATCCTGCCGCGCGAGCAGGCGGTGCTGATGACCTACTATCGCAACAACATCGCCCATATGCTGGTGATGCCATCGCTGCTGGCCGCTATCGTGACCCAGCATCGCCGCATCTCCCGTAGCGAAGTGCTGCGTCATGTCGAGATGTTCTATCCGTTCCTGAAAGCCGAACTGTTCCTGCGCTGGGAAAAAGAAGAACTGGCGGGCGTTATCGATGCGCTGATGGCAGAGATGCAGCGTCAGGGGCTGGTGGTGCTGAATGGCGATGAGATGAGCGTCAATCCGGCTCACTCTCGTTCCCTGCAGCTGCTGGCCGCCGGCGCGCGTGAGACGTTACAGCGCTACGCGATTACCTTCTGGCTGCTGAGCGCCAACCCGTCCATCAACCGCAGTACGCTGGAGAAAGAAAGCCGCACCATGGCGCAGCGTCTGTCGGTACTGCATGGTATCAACGCGCCGGAGTTCTTCGATAAGGCGGTGTTCAGTACCCTCGTGCTGACCCTGCGTGACGAAGGCTACATCAGCGATACTGGCGATGCCGAGCCGGCAGAGACCCTGAAGGTCTACCAGATGCTGGCGGATTTGATTACGTCGGATGTACGTTTGACGATTGAAAGCGCCGCTCAGGACGACGCATAACGTTGCGGCTTCTGTTCCCCGGCTCGCGGCGCGAGTCGGGGAACAGAAGGATTTACTGCAGGTAACTCATCGCCAGACCGAGAAACAGCACCAGCCCAACGTAGTTATTATTCATAAACGCTTTGAAGCAGTTATCGCGTTCGCGCTTGAAGATAAGTTTCTGCTGCCAGACAAACAGTCCTGCCGCGATAAACAGCGACCAGTAAAACGCCCAGTTCAGCCCATTCAGCCAGCCTACAGCCCCCATCAATACCAGCACGGCAACCTGCAGAATACCGATAATCAAACGATCGTTTTCGCCGAACAGAATCGCCGTCGACTTAATGCCGATTTTGACATCATCGTCGCGATCGACCATCGCGTACTGGGTGTCGTAGGCTACCGCCCACAGAATATTGGCGAGGAACATCAGCCAGCAGCTGAGCGGCAGCGCTTCACTTACCGCCGAGAACGCCATCGGGATCGACCAACCAAAGGCCGCGCCCAGCACCACCTGCGGCAGATGGGTGTAGCGCTTCATAAAGGGGTAGACCCAGGCCAGCGCCAGCGCCGCGACCGACAGCAGGATGGTCATGGTATTGAGCGTCAGCACCAACAGGAAGGAGAGCCCCACCAGCACCGCGAATAATATGCGCGCTTCTTTTTCCGTGACCTCGCCGCTTGGTAACGGCCGGCGAGCCGTACGCTTAACGTGACCATCAAATTTACGGTCGGCATAGTCATTCACGACGCAGCCGGCGGCGCGCATCAACCAGACGCCAGCGACAAATACCGCCAGAATCCACAGCGGCGGTACCCCGGGTGAAGCCACCCATAACGCCCACAGCGTCGGCCACAGCAGCAATAGCGCGCCGATTGGTTTGTCAGTACGCATCAGGCGGTGAAACGCCAACAGCTTATTCTGCGTCAGACTCCACTCCATTTTCTCTTCCTCTTAATACAATGGCGATGCAGGCAGAAAAAGCTCTGTCAGCAGCAGCGGTTTGCCGCTCAGCCGGAGACGGGAACGTCGCCCCCACAGCTGTGCACTACGGCCAATCTCAATAAAATCACGGGTTAACGTCGACGACGTAAACAGATACCGACCCAGCGGCGTCTGCCCCAACTGCTGCAGGGCTAATTCCGGGCCGCATAGCGTCGATTCCGGCACGAGAGTACGACCGGCAAGCCAGGGTTCGCCATCGGCGCAAAGAATGATCTCCCGCAGCCAATACCGCGCCTCTTCCGGCAGCAGGGCTTCTTCGCCCGCCAGCGCGTCGCGCCCGACGAAACCTTCGTTAATCATGGTCACGGTGACCTTTTTCCCTTGTTGCTCAAAGCGTTTGGTCATTGAGTCTTCCAGCAACAGCCAGTCGCGCAGCGGCACGTCCAGCTCGGGTATGGCGGCAAAATAGCGCAGCGCACGCAGTTGCGTAAGCGCAGGATGTGGCATGCCTGATTCTCCGGTACAAAACGTGCAGGCATTGTATCGCAGAATAGCGTTTTGAGGGCGGGCAAACGTCAATATACGATCATCCGCGCAACAGGCATGCAACAGTTGCCGCTGCGCGAGAAAAAAAAGTGCGTCCAGGCGGACGCACCTAAAGGCTGTGCCTAAACATCAGCATTGTGGGGAGACGGTCACCCCTTGCCTTTTACACTGCTGATAAAGGTGGAACGAGCAGATTTCGAGCCGAGGCGTTCAGCTTCGTTCATCAATTTCAGGGCTTTGTCGATATCACCTTGCTTCACCGCCTGCTTAATACCGTTGTTGAAGTAGGTTTCGGTATCGTCAAGCATCGGTTCGCTTTTGGCTGCTGGGGCTGGCGCGGCTACCGGCGCAGCGGCCGGGGCGTTATAGACCGGCGCGGCGGTATTGCCGACGGTCACCGGGCCTGGGCCGGAGGAGCCGAACAGCGGGCCCACCAGCACGCTGGAACTCGAAGACGTTTTCACCTTCAGGCTCAAGGTGCCGTCAGTGGTATGTTTAGCGATCGGATCCGGAATGTCCGGCACCGCGTTACCGGTGCCTTTCGCGTAGGCTTTCGCCGGGTCGATTAATTTGGTGGTCTGCTGCAGATCCTGCGGAGTGGTAAACACCAGCACATAAATTTTCTGCTGTCCCAGCGCCGGCGTCAGGCGCATTACCCCTTCCAGGCGGTCGGCGCTCATCACGCCCGGCTCCAGATAAGTGAAATAGCTGCTCGGGAAGAAGGCGGACGGCGTCATGCTCTGATCGAGGATCAGGACATTTGGCGCGTAGACGCTAGTCTGTTTGTCGACTTCGCTGGTCAACGTCAGAGTTAACTCGCCGATATTGGCCGGTACGCTATAGGCCACCACCGGCCCGGCGATACCGGGGACATTCAGCGTTTGACCGGCGACCGCCACTTTAGAGGTTTGGGTTTTCGATTGATCGACCGGCGTCCAGGTCAACTGCTGCAGCGAGGAGGCCGGGATTGACGGCGCGGCAGAGGTATTCTGCGGCACGAAATTGACATCAGCAAAACTGACTGCGGGTACGCTGGCCAGCAGGCCGGCGGACAGGCAGAGGGCAACGAGACTTTTCTTCATATTCATTGTTATCACCTCAATTCCTATGGCCGAGCGTTAGCCAGGCAATAGCGCGCTGGGCCGAAAACAGAGGGGCTGCTGCCCCTCTTTTACTCATCATGATGCGGATTGCATTACCACCAGATTTCCATCTGGGCGCCGAAGGTCCACTCATCGTCGTCGCCGCGGCTGGAAGTGTTGATACCGGTACCAGAGGTATCGCGCATGGCGACGCCGCTATCGGTGTAACCCCACTTCTCATCCCACTTCGCGTAGGTGGCGAACAGACGAATTGCCGGACGGGACCAGATGCTGTCGCCCGCCTGCCACTGTTGCGCCAGGGTGATTTTGTACTGGTTGTTGCTGTCGCCGGTTTTCTGCGATTTGACATTGTCGTAGCCGACTTCCAGCAGGGTGCTCATGATCGGCGTCCACTTGTACATAGGACGTACGCCGACGGTCCACCATTTGGTACCGTTGTTGTTGTCCAGGTTGACGTCCTGGTACATGGCGACGTACATCATGTCCCAATCGTCCGCCAGAGAGACCGCGCCGTGGTCAAGCACACGCCACATGGAACCATCGTTATTAATGCTGCCGCCCTGCGGTACGCCTTTGCCGTTGGAGGTCATGGCGTCGGTCGCGTACTGCAGAACAAATTTGTTGTAGCCTTTCAGGATGCTCTGGGTATGTTCAGCGGTGAACATCCAGCCATCTTTTGATGCATCCGGCTGCAGGTAGTAGTCATCCGGCACGTTGGTGTGACCATAGTCCACGCCCAGCTCCAGCGTACCGCCTGGGTTGGTTTCCATCTGCGCTAAACGCACATCGAAGACGTCGTTCGGTACCAGATGATCATAAACGCGTTCGCCAGTCAGCGGATCGCGGTCAGCATAGGTTGCCGAGCCGCCGGATTCAGAAGAACGAGTGGCGGCCAGAGAGAGTTTACCGAAGCCCAGATCGATGTTTTCGATACCGGCGCCAGGACCGGATATATCCCAGTAGTAGAAGTCGATCATGTGAACGTCATGACGCTGATAGAAGCGCTTACCGGCCCACAGGGTTGAACCCGGCAGCCAATCGATCAGGTTTTTACCCTGCACGTTAACTTCACGGAAGGCCGGGCTGGTAGATTCCCAGTCGTTCTGCTGCGATACCGAGTAGGCAACGTTGGTATCGAAGTAGAAGCTCTTATCGCCCTCTTTCCACACTTCCTGGCCCAGTTTCAGTTCAGCGTAAGTTTCACATTCGTTACCGAGACGGTATTTACTTTGAGCGCCGGTGGCCTGGAAGCACTGCTGTTCGCCGCCGCTGCCGGTCCAGCCAATACCGGAACGCGCGTAGCCGTGGAAATCGACAGCCAGCGCCTGGGCAGACATCACGCCCGCCGCAACGGCTACCGCCAGTGGAAGTTTGCGCAGAGTAATCATCATTCTATCTCCTGAGATCATTGCTTTTCTTTGAACACTTCCCCGTCGGCCGCCGCATGGTTGGCTGCGCGCTGGGTTCGCGTCTTCTTTTAATGGGGAACCTTATACGCCCGGCTCTTTATGCAACCGACGACAAGCTGTGCCATCCTCACGGAATAAATGGCAGCGCTCCGGCGGCAAACCGATGGCGAATGTGGCTCCCTCTTCTACCAACACCACGTCATTCTGGCGGTACACCAGGTTCTGACGGATGGCGGGGATCTGGATATGAATTTGCGTTTCGTGACCAAGCTGTTCGACCACCTGCACTTCGCCCTCAAGGGTGACATCAGCGATGTCGCTCGGCAGCAGGTGTTCCGGGCGGATACCCAAAGACATATTGGCGCCGACCTGAACGTGGGCGCTGTCTACCGGCAGCCAGACCTGCTGGCGGTTCGGTAGTTCGACCTGTACCTGTTCAATGGCGGTCGCGGTGACTTTGACCGGCAGGAAGTTCATCTTCGGCGAGCCAATAAAGCCCGCGACGAAGCGGTCTGCCGGATAGTGATAGAGTTCCAGCGGTTTCCCGACCTGCGCGACGCGGCCGGCATCCAGCACGACGATTTTGTCGGCCAGGGTCATGGCTTCCACCTGATCGTGGGTGACGTAAATCATCGTGCGACCAAGGCGCTTATGCAGACGGGAGATTTCGATACGCATCTGCACGCGCAGCGCGGCATCGAGGTTGGACAGGGGCTCATCAAGCAGAAAAACCCGCGGCTCGGCGACCAGGGTACGGCCGATGGCCACGCGCTGACGCTGGCCGCCGGAGAGCGCTTTCGGCTTACGCTCCAGCAGGTGCGCCAGCTGCAACACCTCTGCGACCTGAGTCACGCGCTGGTTAATCACCTCTTTTTTCGCCCCGGCCAGTTTCAGGCCAAAAGACATATTTTCGGCAACGGAAAGGTGGGGATAGAGCGCATAAGACTGGAATACCATGCCGATGCCGCGCTCGGCGGGCGGCACATCGTTCATTCGGGTATCGCCAATAAACAGATCGCCGCTGGTGACCGTTTCCAGTCCGGCAATCATACGCAGCAGGGTGGATTTGCCGCAGCCCGACGGTCCTACAAACACGACGAACTCCCCATCCTGGATCTCGAGATTGATATCTTTAGATACCACCACGTCGCCCCAGGCTTTCGTTACATTTCGTAGCTGTACGCTCGCCATGCCCTTCTCCCTTCGTTACAACCTGTCACTTAAAGACACATTCAAGATGGGCTGACTATGCGGCATTCATTACGTTGGCAAATCCTCCACCCCCCGGGTTTTTGATGGGGGAGGAGACGGGAGGATGAGAAATTGCCTCTCGCCGCCGGAAGTTCCCGGCAAAAGGTCATTTCGTGATCGAAGCGACAAAAACGGTGGCTTTTTTATGTGCTCCAGGGCCCATTACCGGCATTTCTGCAATACGGATCACATAAACGGCGGGCGGGGCGTAGACATAGGGAGGATGGAAAGAGGTTGTTAAAAAAGGAAACTCATCAGCGTTAAACCACTCAAGTGTATCCACGAGCACATCACCAAATAGGACGGGTATATGAAAATCAAAACTGGCGCTCGCATCCTCGCGCTGTCTGCATTGACGACGATGATGTTTTCCGCCTCTGCCCTCGCAAAAATTGAAGAAGGTAAGCTGGTTATCTGGATTAACGGCGATAAAGGCTATAACGGCCTCGCTGAAGTGGGTAAAAAGTTCGAAAAAGATACCGGCATTAAAGTTTCCGTAGAACATCCGGATAAGCTGGAAGAGAAGTTCCCGCAGGTTGCAGCGACCGGCGACGGCCCGGATATCATCTTCTGGGCGCATGACCGCTTTGGCGGCTATGCGCAGTCCGGTCTGCTGGCGGAAATCACCCCGGATAAAGCGTTCCAGGACAAACTCTATCCGTTCACCTGGGATGCCGTACGCTACAACGGCAAACTGATCGCTTACCCGGTGGCGGTGGAAGCCTTGTCGCTGATTTATAACAAAGACCTGGTCCCGAACCCGCCGAAAACCTGGGAAGAGATCCCGGCGCTGGATAAAGCGCTGAAGGCGAAAGGCAAGAGCGCGCTGATGTTCAACCTACAAGAACCGTACTTCACCTGGCCGCTGATCGCCGCCGATGGTGGATACGCGTTTAAGTTTGAAAACGGCAAATACGACGTGAAAAACGTCGGCGTCGATAGCGCCGGGGCAAAAGCCGGTCTGACCTTCCTGGTCGACCTCATCAAAAATAAACACATGAACGCCGACACCGACTACTCCATCGCGGAAGCGGCGTTCAACAAAGGCGAAACCGCGATGACCATCAACGGTCCGTGGGCGTGGTCTAACATCGACAAGAGCAAGGTTAACTACGGCGTCACTCTGCTGCCGACCTTCAAAGGCAAACCGTCTAAACCGTTCGTTGGCGTACTGAGCGCCGGGATTAACGCCGCCAGTCCGAATAAAGAACTGGCGAAAGAGTTCCTCGAAAACTACCTGATGACCGATCCGGGCCTGGAAGCGGTGAACAACGATAAACCGCTGGGCGCCGTGGCGCTGAAATCCTTCCAGGAGAAGCTGGAGAAAGACCCGCGTATCGCCGCCACCATGGCTAACGCCCAGAAAGGCGAAATCATGCCGAACATCCCGCAGATGTCGGCGTTCTGGTATGCCGTCCGTACCGCGGTTATCAACGCCGCAAGCGGCCGTCAGACCGTCGATGCCGCGCTGAAGGATGCACAGGGCCGTATCACCAAGTAATACCGTCGCACACGTGCCGGATGGCGGCATAAATGCCTTATCCGGCCTACACGCTTTGTAGGCCGGATAAGCACAGCGCCATCAGGCACTCTTGTCGACAGATATTTAACGTTGTAGAGGATGATCCCCATGGATGCCGTTAAAAAGAAACACTGGTGGCAAAGCCCGCAACTCACATGGTCTGTGATTGGTTTGCTGTGCCTGCTGGTGGGTTACCTTGTTGTTTTAATGTACGCCCAGGGGGAGTACCTGTTCGCCATCATGACGCTGATTTTAAGCTCAGTTGGCCTGTATATCTTTTCCAATCGCAAGGCCTATGCCTGGCGTTACGTTTATCCGGGTCTCGCCGGGATGGGGCTGTTTGTTCTGTTCCCGCTGATCTGCACCATTGCCATCGCCTTCACCAACTACAGCAGCACCAACCAGCTCACCTTCGAACGCGCCCAACAGGTACTGATGGATCGTTCTTTCCAGGCCGGCAAAGCCTATAACTTCTCACTCTACCCGGCAGGCGATGAGTGGCAGCTGGCGCTGACGGACGGTGAAAGCGGTAAAAATTATCTCTCTGAAGCCTTTAAATTTGGCGGCGAGCAGAAGCTGGCGTTAAAAGAAGCCGATGCCCTGCCGCAAGGCGAACGCGCGAATTTACGCGTAATCACCCAGAACCGCGCCGCGCTGAACCAACTGACCGCCGTGCTGCCGGATGAAAGCAAAGTGATTATGAGTTCACTGCGCCAGTTTTCCGGCACCCAGCCGCTGTACGCGCTGGCTAACGACGGCACGCTCACCAACAACCAAAGCGGCGTGAAATATCGCCCCAACGCCGACATCGGCTTTTATCAATCCATCAATGCCGACGGCAGCTGGGGCAATGAGAAGCTGAGCCCGGGTTATACCGTCACCATCGGCTGGGATAACTTCACCCGCGTTTTCCAGGATGAAGGGATCCAGAAGCCGTTCTTCGCCATTTTCGTCTGGACCGTGGTGTTCTCGGTGCTGACGGTGATTTTGACCGTCGCCGTGGGAATGGTGCTGGCCTGCCTGGTGCAGTGGGAAGCGTTGAAGGGCAAAGCGATTTACCGCGTGCTGTTGATTCTGCCGTATGCGGTGCCGTCATTTATCTCAATACTGATTTTCAAGGGGCTGTTTAACCAGAGCTTTGGTGAAATCAACATGATGCTGAGCGCACTGTTCGGCATTAAACCGGCCTGGTTTAGCGACCCAACCACCGCGCGCACGATGATCATCATCGTCAACACCTGGCTGGGCTACCCGTACATGATGATCCTGTGCATGGGACTGCTGAAGGCGATTCCGGACGATCTGTACGAGGCGTCGGCGATGGATGGCGCGGGGCCGTTCCAGAACTTCTTTAAAATTACGCTACCGCTGCTGATCAAGCCGCTCACGCCGCTGATGATCGCCAGCTTCGCCTTTAACTTTAACAACTTCGTGCTGATTCAACTGTTAACCAACGGTGGCCCGGACCGTCTCGGCACCACCACGCCGGCCGGTTATACCGACCTGCTGGTGAGCTACACCTATCGCATCGCCTTTGAAGGCGGCGGCGGTCAGGACTTCGGCCTGGCGGCGGCTATCGCCACGCTTATCTTCCTGCTGGTTGGGGCGTTAGCGATTGTGAATTTGAAAGCCACGCGCATGAAGTTTGATTAAGGGAGATAACGATAATGGCTATGGTCCAACCCAAATCTCAGAAACTGCGTCTCTTTACGACACACCTGTTGCTGCTGATTTTTATCGCCGCGATTATGTTCCCGCTGCTGATGGTTATCGCTATCTCGCTGCGCGAAGGCAACTTCGCGACCGGCAGCCTGATCCCGGATACCATCTCCTGGGAGCACTGGCGTCTGGCATTAGGCTTCAGCGTCGAACACGCCGATGGCCGGGTAACGCCGCCACCATTCCCGGTCCTGCTGTGGCTGTGGAACTCAATTAAGGTGGCCGGGATTACTGCGATCGGCATCGTCGCCCTCTCCACCACCTGCGCTTACGCTTTCGCCCGTATGCGCTTCCCGGGTAAAGCGACGCTGCTCAAAGGGATGCTGATTTTCCAGATGTTCCCGGCGGTACTGTCGCTGGTGGCGCTGTATGCGTTGTTCGACCGCCTCGGTCAGTATCTGCCTTTCGTCGGCCTCAACACTCACGGCGGGGTGATCTTCGCCTATATGGGCGGCATCGCGCTGCACGTCTGGACGATTAAGGGCTACTTCGAAACTATCGATGGTTCACTGGAAGAAGCGGCCGCGCTGGATGGCGCCACTCCGTGGCAGGCCTTCCGCCTGGTGCTGCTGCCGCTGTCGGTGCCGATTCTGGCGGTCGTGTTTATTCTGTCGTTCATCGCCGCGATTACCGAAGTGCCGGTGGCCTCGTTGCTGCTACGCGATGTGAACAGCTATACCCTGGCGGTGGGGATGCAGCAGTATCTCAATCCGCAGAACTACCTGTGGGGCGACTTCGCCGCGGCGGCGGTACTGTCGGCGATTCCGATTACCGTCGTCTTCCTGCTGGCTCAGCGTTGGTTGGTCAACGGCCTGACGGCGGGCGGGGTGAAAGGTTAAGTTTCATCATGTTAGACCCTTGTTTTACCGCCCCAAATTTCAGAGAGGGTGGGATGTGGTACACGACTCCAACCGGGTACGACAGCCCACCTCTCCCTGAAAAAGTAGGGCAAATGCCACTGCAATCCTCTACTGGACCCTACATAAATTTCATTTGTGATTGTCGGTCAAGCGGCCCTGGAGGCCGCTTTTTTTATTCCCGTTTCAGGCGGTTGGAATTACACAACCACAGGGTAATCACCAGGATAAGGATCGCCGCAGAGTAAATCAGCACCGCCATTGGCGACTCATGGTCGACGATAATAAGCCGTACAATCGCCGTAATGCCGATATAGACGAAATAACGCAGCGGGAAGTGAAAACCGGACTCAAAGTATTTCACAATCAACGCGATAAATTCGAAGTAGAGAAAATAAACCACCAGCCCTTCGACCAGCTTGTACTTACTCACCGGCTCCGGCGTAAACAGCACGTGCGCCAGATGCAGGGTCTCCTTTCCCAGGAACACCACCAGAATAATTCCCAGGCACAGCAGCGCCAGGTTGAGCACGGCCTGCATGGCCTTCGCAACAAAATTAACCAGCGGACGATATACCGACGGCATAGTGACACCTCAAATGCATGAACGTTATTGATCTGTATAGCGCAAAAGTGTGATCCAGATCTACTTCGCTTTGCGAGCAGCATCGGTCCTTCAACGCGGTAAATGCAACTAAGAGAAAATTTTACTTCCTGCAATGCTGTGAGCAAGTTAACTAAATCATCCGTTACGCTTAGGACAAAACCAAATAACCAACTGAAATTTAAAGAATTTACCATTTGAAACAGTTATATCTTAAAACCTGCCACAAGATAAAATTTTTCTCTAATCCGCATTGTTTATATGGCTATTAGGGTGAGATTTTTCTCATCCTTTGTCTTAGCATTATCGCAGCTGAATAAAATTTAATTTTGGAAATTAAATCATTATGAATACCGATAACGCTTCCCTGTACGTAAAATGGCTCAAACAAGAAGTTGCCCCGGCTTTAGGTTGTACTGAACCCGTCGCTATTTCCTTCACTGCCGCCTACGCCGCACAATATCTGGATCAGCCTTGCACCAGAATTAGCGGTTTTATTTCCGCCAATCTCTATAAAAACGCGATGGGCGTGACTATTCCCGGCACCACCGTTTGCGGTGTAGCGCTGGCCGCCGCAATTGGCGCATTTGGCGGCAATCCGCAAAAGGGATTAAAAACGCTGGAAGATATCACCCCGCTACACGTCGAAATGGCGCAGAAACTGATCGCCAATAATGCCGTTGATATTGCCGTCGAAGAGACTCCGGACTTTATTCATCTCGATTTAACCCTCTCTGCTGGCGAGAATAACTGTCGCGTCGTGGTGAAAGGAACCCATACCAACGTGGTCGAACTTTATATTAATGGCCAGCCACAGCCATTAAGCGCAAAACAGAATGCGAGCGCCCGGCACGAAACGCTGCCCACATTTTCGCTACAGCAGGCTTACGAATTTATTAATAGCGCCGACTTTAATGATATTCGCTTTATTCTCGAAGCCGCGCGCTTAAACTCCGCGCTGGCGGCAGAAGGCAAAACCAAAAAATATGGCCTGAACATTAACGGTACCTTTGCTGACGCCGTGAAAAACGGCCTGATGAGCAACGATCTGTTAAGCAAGGTGATCATCGACACCGTCGCCGCTTCAGATGCCCGCATGGGCGGCGCGCCGGTGGTAGCGATGTCTAACTTCGGCTCAGGCAATCAGGGCATTACAGCAACCATGCCGGTAGTGGTGGTTGCAGAGCATCTCGGCGCCGATGAAGAGACTCTGGCGCGCGCTTTGTCTCTTTCTCATCTCACCGCCATCTCAATTCATTCTCGTTATACGCGCTTATCTGCGCTATGCGCGGCCTCAACCGCCGCCATGGGCGCCGCCGCCGGGATGGCCTGGCTATTTACTCGCGACATCAACACCATTAACACCGCGATTATTAATATGGTCAGCGATATTACCGGCATGATTTGTGATGGCGCCTCTAATAGCTGTGCGATGAAAGTCTCATCTGTGGTATCCAGCGCCTTCAAGGCGGTACTGATGGCAATGCAAAATAGCTGCGCTGGCGCCAATGACGGTATTGTCTGCGCCGATGTCGAGCAGACTATTAATAACCTGTGTCGCCTGGTGATTAAACCAATGACCCTCACCGATAAAGAAATCATCAGCATCATGGTCGCTAAATAATAATATTTAACAGGCCTGAACATTCAGGCCCTGATTAACCTACCCTACCCACACTATTATTTATAAATTAGCAGGTATAGCAGATGAATAAAAAAGTCATCTTCCGCGGCGCCAGCGCCATTATGCCGCTGTGCATCGGCGACTTTCCATTTTCATTTATTGTCGGCGCATTAAGCGTCAGCGCCGGCATGAGCGTCTGGCAGAGTACGGCGTGGTCGGCGATTGTTATTGCCGGCTCCGCGCAAATGCTGGCATTAAATATGCTTAAAACCGGTGCCACGCTCGGGGTTATTATATTCACCACATTAATAATTAACCTACGTCACGTACTGTACAGCGCCTCTATTTCCGGTACCGTCCGTGAAGCGTCATTCTTTAAAAAATGCTTTATGTCCTACGCGCTGACCGATGAAGTGTATGCCACCACCGTCAAAGAGATGGAAGGCAATAAGCAGGATAAGTATCTGTTTTATGGCTCGGCGATGATCACCTTCTGGGCGATTTGGGTACTGGCCGATTTCCTCGGCGCGCTGGTCGGCGCCTCATTCCCGAATATTGAAAAGTATGGTCTGGATTTCGCCATGGTCGCCGCCTTTATCGCCATCGTGGTGCCGCAAATAAAAAGCCAGGCCTGTACCGTCGCCGCCGTGGTGGCCGCCGTCTCCGGCGTGCTGTTGGTCATCCTGCCCTACTCCCTGGGTATTGTCGTCGCCTCAGTACTTGGCGTGCTCGCCGGGCTGTGCGTCGACCTGGCTGAAGAACGTAAACAGGCAGCGATTGCCGAATCCGACATGCCGCTCGTGGAGGCGCTGGAACATGAATAATAGCTACTTTATCGCCCTGACTTTGGGTATGGCCGCCGTGACCTTCCTGATCCGATTTTCGTTTATCGGCCTGGCCGGAAAAATCCAGATGTCCGAGCGGGTGACGAAAACGCTGCGCTTCGTCCCGGTCACCGTCCTGCCGGCCATTATCACCATTCAGATCCTTAGCGTGAATTCCAGCATGGAGTTCGACTTAAAGAATCCGAAGGTGATCGCCGCCATTATCTGCACGCTCGCCAGCTTCCGTTTAGGCCTGGTGTGGGTGGTGGTGAGCGGCGTCGGCTCGCTGGTGTTGTTGAATTACTTTATGTAACCGTTTGAAGGATAACCCGTATGATTATTACCACCGCTGACGCGCCTGCCGCTATCGGCCCGTACGTGCAGGGCGTCAATCTCGGCGCGATGACCATCACCTCCGGTCAGCTGCCGATTAATCCGCTGGACGGCACCATGCCCAGCGATATCGCCGAACAGGCGCGGCAATCGCTGGAAAATGTGAAAGCCATCGTTGAAGCAGCCGGACTCACGGTCGGGCAGATTGTTAAAACCACGGTGTTTGTCAAAGACCTGAAGGATTTTGCCGCCATCAACGCCGCCTATGAGGCCTTCTTTACCGAACATCAGGCCACCTTTCCGGCACGCTCCTGCGTGGAGGTCGCAAGACTGCCGAAAGACGCCGGCGTCGAAATCGAAGCCATCGCCTTCGCTCGTTAATCTCCTGGCTGGGGGGGGAAAACCTCCAGCCTCCTTCCCCACCGTTTTTCGCCGTTCCTCCTTGCTCATTTTGCAGGCACTATACGATGAGATCCGAACGAGGAATGCAGCATGTCGAATGAGCCAAATATTCCCCCTTTTACGCTTCGCGATACCGGCGTTCGCAACGTCATTTGCGGCGAAAACGTGGTCATATACCAGCCCGCCAACCTTTATGATTGCCAGCTTGACGATAACGTTTTTGTCGGGCCGTTCGTCGAGATTCAGGGGCACACGCGCATCGGTGCGGACAGCAAAATCCAGTCCCACAGTTTTATCTGCGAGTACGTCACCATCGGCCAACGCTGTTTTATCGGCCACGGCGTGATGTTCGCTAACGATATGTTCCGCGATGGCAAACCGAATGCCGACCGCGACAGTTGGGGGCGTATTGAAATCGGCAATGACGTGTCTATCGGCAGCGGCGCCACCATTCTGGCGGTGAGTATCTGCGATGGCGTGGTCATCGGCGCCGGGAGCGTGGTGACAAAATCCATCACCGAGAAAGGCGTTTGGGCGGGCAACCCGGCGAGGCTGCTGCGGCGACTATAAATAAAAATGCCGACCCGAGGGTCGGCATTAAGGTTTAATTGCGCAGCGCTTATGCGCGCCAGGCTTTATAACGGTTAATCAGGCCGTTGGTAGAGCTGTCGTGGCTGCTGACGTCCGCGCCATCTTTCAGTTCCGGCAGGATACGGTTAGCCAGCTGTTTACCCAGCTCAACGCCCCACTGATCGAAGGTGAAGATGTTGAGGATCGCGCCCTGGGTGAAGATTTTGTGCTCATACAGCGCAATCAATGCGCCCAGGCTGAACGGGGTAATTTCACGCAGCAGGATGGAGTTGGTCGGACGGTTGCCTTCGAACACTTTAAACGGCACCACGTGCTCAAGCTGAGCCGGATCTTTACCCTGATCGCGATATTCCTGCTCAACCACTTCGCGGGATTTACCAAAGGCCAGCGCTTCGGTCTGAGCGAAGAAGTTAGACAGCAGTTTCTGATGGTGGTCAGACAGCGGGTTATGGGTGATAGCCGGGGCGATGAAATCGCACGGTACCATTTTGGTGCCCTGGTGGATCAGCTGATAGAACGCGTGCTGACCGTTAGTCCCCGGCTCGCCCCAGATGATAGGGCCAGTCTGGTAATCCACGACGTTGCCGTTACGGTCAACGTACTTACCGTTGGATTCCATGTTGCCCTGCTGGAAGTAAGCGGCAAAGCGATGCATGTACTGATCGTACGGCAGAATTGCTTCGGTTTCGGCGCCGAAGAAATTGTTGTACCAGATACCAATCAGCGCCAGCAGTACCGGCAGGTTTTTCTCAGCCGGCGTGGTAGAGAAGTGTTTGTCCATGGCGTGGGCGCCGGACAGCAGCTGAACGAAGTTGTCGAAGCCGACGGACAGAATGATAGACAGACCGATGGCGGACCACAGGGAGTAACGACCGCCGACCCAGTCCCAGAACTCAAACATGTTAGCCGTATCGATACCGAACTCGCCAACCGCTTTACCGTTGGTGGAGAGCGCCGCGAAGTGTTTCGCCACGTGTTTCTCGTCGCCCGCGGTCGCCAGGAACCAGTCACGCGCGCTGTGGGCGTTGGTCATGGTTTCCTGAGTGGTGAAGGTTTTAGAAGCCACCAGGAACAGCGTGGTTTCCGGATTCACCGCTTTCAGCACTTCGGCGATATGGGTGCCGTCAACGTTAGAAACGAAGTGCATGTTGAGGTGGTTTTTATACGGGCGCAGCGCTTCGGTCACCATGAACGGGCCGAGATCTGAACCACCAATACCGATGTTCACCACGTCGGTGATCGGTTTGCCGGTATAGCCTTTCCAGCTACCAGAGATAATCGCTTCTGAGAAGACTTTCATCTTCTCCAGTACAGCGTTGACTTCCGGCATCACATCTTTGCCGTCAACCACAATTGGCGTATTGCTGCGGTTGCGCAGTGCGACGTGCAGTACCGCGCGGTCTTCGGTACGGTTAATTTTTTCACCGGAGAACATCGACTTGATAGCGCCGGCCAGATCGGTCTCTTTCGCCAGATCCTGCAGCTTAGACAGCGTCTCTTCAGTGATGCGGTTCTTGGAGAAGTCCACCAGCATCAGATCGTCAAAAGTGGCGGAGAATTTAGAGAAACGATCGCTATCTTTGGCGAAAAGCTCGCTGATAGTGACGTCTTTCATTTCATCGAAGTGTTTCTGTAATGCCTGCCATGCAGCGGTCTGCGTTGGGTTGATATTTTTCATTAGCAATACTCTTCTGATTTGAAAAATGTGACTTCGGTCGATTGTAGCCTCAGCGGCGGAAAATTGTGATGATTTTTGTGTTATGCCGTTGACGGGGGTCAGAAATAGGGTAAAGAGCTCCCATATTATAGCTATCATTAGGCTTTTTTCTGTTATCCGCCGATGCATGAAAAATCCGCATAACCCTGTCGTTGACATACCCGTCCGGAAGCCTTTATATAGCTGAACTGCCTACGGAACCGTAGGTATGTATTGCTCGCGCATTTCACGCTACAGCGAAGAGTATCGCTGGGGGGTATAATGACCAGTCTCCCCCCAGGCATAGTGAAAGACGTCAGTAATTGCCAGAAGAGGTGCGTTGCCCAGGTAACCGTATTGGAGGAACCAGTCCGGGGATAATACGTGAGGGGGAGCAACGCCGAGGCGTACAGGCATCTGGTTAAGTCTGTCGCCGGCCACAGGGGCTGAATCCCCTGGGTTGTCACCAGAAACGTTCGCAGTCGGGCGTTTCATACTCGCGAACCGATGCGCGTCATCGGCGAACGGGTCTACAAGGTGGAGCACTTCTGGGTGACATCGTAGTTTGTTTATCGCTCTGCGCCCACCCTACTTTTCGCTCTTCCCTTGTGCCATGGCTGAGTTAATTTGGCCTGGCTTATTAAGACATTTTGTAGCGCTCCGGTTATTTCCAGCCCGAACCAGGAGCGGTTGTTCAGGAATCGTTTTAATAAGTCAGGCCCCCTGACACGAGGTTGTTATGACAGATTTAGTTGTTGCTAAGTTCGGCGGCACCAGCGTGGCCGATTTCGACGCGATGAACCGTAGCGTCGACGTCGCGCTGCTGGATGCGAATACCCGCGTAGTGGTGTTATCCGCATCGGCTGGCGTTACCAATATCTTAGTTGCTTTAGCGGCAGGGCTGGAACCCACCGAACGTTTCGCTAAGCTCGATGAAATGCGCCAAATCCAGTTCAATATTCTGGAGCGTTTACGTTATCCCAACGTTATTCGCGAAGAGATCGAGCGTCTGCTGGAAAACATTACTACCCTGGCGGAAGCCGCCTCGCTGGCCAGCTCGGAAGCCTTGACCGATGAACTGGTGAGCCACGGCGAACTGATGTCCACCTTACTGTTCGTTGAGATCCTGCGCGAACGCGGTATTGCGGCGCAGTGGTTCGACGTACGTAAAGTGATGCGCACCAACGATCGTTTCGGCCGTGCCGAACCGGATATCGCCGCGCTGGCGGAACTGACGCAACAACAACTGGCGCCGCGGCTGGAAGAAGGCCTGGTTATTACCCAGGGCTTTATCGGCAGCGAAGCCAAAGGACGCACCACTACCCTTGGTCGCGGCGGCAGCGATTACACCGCAGCGCTACTCGGCGAGGCCTTAAACGCCAGCCGTGTCGATATCTGGACCGATGTCCCTGGCATCTACACAACCGATCCGCGCGTTGCGCCAGCGGCGAAGCGCATCGATGTGATCGCTTTCGCTGAAGCCGCGGAGATGGCCACGTTCGGGGCCAAGGTATTGCATCCGGCCACCCTGCTGCCCGCCGTACGCAGCGATATCCCGGTATTCGTCGGCTCCAGCAAAGAACCTAAAGCCGGCGGCACGATGGTCTGTCATAAAACCGAAAATCCACCGCTGTTCCGCGCGCTGGCGCTGCGTCGTCGTCAAACGCTGCTGACACTGCACAGCCTGCATATGCTGCACTCCCGCGGCTTCCTGGCCGAAGTGTTCGGTATTCTGGCGCGGCATAATATTTCCGTCGATCTGATCACCACCTCGGAAGTGAGCATTGCGCTGACCATGGACACCACCGGTTCTACCTCCGCTGGCGACACCCTGCTCACCCAGGCGCTGCTGACCGAGCTCTCTTCGCTGTGCCGCGTCGAAGTGGAAGAGAATCTGGCGCTGGTCGCCCTGATCGGCAACGAGCTGTCGAAAGCCTGCGGCGTCGGTAAAGAGGTGTTTGGCGTTCTGGAACCGTTCAATATCCGCATGATCTGTTACGGCGCATCCAGCCACAACCTGTGCTTCCTGGTGCCGGGCGACGATGCGGAGAAAGTGGTGCAGAAGCTGCATCATAATTTGTTTGAATAATCGCGACGGGAAAGCCCGTTAGCAAAAGGCCCGGTTTCGTCAGAAGCCGGGCCTTTTTTATGGCGCCAGTACCGTGCTCATCAGCAAGCGATCGAGTTGCTCAACGCGCCCCGTTCGGCTATCCGGCAGTTCCGGCGCTACCTCGCCACGCGCCAGCTCATGTTGAATAAAGGCATGCAAAAGCGGGCGTCGTATGCCGTACTCTGCTTCGCCGGCACGTTGTTTGCGAACCAGCAGCTCATCGATTTCATTACGCAGGGCGGGTTCCAGTTCGCTGCCCGCCAGCAGTTCGCTAAAACGCATCGGCGGCACGCCTTTACCGGCTTCAACCCAGCGCACGGCCAACAGCGGGCGCAGTACATAAAAGTATTTTTTCAACCGTACCTGCTCACCCTGCAGGTAGCCGCGAAAGTTCTTCCGCGCCATTGAATAGTAGTGCCAACGGGCGCGTAGCGGCGAAAACCACTGCGGCACCAGCGCTTTTAACGCCGCCACTGTCGACGCATCCTGCTGATACACCACCGGTGAATCCAGCCACTCTATAAGAGTAGGGTTCGCCGCTTTCAATAACCCCAGCGCTTTGCGCCACTCCCAGCCGCAGACATCCAGCTCATCATCTATCGGCAGTTCGATAACATCGCGCTGCGCTTCCACGCGTAAATACCATTCGGGTTGATGAACATATAAAAAGCGAACATCATAATCGCTATCCGGCGAGGCAAAACCCCAGCCGCGGCTACCCGATTCACAGGCATACAGCACCCTGACCTGGTAGCGTTGTTCTATGTCGGCTAACTGCCGCCGCACGCGCTGGCGCATCGCGGCATCGACGCTATTTTCACTCATTATTTTTTATCCTTTAACACAGACGACCTGACGCAGGGTATGTACCACCTCTACCAGCGACGATTGCGCGGCCATCACCGCCTCAATGTCTTTATAAGCCAGCGGAATTTCGTCGATCACCTCACTATCTTTTCGGCATTCGACGTGGGCGGTCGTGCGGATCTGGTCTGCGACGGTGAACCGCTTTTTCGCCGCCGTTCGGCTCATCACGCGTCCTGCGCCGTGGCTACATGAGCAGAAACTCTCTTCATTACCCAATCCGCGCACAATGAAGCTTTTTGCCCCCATTGAGCCGGGAATGATGCCCATTTGCCCCTTCTGCGCCGATACCGCGCCTTTACGCGTGACCAGAACCTCTTCGCCAAAGTGCCGCTCTTTCTGCACATAGTTATGGTGGCAATTGACCGCCTCCTGCTGGGTCATAAACGGTTTCGTCACAATGGCCGATAGCGCCGCCAGTACCCGCGCCATCATTACCTCGCGATTATGCCTGGCGAAATCCTGCGCCCATTCCACCGCCTCGATGTAATCCTCGTAGTGCGGGCTACCTTCCTGAAAGTAGGCCAGGTTTCTGTCCGGCAGATTAGCGATATGCTGCTGCATATCGTTCTGCGCCAGGGTAATAAACAGGTTGCCGATAGCATTACCGACGCCGCGCGAACCGCTATGCAGCATTACCCATACCCGCTGCTGTTCATCCAGGCACACTTCAATAAAGTGATTGCCGGTACCCAATGTTCCGAGATGCTGATGATTATTGGTTTTCAACAACTGCGGATATTTGTCCGTCAGGCGCTTAAAGCGCGGAGCCAGTAGCGACCACTGTTGATCGACTTCCTGCGGCGGCGTCTCCCAGGCGCCTTTATCGCGCCGGGAGCGCGTGTTAGTTCGCCCGTGCGGTACCGCCTGCTCGATCGCGCTGCGCAACCCGCCCAGGTTATCCGGCAGATCGCTGGCAATAAGCGAAGTACGCACCGCCATCATACCGCAGCCAATATCCACGCCGACGGCCGCCGGAATGATTGCCCCTTTTGTCGGGATCACGCTGCCAATAGTCGAGCCTTTCCCGAGATGCACGTCCGGCATCACCGCCAGATGCTTAAAGACAAACGGCATTTTTGCCGTATTCAGCAACTGGACGCGTGCTTCCGGCTCTACCGGCACGCCGCGGGTCCACATTTTGATCGGCGCGCTATTTTCCGCCGTCAGCAGGTGATAATCGTTATGCGCCATGGTTCACTCCATTAATGTTGATAAGTCCATGTAATACCTGGTCCAGCCCGCCAAATACGGAAATTTTATCGATTCGCTCCGCGACGCGTTCGAGCGTTTCAAGCTCTTTTAAGCGCAGGGCGACCGGATTGTTTTCCATTACTTTGGCCGTGTTCAATAAAGAACGAGTTGCCGCCGTCTCTTCCCGGCGGCGGATAACGTTGGCCTGGGCCGATTTCTCCGCTTCCACCAACTGCGACAAAATGGCCTTCATGTCGCCTGGCAGGACGATATCTTTTACTCCCAACGAGGCGATCTCGATGCCGAATGGCGCCATACGCTCTTTCACCTGCGCGCTCACCACTTCATCAATCATCTGTTTATTTTCCAGAAGCTCATCCAGCGTACGTGTACCGACCGCTTCGCGCAGCGCGAACTGCAGTTCACGATACAGATGATCCAGCGGTTTAGTTAACTGGCAAAATGCCGTCAGCACGTCTTGATAACGCCAGTTCGCCGCCAGATTCAGACGTAAATTAACTTTGTCTTTGGTCAGGATCTCCTGACCGCTGACCTCCAGCACCTGCAGGCGAGTATCCACCACTTCGGCTTCCACCAGATGGTTAATCTTCCAGTAGGCAGTCAAACCGGGCGGTAGAGCTTTCTGCAGCTCGCCGTCAATTTTCACCACCCCAACATGCCAGGCAGGAACCTGTACCGTCAGTATCGACTCACGCCCTTTTACCGCGCCGCTGCGTCGAGGTTGCAGTACCGCGTTCATCACCTCTGCTGGTACCAGCACCGCGCGAGTATCCATGCGTACCAGCTTCAGCGCATTGTCATATTGCCAGTACAGACGGCGCGTCGCTGGCGGGATGATCTCCTGCAGCACGCCATCGATATACAGCGCGCCGGCTTCCTCTTCCGCCATATCAGCCGCCAGGCAGTAACGGTCGATCCATTCAGGCTGGAAGCGGCGCATATAGTCGGCCAACGCCTGCGGTACTTCGCTGCCATCGGTGGTGACGATCAGCACTTCCGGTGTGGAAAACCACGGTAAGCGATGCTCGCCGGCTTCCAGTACCTGATAGTAGTCGCCCGCTTTCGCCAGCAGACCTAATTGACCTTTTCGTATCGTTATTTTCTTAGCCATTATTCGTTCCTTAAAAATGGAGCAGGCGCGGATGCAAAGGCGAAGCGGCAGGGGAACTCCCTTTTGCCTGGCGCCCGGCGTTATTATCGGCAACCTGTTTTGGGGACCGCCAAACACGCAGTTCCCCGGCTTATTATTTTGATTTACAACCAGTTTCATCGAGGAGATGAATGAGGGAATCGAACCCTCCACTTATGTGGTCAGTTGCTGACGGAACGCGGCAGAAAAACGGATTGCGCCGTTTCTACAGCGCCGGCGGGGTTTAACCCCCTGCATTTCAGCGCGTTGACAATAGAGTTATTGCCAGAAGCGTGCCAAAAACGTAAAACAACAAAATAATTTTTTAACAAAATGAAAATTAATGACTTTTATTTATTAAGCATCTATTCCGATTGCCTGCGGAAAGATATATTTTTATCCTTAAGTATCTAATTTTATCTTGTGGGATAAATCATGAGAAAACGTCGGGTGGTTATTGGCGTATTGGGGACGGTGCTCGATAAACGTGGCAAGCGCGCCAACCGTTTTCGCAAGTGGCGGCCAACGATTGGGTTGTGCCAACAAGCTGAAATGCCCATTGATCGGCTGGAACTACTGCATCAGCCCCGTGACATCGGCATGGCGCAGCAGCTCGCCGAAGATGTTGCGTTGGTCTCGCCACAGACCGAAGTACATCCGCATGCTGTAGCCATCGCCAATCCCTGGGATTTCGAAGAGGTGTATGCCGCCTTTCTTGATTTTGCGACCCGCTACCCGTTCGATACCGACAATGAAGAATATCTGGTGCATATCACCACCGGAACGCACGTGGCGCAGATCTGCTGGTTCCTGTTGACCGAGGCGCGCTATCTGCCCGCCAGTTTGCTGCAGACCGGGCCGGCGCCAAAAGGCACCACCGACGAGCAGATCGCGGCCGGTACCGCCTCGGTTATCGATCTGGATTTAAGCCGCTATGCCACTCTAACCAGCCGTTTTCAGCGTGAACAACAGCAGTCCGTTTCATTTCTTAAGGACGGGATTGAAACCCGCAACGCCACCTTCAATAAGCTTATCGATCGCATTGAGCGGGTTTCTCTGCGTTCAACCGATCCGATTCTACTCACCGGACCTACCGGCGCGGGCAAATCCTTTCTCGCGAAACGCATTTTCCTGCTACGTCAGTCACGCCACCTGGTGGCGGGTAAGTTTGTCGCCATCAACTGCGCCACGCTGCGTGGCGATAACGCCATGTCGACGCTATTCGGCCACGTCAAAGGCGCTTTTACTGGCGCGCAGGCGGCGCGTAGAGGCCTGCTACGCGAGGCCGACGGCGGCGTGTTGTTTCTCGATGAAATTGCCGAACTGGGCCTCGATGAACAGGCGATGTTGTTAAAAGCGATTGAAGAAAAAAGCTTTTTCCCGTTTGGCTCCGACAAAGAAGTGCACAGTGATTTTCAACTGATTGCTGGTACCCACCGCGACATGCGCCAGTGGGTCGCCGATGGCCGCTTTCGTGAGGATTTATACGCGCGTATCAACATGTGGAGCTTTGCGCTACCCGGTCTGGCGCAGCGTAGAGAAGATATTGCGCCCAATATTGAGTACGAATTGCAACGTTTCTCCAGCGCCAGACAGCAGCAAATACGTTTTGATAAAGACGCGCGCGTGCGCTATTTGGCTTTCGCCAGTTCGCCGCAGGCCCAGTGGCGCGGAAATTTTCGCGAGCTTGGCGCCTCGGTGACCCGCATGGCGACCCTCGCCGAGCAGGGCCGAATTACGCTGGATGTGGTCGATGAGGAAATTTCGCGACTGAGCGAGAGCTGGCAGATCAACGATCCTCTTCCCGCCGTCATCGACGAGATCGATCTGTTCGATCGCCGTCAGTTGGAAACGGTGCTGGAGGTTTGCCGCCGCAGCGCTTCGCTATCTGAAGCCGGCCGTGAGTTGTTTGCGGTCTCCCGGCTGAAAAAGGCCAATCCGAATGATGCCGACCGGTTACGCAAGTACCTCGCCCGCTTTGGTCTCAGTTGGGAAAGCCTGGGCTAATCATCATGAGCATAATTTGTTTGAATATTATTCTTTTGCGCGATAAAAAATACCTATAGCCGGGCTCGAACCCGGCTTTTTTATAACAACATCAACACAACAAACACTGTCGCAAGGAATACACTATGCTCGCCACGCTTACGCGGCTGTTCCCCTTATGGGCGCTGCTGCTCTCCGTCCTGGCTTATTACACGCCAACCACTTTTACCCCTATCGGCCCGTGGGTCACCACGCTGCTGATGCTGATTATGTTCGGCATGGGCGTCCATTTGAAGCTGGACGATTTTAAGCGCGTGCTATCACGTCCGGCGCCGGTCGCTGCGGGAATTTTTCTGCATTACCTGGTGATGCCGCTCGCCGCCTGGGTACTGGCGCTGCTGTTCCACATGCCGCCAGAACTCTCCGCCGGGATGGTGCTGGTCGGCAGCGTCGCCAGCGGCACGGCATCCAACGTCATGATCTACCTGGCGAAAGGCGATGTCGCGCTGTCGGTAACCATCTCTTCCGTTTCTACGCTGGTTGGCGTGGTTGCCACGCCGTTGCTGACGCGCCTGTACGTTGATGCGCACATTCAGGTCGATGTGATGGGCATGTTGCTAAGCATCCTGCAAATCGTGGTGATCCCAATCGGCCTCGGTCTGATTGTCCATCACCTGTTGCCAAAAGTGGTAAAGGCGGTGGAACCCTTCCTTCCCGCCTTCTCCATGCTGTGCATCCTGGCGATTATCAGCGCCGTGGTCGCCGGTTCCGCATCGCATATCGCTTCGGTAGGCCTGGTGGTTATCGTGGCGGTGATCCTGCATAACGCTATTGGCCTGCTCGGCGGGTACTGGGGCGGGCGCCTGTTCGGTTTTGATGAATCCACCTGCCGCACCCTGGCGATCGAAGTGGGTATGCAAAACTCCGGCCTCGCCGCGGCCCTCGGGAAAATCTACTTCGGCCCGCTGGCCGCCCTGCCCGGCGCGCTGTTCTCGGTATGGCATAACCTTTCCGGCTCGCTGCTGGCGGGTTACTGGTCCGGTAAGCCGACGACCAAAAAAGGCAACCAGCGCTAATCGGTATACGTCCGGGCAAATGCCCGGACGTTTCGTTTATCCCACCTGTAAACTCACCGGCTTGCCTAACTTCATTAACATCATGACCAACGCATCAAGGGTAAACTTACTGGTTTTCTGGTTTACCACATCTGAAATACGTGGTCGTGAAATATTCAACTTCGCTGCAGCATCCGCTTGCTTCAGTTGATTTTCATCTATCCACTCAGCAATTTCCTGCATGAGTTGCCGCTTGAGTATCATTAGCTGTTCGACTTCTTGTTCCGCTTGCGCCCTTAACCGCTCCGCTTCACAGTCATCAAAGCCGAGTTCACTGAAAATATTCGTCTCTGCTGCCGTCACGTGACGGATGCCATCTACTTTCTTACGATTCATTTACGACTCCTGTGTTCCTGCGGTATAAGCTGCAAACGGCTTCTGACAATTTGTTTTTCATGTTCGGCGGTACGTCGAGTTTTTTTGTTAAAACAGTGCAGGACATAAACCTCTGCCTCAAAACGAGCAAGGTAAATCACCCGATAAGCGCCGGAATAATGACGTAACCGTATTTCCTCCACGCCTCGACCCAACTGAGGCATTGCTTTCCAATCAGCAGCTTCTAACCCCGCCTGTAAACGGTAAAGCTGGAAACCGGCATCACGGCGGACCTCCTCAGGAAATTGGCGCAAATCATCAAAGGAAGACCCCATCCAGACAATACGTCGTAAACTTTGCCCCTGATTCAACATACCACATCCTTGTATAAAATTTTATACACAAATCGCGCAAAAATAAGTTTGCGGATGACCACATAAACCATGCTGCTACGCTAATCCAGACAACGTCATCGGTCACCCACTCAGCAAATATTCTGCGAGGCATTTTCCGGATTAGTTCTATTTTGCGCCGATTGCCGTACACTGGACTCTCTGGTCTGATTGAGGGCACCACCATGGCACTCCCCCGCATTACACAAAAAGAGATGACCGAGCGCGAACAGCGCGAATTGAAGACGCTGCTGGACCGCGCGCGTATCGCGCACGGCCGCCCGCTGAGCAATGCGGAAACGAACAGCGTGAAAAAGGAATATATCGATAAGCTGATGGCGCTGCGCGAAGCGGAAGCGAAGAAAGCCCGCCAGGTGAAAAAGCAGCAGGCTTACAAAGTAGACAAAGAAGCGACATTTTCGTGGTCGGCGAATACGCCGACCCGCGGCAGGCGTTAGCGGCCTTTCTTTTTACGTCCCGGCTGAGCGAAACGTTTACCGTTCGAGGCCGGGCGGCCTTTCTCGTTGGTTTTTTCCATCTTCACCACCGGGCGCTTGATGCCGGCGGTCGCCGCTTTGGCCTTCGGTTTAGCTTTTGGCTTCGCTTCGGAAGAGGAGTTTTCAATCAGCTTGAAAAGATCGATCAGCTCATCATCGGTTAAATCGCGCCACTCGCCCAGCGGAATGCCCGTCAGGCTAACGTTCATAATGCGCGTCCGCTCCAGCTTCATGACTTCATAGCCGAAATGCTCGCACATGCGACGGATCTGGCGGTTTAATCCCTGAACCAGCGTGATGCGGAACACGAAAGGCGCTTCTTTCTTGACCTTACATTTTTTGGTCACGGTACCGAGAATCGGCACTCCCGCGCCCATTCCACGAATAAACTCATCGGTAACCGGCTTATCGACGGTGACCAGATACTCTTTTTCATGATCGTTGCCGGCGCGCAGGATTTTGTTCACCAGATCGCCATGGTTGGTCAGGAAAATTAACCCCTGAGAGTCTTTATCGAGACGGCCAATCGGGAACACGCGTTTACTGTGGTTCACGAAGTCGACGATATTATCGCGCTCGCCATCTTCGGTAGTGCTGACGATACCCACCGGCTTATTCAGCGCAATCAACACCAAATCATCGGCTTCTCGCGGCTCAATCAGCTGACCGTTGACTTTCACCACATCGCCCGGCTTCACCTGATCGCCAATGGCGGCGCGCTTACCGTTGATAAAGACGTTGCCTTGTTCAATAAAGCGGTCCGCTTCGCGACGCGAGCAAATCCCGCTTTCGCTGATGTATTTATTTAATCGAGTAGATGAGTCGGTCAGCATAGTTTCTCCTTTGACAGCGAAATATACCTCACCTTACTGGCGATAAAAAACAGGGATGACGTTATTCATTACCCCATTGATTGAGGAAATTGGCGATATCGTCGATACGCTGTTCGGCAATGCCTGCTTCACGGGCCATCTCCTGCTGCGCTTCCTCGCTGATCTCCTCATTATTCATTAAGCGCGTAATCAGCAGTTGGAAGTAATGCGCCAGACAATCGCGCTCGGACTCTTTTACCGCTTCCGCGCACTCCGTCGAGTACTCATCCACGATGTCATAATATTTCAGCGGTATTTCATTGTTCATAGGTCGTCTCCGGGGTGGTTAGCATCTGCGCTTTCGGCCCCGATAATAACATTCAGCTTGCCTGCACCGTGAGCCATATCAGCGCCTCAAGGCCGGGCCAATGATAGAATCTGCGTCAAATGACATGCTTACACAGGATGAAAAGATGGAACTGCTGTTACTGAGTAACTCAACGCTACCGGGCAAAGCCTGGATGGAACATGCGCTGCCGCTGATTGCCGGCCAGGTCAAAGGCCGCCGCTCGGCGGTATTTATTCCCTTCGCCGGGGTGACGCAAAGCTGGGATGATTACACCGCCAAAGCCGCCGCAGTCATGGCGCCGATGGGCGTCAGCGTGACCGGTATTCACAGCGTCGCCGACCCTATCGCCGCCATTGAAAGTACCGAGATGGTCATCGTCGGCGGCGGGAACACCTTCCAGCTTCTGAAAGAGTGTCGCAGCCGCGGGCTGCTGGCGCCGATTGTCGATGTCGTCAAACGCGGGGCGTTGTATATCGGCTGGAGCGCGGGTTCTAACCTCGCCTGCCCGACCATTCGTACCACCAACGATATGCCGATTGTCGATCCTCAGGGGTTTGACGCGTTAGGGCTGTTCCCGCTGCAGATTAACTCGCACTTCACTAACGCGCTGCCGACCGGGCATCAGGGTGAGACCCGTGAGCAACGTATTCGCGAATTGCTGGTCGTGGCGCCGGAATTAACGGTGATTGGCCTGCCGGAGGGGAACTGGATTCAGGTCAGCGACGGACACGCCACGCTCGGCGGCCCGAACCCGACGCTGTTGTTCAAAGCGGGAGAAGAAGCGGTAACCCTGGCCGCGGGCCACCGTTTCTAGACTAGTTTGACGAACATTACCCGGATAGCGGCGCGTTGCGCCTTATCCGGGCTACCCAGCGTAAATCCTGCTAATAATCATCCCGCTCGTCGTCTTCATCCGGCTGCTCCATCACGCTATAGGCAACAGCACAGAACAACGAGTTCAGACGCTTCATATCGCCCAACAGCGCCAGATGCAACGTACTGGTTTCGATACTCTGCACGTTTTGCTGATGCAGGCGGTCAACATGCGCATGCGAGTAACGGCGATTAAGAATACGAAAACGGTGCTTACTGCGGCGCAACCGACGGGCGCTCGGCACGTCGCCGGAAAAGAAGACCGACATTGCCAGCTGCAGGTTACTGAGCAGCAGCTCGTATAACGCATCCAGCTCTTTTAGCCCCTCGACGGAAAATGCGCGCCGCGCCGCCAGTGATTTATCGGCGATCTCGCTGCCCATTCGCTCGACGATGTCAGACGCCTGCTCCAGGTTGAGCGACATCTCGATAATTTCCGCCCAGCGGCGAGACTCCTCTTCCGCCAGCTCGTCCTTCGGCATCCGCGCCAGGTAGAGCTTGATAGCCGTATACAGCACGTTGATATCGTCCGCCATCCGCCGCAGCTCTTTCTCTTCGCGCGGCTCGCCGTGCATCACCTTGCGTAGGCTTTCCAGCATCTGCTCCATGGCGTCGCCGATACGCAAGGTCTCACGGGCGGCGTTGGCCAACGCCAGCGCCGGCGTATCCAGCGCCGAGGGATCCAGATGCTTCGGCTTGAGATGGTTATCCAGCTCCGGCTCATCGCGGATCAGGCGCTTACACAGGTTCGCCATCGGCCCGGCGAACGGCACCATCGCCACGCAGCGGATCAGGTTGTAGAAGACGTGGAAGTAGATAACCAGCTCCGACTCTTCCAGCGGCAATTTGTGCATGACATCAGCCAGTACGTGCACAAATGGCAAAATTATCAAGCTCCCCACCAGCTTGAACAGCAGGCTGCCGAGCGCCACGCGCCGCGCCGCCGCATTGGCGCCGCTGTTGTTAAGCATCGCCAGTAGGCCTGAGCCAAGGTTAGCGCCGATGACCAGACATAGCGCCACCGGGAAAGAGATCACCCCGGTGCCGGTTAACGTTGCGGTCAGCAGCACGGCCGCCAGGCTGGAGTAACTGATAATGGCGAACACGGCGCCAATCAGCGCATCCAGCATGATATCGCCGGTCAGCGAGGCGAAAATCACCTGAACGCCGTTGGCCTGGGTAATCGGATGCACCGCCTGGACGATGAGCTCCAGCGCCAGCAGGATAAGCCCGAGGCCGATACCCACCCGCCCAAGCTGACCCGCGCGCGTCTGTTTACGCCCGAGGAAAAAAATAACGCCGATAAATATCAGCAGCGGCGATAGCCAGGAGAGGTCGAAGGTCAGTACCCTCGCCATCAGCGCCGTCCCCACATCCGCACCCAGCACCATGACCAGCGCTGGCGCCAGCGCGACCAGATCCTGGGCCACAAACGACGTCACCAGCATGGTGGTGGCGTTACTGCTCTGCACCAGCGCGGTGACGCCAATCCCCGCGCAGAAGGCGAGCGGTTTTTTCTCCACGCTACTGCTGAGCACGGTACGCAGGCGTGCGCCAAAGACGCGCATCACGCCGGTGCGCACAATATGGGTACCCCACACCAGTAGGGCTACGGCGGAAAGTAGGTGTAACAGCGTTAACACAGAATCAGCTTCTCCTTATCGTTATAAGTGTTCCTGAGGTTTAAACCTCCCTTCAGTATAAGGGGTTAACTTCAATAAAGAGACAAGGCGCTCAAAGAGCGCCCTGTTTGTTGTAACGAAACATATTTCGTTAGTCAGCATCATAGCCGAGGTTAGGGGCGAGCCAACGCTCAACTTCCGCCGCCGTCATCCCTTTACGCAGGGCGTAATCTTCCACCTGGTCGCGCTGGATCTGCGCTACGGCGAAGTACTTACTATCAGGATGGCTGAAGTACCAGCCGGAAACTGATGCGCCAGGCCACATGGCGAAGGACTCGGTGAGCTTCATGCCGGTATGCGCTTCCACATCCAACAGTTCCCAGATGGTCGCTTTCTCGGTGTGTTCCGGGCAGGCCGGATAACCGGGCGCCGGGCGGATCCCCTGGTAATTTTCGCGGATCAGCTCTTCATTGCTGAGGTTCTCATTGGCCGCATAGCCCCAGTAAACCTTACGCACTTTCTCATGCAGATACTCGGCGAAGGCTTCCGCCAGACGGTCGGCGATGGCCTTAACCATGATCTTGTTATAGTCGTCGTGCTGCGCTTCATAGGCTTCCGCCAGCGCGTCTTCTTCCAGCCCGCCGGTTACCGCGAAAGCCCCGATATAGTCCGCTTTACCGCTCAGCTTCGGCGCAACAAAATCAGCGAGGCAGTAGTTCGCGAAGCCGACTTTTTCCGTTTGCTGGCGCAGATGATGGCTGACCGTCAGCACGTGGGTGCGGGTTTCATCACGATAGATTTCCACGTCGTCGCCAACGCGGTTGGCCGGGAACAGCCCGACCACGCCGCGCGGGTTGAGCGTTTTTTCGGCGCTGAGTTTATCCAGCAAATCGTTGGCGTCTTTAAACAGGCGTTGCGCCTCTTCACCCACCACTTCATCTTCCAGGATACGCGGATATTTACCCGCCAGCGACCAGGTCATAAAGAACGGCGTCCAGTCGATGTAGTTACGCAACGTTTCGATGCTGGCTTCCACCTCCTGCACGCCCAGACGGTGGGCTACCGGCGGCGTGTAGCTCTCCCAGTCAAACGCCAGATCGTTTTCCCGCGCCGCCTGCAGAGTCACCGGCGGCGTGCGCGGCTTTTTACGCCCGTGCTGGATTCGCACGGTTTCATACTCTTTACGGGTACGGGCGACAAAATCATCGCGCTGGGTTGCCGACAGCAGGGCTGAAACCACGCCTACGGTACGCGAGGCGTTCTGCACGTAGACCGTCGGGCCACTGTAGTTCTGTTCGATTTTCACCGCGGTATGGGCTTTCGAGGTCGTCGCTCCGCCAATCAGCAGCGGAATGGTAAAGCCCTGACGCTCCATCTCTTTCGCCACGTTGACCATTTCGTCCAACGACGGCGTGATAAGCCCGGAGAGACCAATCAGATCGGCGTTTTCTTCGCGCGCGGTACGCAGGATTTTCTCTGCCGGCACCATCACGCCGAGATCGATAATTTCGTAGTTGTTGCACTGCAGCACTACGCCGACGATGTTTTTACCAATATCGTGTACATCGCCCTTCACGGTGGCGATCACCATCTTACCGTTGCTGGAGCCCTGTTCTTTGCTGGCTTCGATGTAAGGTTCGAGGTAGGCCACCGCCTGTTTCATCACCCGCGCGGATTTTACCACCTGCGGCAAGAACATTTTGCCTTCGCCGAACAGATCGCCGACCACGTTCATGCCGTCCATCAGCGGCCCTTCAATCACCTCAATCGGCCGTTCGGCCTGCTGGCGCGCCTCTTCCGTATCCTGCTCGATAAATTCGGTAATCCCTTTGACCAGCGAGTATTCAAGACGCTTTTTCACCTCCCAGCTGCGCCATTCCGCCTGCTGAGCGTTCGCGCTATCGTCCGCTTTGCTGCCGCGATATTTTTCCGCCAGCTCAAGCAATCTTTCGGTACTGTCATCGCGGCGGTTAAGGATCACATCTTCAACCGCGTCGCGCAGCTCGCCAGGCAGATCGTCGTATATCGCCAGCTGGCCGGCATTGACGATGCCCATATCCATACCGTTGCGGATAGCGTAGTAGAGGAATACGGCGTGGATCGCTTCACGTACCGGATCGTTACCGCGGAACGAGAACGACACGTTGGAGACGCCGCCGGAAATCAGCGCATGCGGCAGCTCGCGTTTGATGTCTTCGCAGGCGCCGATAAAGTCCTGAGCGTAGTTGTTGTGCTCTTCAATACCGGTAGCGACGGCAAAAATGTTGGGGTCGAAGATGATATCTTCCGGCGGGAAACCGACCTCTTCGGTGAGGATTTTGTAGGCGCGGCGGCAAATTTCGATTTTGCGCTCGCGGGTATCGGCCTGGCCTACTTCATCAAAGGCCATGACGACCATTGCCGCGCCGTAGCGGCGAACCAGCTTAGCGTGATGAATAAAGGGTTCGACGCCCTCTTTCATCGAGATCGAGTTAACGATGCCCTTGCCCTGAATGCACTTGAGCCCTTTTTCGATGACTTCCCACTTGGAGGAGTCGATCATAATCGGCACACGGGCAATATCCGGTTCACCCGCTATCAGGTTGAGGAAACGCACCATCGCCGCTTCGGCATCGAGCATCCCCTCATCCATATTGATATCGATAATCTGCGCGCCGCTTTCCACCTGCTGACGCGCCACGTCCAGCGCTTCGCTGTATTTCTCTTCTTTGATTAAGCGCTTAAATTTAGCGGAGCCGGTGACGTTGGTCCGCTCACCCACGTTGACGAACAGGCTATCGTCGCCGATGTTCAGCGGCTCCAGGCCAGACAGACGGCAGGCGACCGGCAGTACCGGCAGCTGGCGCGGCGGTAAGCCTTCTACCGCCCGGCTCATGGCGGCGATATGTTCCGGGGTGGTGCCGCAGCAGCCGCCGACGATATTAAGGAAACCAGCCTGCGCCCATTCGCGAATTTGCGCCGCCATGGTGTCGGCATCCAAATCGTATTCGCCGAAGGCGTTCGGCAGTCCGGCGTTCGGGTGCGCGGTAACGTAGCATTCGGCGATCCGCGAAAGCTCCTGCACGTACTGGCGCAGCTCATCCGGCCCCAGCGCGCAGTTCAGGCCAAAGGTCAGGGCATCGGCGTGGCGCAGCGAATTATAGAACGCTTCGGTCGTCTGCCCGGACAGTGTACGTCCGGAGGCATCGGTGATAGTGCCGGAAATCATAATCGGCAACTCGACGCCGAGCGCCTCGAATTCTTCTTTGACCGCGAAAATCGCCGCTTTGGCGTTCAGGGTGTCAAAGACCGTTTCAATAAGAATGAGATCCGAGCCGCCTTCCACCAGCGCTTTGGTGGATTCACGATAGGCGGCCACCAGCTGATCGAACGTGATATTCCGAAATGCCGGATCGTTGACGTCCGGAGAAATAGAAGCGGTGCGGTTGGTCGGCCCGAGCACCCCCGCCACATAGCGCGGTTTTTCCGGCGTACGCGCGGTCCACGCGTCGGCGCTGGCGCGGGCCAGCTTTGCGGCGGCAAAGTTGATTTCCGCCGACAGGGATTCCATTTGGTAATCCGCCATCGCGATGGTTGTCGAGTTGAAGGTATTGGTCTCGATAATGTCCGCGCCGGCGGCGAAATAGGCGTCGTGGATCTCGCGAATAACCTCAGGCTTGCTGAGGACCAGCAGGTCGTTATTGCCTTTCAGGTCGCACGGCCAATCGGCAAAGCGTTCGCCGCGGAAATCCTGCTCACTCAGACGATAGCCCTGGATCATGGTGCCCATGCCCCCGTCCAGAACCAGAATGCGTTCTCTTAACTGCTGATGTAATTGTTCTACTTTGTTACTCACACAGACTCCCGACAGCGCTCAACTCAGACCAAAAAGCCAACAAACCATACTGGCATAAACCAACCTGCCGGAAAAGGAAACCTGCAGCAACATGAGACAAGTTCAACTTCACTCCTCCGATCAGTCTGGTTCTGATTGCATTATCGCCAAATAAAACGAAAATCATTTCCACGATACAGAAAAAAGGAGTTCATCATGGCTACCCCGGTTCCCGCCAAACGCGGCAGAAAACCCGCCGCTGCCGCCCCTGCCGCGCAGGCTGGCGGGCAAGTGCAGTCGCTTACCCGCGGTTTGAAACTGCTTGAATGGATTTCTGAATCGCATAGCAGCGTCGCGCTCACCGAACTGGCGCAGCAGGCGGGACTGCCTAACTCCACGACCCATCGTCTGCTCACCACCATGCAGCAGCTCGGTTTTGTCCGCCAGGTCGGCGATCTGGGGCACTGGGCGATTGGCGCGCATGCGTTTGTCGTCGGCAGCAGCTTCCTGCAAAGCCGCAATCTGCTGGCCATCGTCCATCCTATTCTGCGCCAGCTGATGGAAGATTCCGGCGAAACGGTCAACCTGGCGGTGCTGGATAAAAGCGATCATCAGGCGATTATCATCGACCAGGTGCAATGTACGCAGCTGATGCGCATGTCGGCGCCGATTGGCGGCAAATTGCCAATGCACGCGTCAGGCGCCGGAAAAGCGTTTCTGTCGCAGTTGAGCGAAGAAGAGGTCACCACGCTGCTACATCGGAAAGGGCTGCACGCTTACACCCACGCCACCCTGGTTTCTCCGGTACATTTGAAAGAGGATTTGGCCCAAACGCGTAAACGCGGCTATTCATTTGATGATGAAGAACATGCGCTGGGGCTGCGCTGTATCGCCTCCTGCATTTACGACGAACACCGCGAGCCGTTCGCCGCTATCTCCATCTCCGGGCCGATTTCGCGCATGACCGATGACCGGGTGACCGAGCTTGGCGCATTGGTCATTAAGGCCGCCAAGGAAGTCACGTTGGCATACGGCGGGGTTAAATAATAAAAATGCCCCAAAGGGGCATTTTAAGTAGGCCTGATAAGCGTAGCGCCATCAGGCAGATCGGCGCACCTTGCCGGATGGCGGCGTAAACGCCTTATCCGGCCTACTGTCGGCGCCATAGCGCACGCTAAAACGCTGCTTACGCCGGTAAGCGTAAACATCTTCCACGTGCCCGTTTTTAATTCGCGTCTGTAATTCGCGCCAGTAATCGGCTCGCAGCAAATCCGCGTGCATTTCCTCCAGTAATGGTCCGATCCGCGGATCGGCGCACAACCAGTGACGGAACTCTTCCGGGAAGACATCGCCAGGGGACACGCTATACCAGGGTTCACTGGCCAGCTCATCTTCCGGATAGCGCGGCGGCGGAATATCGCGGAAATTCACCTCTGTCATGTAGCAAATTTCATCGTAATCATAGAATACCACCCGCCCGTGGCGCGTGACGCCGAAGTTTTTGAACAGCATGTCGCCGGGGAAGATATTGGCGGCCGCCAGTTGGCGAATGGCATTACCATACTCTTCTACCGCGTCGCGCAGCGCCTGGCCTTCCACCTGCTCCAGCCAGATATTGAGCGGCACCATCCGTCGTTCAATATAAAGATGGCTGATGGCAATGCGATCGCCGAGGTCGGTCAACTTATTTCCCGCTTCCGCCTGCAACAGCGTCATCAGCTCGGGCGCAATTTGCCGCTTATCGAGCACAAAGTTTTCAAATTCCTGAGTATCCGCCATCCGCCCGACGCGGTCGTGTTCTTTGACCAGCTGATAGCAGGCGCGGACGTGGGCGGCAGTCATCTCTTTTTGCGGCGCAAAGCGGTCTTTAATCACCTTAAATACCCGGTCGAATCCCGGCAGGGTAAAGACCAACATCACCATCCCACGGATGCCTGGCGCTTCAATAAACTGCTCATCGCTGCGGGTAACATAGTGCAGGTACTCGCGATAACTTTCCGTTTTAGCATGCTTCTGGCAGCCAATCGCCATATATAGCTCGGCGGTAGTTTTTCCCGGCAGAATCTCGCGCAGCCATTCAACCAGCGCCGCGGGCAGCGGCGCGTAGACCATGAAATAGGAGCGGGCGAAACCAAAGACGATACTCGCCTCGGCGTGGGTCGTCAGGCAGGTATCCACAAACAGCTGACCGTCATCGCTACGATGTATCGGCAGCAGGAACGGCAGCGTCGCCATCGGCGTAATCAGTTTACCCACCAGCCAGGCGGCTTTATTACGGTAAAACAGCTCATTCGCCACCTGCAGATGCGACTGCGACAGCAACTCGCCGCCAAGCGCTTCGCGTAAATGACTGACGATATAACCGATATCACGCCCTTTGTTTTGCCACGGCAGGCGCAGCGGCAAATCGGCAAGCAGGTTATGCATCAGGTATTCCCAGCCGCGTTCGGGATAAAAGTCCTTCGCCAGCGGTCGCGAAATCGTGCGAAAACGCCGTTCCGGCTGGGAGCTGAAAATAAAGAGCCGCTCGGGGGTCAGCGAGCGGTGGTCAAACAGTCGGCAGTAGACCGAGTTGAAAAAGCTCTCCGCAATTTCAAAGCGAGGGTAATCCGGCAAAAGTTGGGTGTACTGCTGTTTCACCCGCAGAAGAAAATCGACGTCGGTACTTTTCCCTTCGGTAATACAGCGCAGCTGTTCTACCACCAGACCCACGTGGTGATCGTAGAGGTGGATACGCTGCTTCATCGCCTGCTGCACGGCGTGCCAGTCAGCCTGTTCAAAGCGCTGCTGCGCGCCGGAAGTGACTTCCAGAAAACGCCCGTACTGGGCGTCGAATCCCTGTAAAATGGTTTGGGCAATCAGTAGTTCCAGGCCACGCGTCATCGCTTTCCCCCATCCGGCACAACATCATGCCGGATGGCGCGTTCGCTTATCCGGCCTACACCTTTGTAGGCCCGGTAAGCACAGCGCCACCGGGCATTGCTTAAAACTGCGATTCTTCGGTCGAGCCGGTCAGCGCCGTTACCGACGAGGTCCCCCCCTGGATAATGGTGGTCACTTTATCGAAGTACCCGGTACCCACCTCCTGCTGATGCGACACGAAGGTGTAGCCTTCCGGCCCGGCGGCAAACTCCGGCTGCTGAACTTTTTCGACGTAGTGACGCATGCCTTCACCCTGCGCGTAGGCGTGGGCCAGGTCGAACATGTTGAACCACATGCTGTGAATACCCGCCAGGGTAATGAACTGGAATTTATAGCCCATATCCGAAAGCTGCTGCTGGAAGCTGGCGATGGTTTTATCGTCGAGATTTTTCTTCCAGTTAAAAGATGGCGAGCAGTTATAGGCCAGCAGCTTGCCCGGGAAGCGGGCGTGGATCGCCTCGGCAAAACGACGCGCCTGTTCAATGTCCGGTTTGGAGGTTTCACACCATACCAGGTCAGCGTAAGGGGCGTAGGCCAGGCCGCGGCTGATTGCCTGTTCGATTCCGGCATGGGTGCGATAAAAACCTTCGCTGGTGCGATCGCCGGAGATAAACTCGCGATCGTAAGGATCGCAATCCGAGGTAATCAGGTCAGCGGCATCAGCGTCGGTACGGGCGATAAGCAGCGTCGGCACGCCCATCACATCCGCCGCCAGGCGCGCGGCGACCAGCTTCTGAATCGCCTCTTGTGTCGGCACCAGCACCTTGCCGCCCATATGTCCGCACTTCTTCACCGACGCCAGCTGATCTTCGAAATGCACGGCCGCTGCACCGGCCGCAATCATCGATTTCATCAGCTCAAAGGCGTTCAGCACGCCGCCAAAACCGGCTTCCGCATCGGCGACGATCGGCAGGAAATAGTCGATAAAACGCGGATCGTTCGGCTCAATCCCCGCCGCCCACTGGATCTGATCGGCGCGACGGAAGGTGTTATTGATCCGATCAACCACCGATGGCACCGAGTTAGCCGGGTACAACGATTGATCCGGGTACATACTGGAGGCCAGGTTGGCGTCGGCGGCGACCTGCCAGCCAGACAAGTAGATGGCTTCAATGCCCGCCTTCGCCTGCTGCAGCGCCTGGCCGCCGGTTAACGCGCCAAGGCTGTTGATATAACCCTTTTTCGCTTCACCATGCAGCAGACGCCACATTTTCGCCGCGCCAAGCTGCGCCAGCGTGCATTCCGGATTCACCGAGCCGCGTAACTTCACCACCTCTTCCGCGCTGTATGGGCGGGTAATGCCTTCCCAGCGCGGGTTCGTCCACTCTTTGTTTAATTCTTCGATTTGTTGGGTACGGGTTTTCATGTGCAGATGCTCCATATTGTGATGGGGTGAATTACGCCAGCAGGCGGTAACCTGGCAACGTCAAGAAGTCGATCAGTTCGTCGGAAGTGGTGATTTGCTCCATCAGCCGTGCCGCATCGTCAAAGCGACCGTGGCTGAAGCGGTGTTCCCCCAACTCTTCCTGAATCACCATCAGCTCTTCAGCCAGCCACTGGCGGAACAGCGCCTTGGTAACCGGTGTGCCGTCGTTCAGGGTTTTCTGATGATGGATCCACTGCCAGATAGAGGTACGCGAAATCTCAGCCGTCGCCGCATCTTCCATCAGGCCGTAAATCGGTACGCAGCCGTTGCCGGAGATCCAGGCCTCGATGTACTGCACCGCCACGCGGATATTGGCGCGCATGCCGGCTTCAGTACGCTCGCCCTCGCAGGGAGCCAGCAACTGCTCGGCGGTAATCGGCGCGTCGTCATTGCGGGTAACAAACAGCTGGTTAGGATGTTCACCCAGTACGCGGTTAAAGACATCCATTGCCGTATCCGCCAGTCCCGGATGCGCAATCCAGGTGCCATCGTGGCCATTGTTAGCCTCCAGCTCTTTGTCGGCGGTGACTTTATTCAGCACCTGACGATTGCGCTCGGCGTCTTTGCTCGGGATAAACGCCGCCATACCGCCCATCGCGAAGGCGCCGCGCTTATGGCAAGTCTTAATCAGCAGGCGTGAATAGGCGCTCAGGAAAGGTTTATCCATCGTCACCACCTGGCGATCCGGCAGGACACGATCGGGGTGATTTTTCAGCGTCTTGATATAGCTGAAGATATAGTCCCAGCGCCCGCAGTTCAGGCCAACAATATGGTCGCGCAGCGCATGCAGGATTTCATCCATCTGGAACACTGCCGGCAGTGTTTCAATCAGCAAAGTAGCCTTAATGGTGCCGCGCGGCAGTTCAAAACGATCTTCGGTGAAACTGAAGACTTTGCTCCACCATGCCGCCTCTTGCCAGGACTGGGTTTTCGGCAGATAGAAATAGGGGCCGCTCCCTTTCGCCAGCAGGGCCTGGTAGTTGTGGAAGAAATAGAGCGCAAAATCGAACAGACTGCCGGGAATCGCCTCACCACGCCAGGTAACGTGTTTTTCCGGCAGATGCAGGCCGCGAACGCGGCAGACCAGAACCGCCGGATCGGGCTGCAACTGATAAATTTTCCCCGCTTCGTTGGTGTAGCTGATGGTGCCATTGACCGCATCGCGCAGATTGATTTGGCCATCAATCACTTTGTGCCAATCCGGCGCCAGCGAGTCTTCGAAATCAGCCATAAAGACTTTAACGTTAGCATTCAGGGCGTTAATTACCATCTTGCGTTCTACCGGACCGGTAATTTCTACGCGGCGGTCCTGTAAATCGGCCGGAATACCTCGTATCTTCCAGTCACCATTCCGAATGGAAGCCGTTTCCGAAATAAAATCAGGAAGATTACCCTCATCAATGGCCTGCTGTTGCTGGACGCGTACCGCCAACAGTTGATTACGCTCAGGCATAAAGCGGCTCACCAGTTCCGTCAGGAACTCCACCGCTTCCGCAGTCAGAATTTGCTTCTCCTGCTCGCCATAAGGCTGGCTGAAAGCCAGTTCATCGGTCATTGTCGCCTGGTGCGTCATTGTGCAGCTCCTCTTGGTTTATCCTGGTAGCGCGAACGAAAGATCGTTGTCTGCTTTTCGCTCAGCACAATTAAGACTACTCAAGAATTTTCCAAAATCAAAAACAATTTCCATTTTCAATTTAAAATTTATACAACATCCTGATAACAAAGAAATTAAAGTTTAAATAGAAGGGGAAGTGATTTTCGGAAATAAAAAAGGCACCCGAAGGTGCCTGAGGCGAGATGCTGAAACGCTTTAGGATCGTACGCGCTGGTAGATTAATCCAGCGTGGGATTCATATGTCGCAGATCGTATGGTGTGATTTGGTAGACGTAATAGTTAAGCCAGTTGGCAAACAGGAGATTGCCATGACTGCGCCAGGTCGCCCGCGGTTTATTGTTTGGATCGTTATTCGGGAAGTAGTTGTCCGGAAGCTGTGGCGCTAAACCTGCCTCCAGATCGCGGAAGTATTCACTTGCCAGGGTATGCGGATCGTATTCAGGGTGACCGGTAACAAAAGCGATACGCTTGTCTTTGCTGGCGAACAGATAGGCATCGCCATCTTCGGTTTCAGCAAGAATATCGAGGTCAGTGTAGTCACGAATCAGCCCGGCCGGGAAGTCGGCATAGCGCGAATGAGGCGCAAGGAAGGTGTCATCAAACCCCCGAGTCAGCAGCGCATGCGGGTGCAAAATATGGTGTTCATAAACGCCAGAGATCTTTTCGGTACGAGTTTGCTTGGGGATGCCATACAGAATATTCAGTGCCGCCTGTACCGCCCAACAGACAAATAGCGTTGACGTGACGTGATCCTTAGCCCACTCCAGTACCTGTTTAATCTGCGGCCAGTAGGCAACATCATTAAACTCGACCAGCCCCAACGGCGCACCGGTAACAATCAGACCATCGAAGTTCTGCTCGCGAATATCTTCGAAATTGCAGTAAAAGTTATTCAGGTGCTCCGTCGGCGTATTACGCGACTCACGCGCATCGATGCGTAGCAGCTGGATATCAACCTGCAGCGGCGAGTTCGACAGCAGCCGCAGGAACTGATTCTCCGTCTCGATCTTCTTGGGCATCAGATTGAGAATTAACACCTTCAGCGGGCGGATTTCCTGAGTTGTAGCACGCGATGTGGTCATCACGAAGACGTTTTCATCGCGCAAGAAATTGACGGCCGGTAGCTCGTCCTGCACCCGAATTGGCATAGCTGTATCACCTCATTACATACGTATAAACGTTTAGACATCCAGATAGCTGACAATAACCAGGAATAAACAAAATGTCGAGTCTGCAAGCGGAAGGTGAGAAAGTTTCAATATCGACAACAGCCGTCAGGACGTGGAATTAGCCAGCAACGCACGAACTTCAACATCATTGCGTACATGGCTGCTGCAGCGAACTTCAAGCTGGCGGTAACGCATTGATACGGCGCTGGCAACCATTTCCATTATTGCGCGCTCTTCGACTTGTGATAACCCTCCTTCATTTAACTCCATGGCATCGACCAGAATGCGAAAGCGCTTTCTTTTCAGCAAACGCGCCAGCCAGTTTTCGCCTTTTTGTTGTTGGATCAGGGGATATAAGACGTCATGCGCGGCAAAAAACTGTGCCACGAGGAGACGTTGATTGCTAAATGCCCCGCTGCCACTGTATTCGCGGCTATCATCGAGGTTGCGTACGGTCATTCGATTTTTATACAACGAGATATATAAGATGGTCACGCGTCCTTTCCTGTTTCAGCAAGATCCTGAGAGGATAATAACAGCTGACAGGAGACTTTAGACGCTCCGTATCAAGTTTCGGAATAGGGCGTGGGATTTCCCCGGAGGCGGCACAGGCCGGGGGGAGGAGCGGTAGCCCCGGTAAGCGCAGCGCCACCGGGGAGATGGCAGCACCTCTGGCCGCAAAACACAAAAACAAAAGGCCCGGTCTTCCGGCTGAGCCTTTCGTTTACGTTGCTATGACAGCGGCTTTCCCCGGAGGCGGTGCTGCGCACCTTTTCCGGGCTACGGGGTCTGTAGCCCCGGTAAGCGCAGCGCCACCGGGGAGATGGCGGTGCGTCTGACCGCAAAACACAAAAACAAAAGGCCCAGTCTTCCGACTGAGCCTTTCGTTTTATTTGATGCCTGGCAGTTCCCTACTCTCACATGGGGAGACCCCACACTACCATCG
>NZ_JBEAIQ010000029.1:0-164213 GCF_040064335.1 Klebsiella sp. CN_Kp088 | reverse complement strand
ACGACCTTGCCAAGGTCGGGGTCGCGAGTTCGAGTCTCGTTTCCCGCTCCAAATTTCTTCCTTTATCCAGTTTATCCACAGTGCGAAATCGCGCCGGGGATGATTTTCATTGCCTATCGAAAAATACTGTAAACAGAGTTATCCACAGGCTGTCGTTTGGCTGACGGCGCGATAAATGCTTCACTTTGTAAATAGTATTGTCGTATCTTATTGAAATTTAACATTTAAATTTCATTTCAAACTGTTAATTCGATCACTTGACGTACGTCTGCCCGTTGAAACGCAATGTGTTTTTGTTTTTATTCACAGCCTGTGAATGAATCAGGCGTCGCGCGGTAATCCTTTCTCGACCACCCTGACCAGGCGTAATTTCTGCGGCAACTGCACTTCGACAACGTTGGCGTTTCGCTTTTCGATCTGCTGCGCAACCGCCCATTCAATGTGTTCATCGAGAAGTGGGTGCTCACCTCGGCGACTTTCCAGCGCGACCAGATTGGCTTCATTCCAGGGAGCATTACCGAGCGCGACGGCGATATTGCGTAACCAGCGTAAGTGACCGATACGGCGTATCGCCGAGCCCTCAGTGACTTTCAGGAACCAGGCTTCGCTCCAGGCGAACAGCTCAATCAGCTGCGGCGCATGTAGCGCTTTACGCGGGCTGAAGTCCTCTTCATCGGTGAGCTGCGAAAAACGGTTCCACGGACATATCAACTGGCAATCATCGCAGCCGTAAATACGGTTGCCGATAAGCGGACGAAATTCTTCCGGGATGGCGCCTTCAAGCTCGATGGTCAGATAGGAGATGCAGCGCCGCGCGTCGACGGTATAGGGCTCGACGATGGCGCCGGTGGGGCAGATAGTCATACAGGCGACACAACGCCCGCACTCTTCGGCAACCGGCTGGTCTATCGGCAGTGGCAGATCGATAAGCAACTCGCCCAGGAAGAAAAACGATCCGGCGTCGCGGCTTAAGATAAGTGAGTGCTTACCTGTCCAGCCAAGCCCCGCTTTTTCAGCGATGGGCCGCTCCAGGATAGGCGCGGAATCGACAAACGGTCTAAAATTGAGCGAAGCACACTGTTCCTGAATCATCTCGCCGAGTTTTTTCAGACGGTTACGTAGCAGCTTATGATAATCACGCCCCAGGGCATAACGGCTGACGTAACCCAGCGTGGGATCTTTCAGAGTGCTGGCGAAAGCAGCATTGGCGGGCAGGTAGTTCATGCGCACGCTAATCACGCGTAGCGTACCGGGCAGCAGTTCATGCGGCCGGGCGCGCATCATGCCGTGGCGAGCCATCCATTCCATTTCGCCATGGTATTGTTTATCCAGCCATGCCTGTAGTTTAGGTTCGCTGGCGCTGAGATCGGTATCGGTAATACCGACCTGCTGGAAGCCAAGCTCGGTGCCCCATTGTTTGATTTGTTGCGCTAACTGATTGAGATCGAGGGGCTGTGACATGATGGACCATACAATGACGAAAAACCCTGACAGTATACCACACATCGTATGGCCAGCGGAGACGCTGCGCCAGGCGGAAAGAGAGGCGGCGGATAGTCTCGGGCTGACGCTTTTTGAATTGATGCGGCGTGCCGGTGAGGCGGCGTTTCAACTGGCCCGAAGCCTTTATCCCGCCAGCCAGCACTGGTTGATTCTTTGCGGCCACGGCAATAACGGCGGCGACGGCTATGTCGTCGCGCGACTGGCGCAGGCGCAGGGCATCGCGGTAACGCTACTGGCGTTGGAAAGCGATAAGCCGCTGCCGGAAGAGGCGCAGGCCGCGCGGGAAGAGTGGCTCAATGCCGGCGGCGTCATCCACGCCGCCGATAGCGCCTGGCCGGATGATATCTCATTGATTATTGACGGGCTGCTCGGCACCGGCCTGCATAGCGCGCCGCGCGCTAACGTCGCCGGGCTGATTGAACTGGCGAATGCCTATCCCGCGCCGGTTATTGCGCTTGATATCCCCTCCGGGCTGAACGCGCAAACCGGCGCGACGCCTGGCGCGGTAATCCACGCCGCCCATACCCTGACGTTTATCGCGCTAAAACCCGGACTACTGACCGGCAACGCCCGCGACGTCGTCGGGCGCTTACATCATCATGCGCTCGGGCTGGAGCGCTGGCTTGCCGGGCAAAACACCGCTATTCGCCGTTTTTCCGCAGCGCAACTGGCAGGCTGGTTGCCGCCGCGTCGCCCGACGTCGCATAAAGGCTCGCATGGTCGGCTGGTGATTATCGGCGGCGATCGTGGCACCGCTGGCGCCATTCGTATGGCAGGTGAGGCCGCGCTGCGTGCCGGCGCGGGTTTAGTACGCGTGCTGACCAGGGCGGAAAATATCGCGGGCATTGTGACTGCCAGACCGGAATTGATGGTCCATGAGCTGAACGGTGACTCTCTTGCCGAGAGCCTGGAGTGGGCGGATGTCGTGGCGATTGGTCCCGGTCTTGGGCAAAGCGAATGGGGTAAAGCGGCGCTGCGGCAGGTAGAGAATTTTCGCAAACCGATGGTCTGGGATGCCGACGCGTTGAACCTGCTGGCAATCAATCCCGATAAACGTCACAATCGCGTGTTAACCCCGCATCCTGGCGAAGCCGCCCGTTTATTGAATATCAGCGTGGCAGAAGTTGAAAGCGATCGCTTACATTCTGTACAACGTCTGGTAAAACGGTATGGCGGCGTGGTGGTGCTAAAAGGCGCAGGAACCGTCGTGGCGAATAACGCGGGGGAAATCGGTATCATTGATGCCGGTAATCCCGGAATGGCCAGCGGCGGGATGGGCGATGTGCTCACCGGCATTATCGCCGCGCTGTTGGGACAGGGGCTGACCCCATATGATGCCGCTTGCGCAGGCTGCGTGGCGCACGGCGAAGCCGCAGACCGGCTGGCCGCCAGAGATGGCGCCCGCGGGATGCTGGCGACCGATCTTTTTTGCACGCTGAGGCGTGTTGTTAACCCGGATGTGATTGACCTAGACCATGATTAACCGTGTGATTCCTTTACCCGACGAGCAGGCGACATTAGACCTTGGCAACCGCGTAGCGCAGGCCTGTAGCGGCGCGACGGTTATCTATCTGTATGGCGATTTAGGCGCGGGTAAAACCACCTTCAGCCGCGGTTTTCTGCAGGCCCTTGGCCACCGCGGCAATGTCAAAAGCCCAACGTATACGCTGGTGGAGCCTTACACCCTCGACAATCTGATGGTGTATCACTTCGACCTCTACCGGCTGGCGGATCCTGAGGAGCTCGAATTTATGGGGATCCGCGATTACTTCGCTAACGATGCCATCTGCCTGGTAGAATGGCCGCAACAAGGTGCGGGTGTACTGCCTGACCCGGATGTCGAAATTCACCTGGATTATCAGGCGCAAGGGCGTGAGGCGCGCGTAACGGCGGTCTCTTCATTGGGTGAGTCTTTATTGGCGCGTTTAGCCATTTAGCCTAAAGGATGACGGGATGAAGTATCGTATAACCAGTTGGCTGGCCGCCGCTCTGATGCTGCTCGGCACTCAGGCATCCGCGGCAAGTTTATCCGATATCCAGGTCTCAAACGGCGATCGGCAGGCCCGCATCACGCTAAGTTTTGTCGGCGATCCTGAATATTCTTTCACCCCGCAAGGTAAGCGGGCGGTGGCGTTGGATATCAAACAAACCGGCGTACTTCAGGGGCTGCCGCTGCAGTTTAGCGGTAATAATCTGGTCAAGAGCATTCGTTCCGGCTCGCCTCAGGATACGCAATCGCTGCGTCTGTTGGTCGATCTGACGGAAGATGGTAAAACGCGGGCGGTGAAGCAGCAAAATGGCGCCAACTATACCGTCGTCTTTACCATTAACGCCGATGTGCCGCCGCCACCTCCTCCGCCAGTGATAGCGAAACGGGTCGAAGCGCCGGTAGTGGCGTCGCGTCCGAGCACGCCGCCGCGCAATCCGTTTAAAAACTCTGGCAGCGACAGAACCACGGTGGTGACCAGCAGTCAGCCGGCGATGACCAACAACCAGACCATCAGCCGTCCGGCGGCGCGTACCGTCTCTTCTGACGATAAAATTATTATCGCCATTGATGCCGGTCACGGCGGCCAGGATCCTGGCGCCATCGGACCGGGCGGCACCAAAGAGAAAAACGTCACGATTGCTATCGCCCATAAACTCCGGGCGTTGCTCAACGACGATCCGCAGTTTAAACCGGTGCTAACCCGCAACGGTGATTACTTCATCTCGGTTATGGGGCGTTCGGACGTGGCGCGCAAACAAAACGCCAATTTCCTTGTCTCTATCCATGCCGATGCGGCCCCGAACCGCGACGCGACCGGCGCATCGGTGTGGGTGCTCTCTAACCGCCGCGCGAATAGCGAAATGGCCGGCTGGCTAGAACAGCATGAGAAACAATCCGAACTTTTGGGCGGTGCGGGCGATGTGCTGGCGAATAGCCAGTCGGATCCTTATCTGAGCCAGGCGGTGCTGGATTTACAGTTCGGCCATTCCCAGCGCGTCGGTTATGATGTGGCGACGGATGTACTAAGCCAGCTGCAGCGGGTCGGTAATCTCCATAAACGCCGCCCGGAGCATGCCAGCCTTGGCGTTCTGCGCTCGCCGGATATTCCGTCGATCCTCGTCGAAACCGGCTTTATCAGTAATAACGGCGAAGAGCGCCTGCTGGGTAGCGATGATTACCAACAGCAGATTGCAGAGGCGATTTATAAAGGGCTGCGTAACTATTATATGCAGCACCCGCTGCAATCAGCGCCGCGCGGCACGGCTGCGCAAACCGCCAGCGCCAGTTCGCCTGGCGGGACGTTGATTAACTAAGGAGAAGGTCATGCCGATTCAGGTTCTACCGCCGCAGCTCGCCAACCAGATTGCCGCTGGCGAGGTGGTGGAACGTCCGGCGTCGGTAGTGAAGGAGCTGGTTGAGAACAGCCTTGATGCCGGCGCAACCCGTATCGACATTGATATCGAACGCGGGGGCGCGAAGCTTATCCGTATTCGCGATAACGGCTGTGGGATCAAAAAAGATGAGCTGGCGCTGGCGCTGGCTCGTCACGCCACCAGTAAAATCGCCTCGCTGGATGACCTTGAGGCGATCATCAGCCTTGGCTTTCGCGGCGAAGCGTTGGCCAGTATCAGTTCCGTCGCCCGCCTGACGCTGACTTCGCGTACCGCGGAGCAGCACGAGGCATGGCAGGCTTATGCTGAAGGGCGCGACCAGGCAGTGACGGTGAAACCGGCGGCGCATCCGATAGGCACCACGCTGGAAGTCCTGGATCTGTTTTACAACACCCCCGCGCGGCGCAAGTTCATGCGCACCGAAAAAACCGAGTTTAATCATATTGATGAAATCGTCCGCCGCATCGCGCTGGCGCGTTTCGATGTAACGATTAATCTCAGCCATAACGGCAAAATGATGCGCCAGTATCGCGCAGTGGCGGAAGGCGGCCCGCGTGAACGCCGCCTCGGCTCGATTTGCGGCGCGGCGTTTCTGGAACACGCGTTGGCCATTGAGTGGCAGCATGGCGATCTGACGCTGCGCGGCTGGGTTGCCGATCCGTTGCATACCAATCCGGCATTAGCGGAAATCCAGTACTGCTACGTCAACGGGCGTATGATGCGCGACCGGCTGATCAACCATGCCATTCGCCAGGCCTGTGAAGACAAGCTGGGCGCTGACCAGCAGCCGGCGTTTGTGCTGTATCTGGAGATTGACCCGCATCAGGTTGATGTCAACGTGCATCCGGCGAAGCACGAAGTACGTTTCCATCAATCGCGGCTGGTGCATGATTTTATCTATCAAGGCGTACTGAGCGTGCTGCAGCAGCAACTGGATGCGCCGTTGGCGGAAGAAGACGAAGCGCCCGCGTCGCGGCCGGTGCCGGAAAATCGCGTAGCGGCGGGCGCTAACCATTTCGCTCGCCCATCGCCTGCCCGGGAACCGGCGGCGGGTTATGATACCCGCGCGCCGCGGGAACCTGCCGCCGGCGGCGGCTATAGCGCAGGCGGCGCCAACTGGCCCCACGCGCAGCCGGGCTATCAAAAACAGCAGGGGGCGCTTTACCGTCAACTGCTGCAAACCCCGGCGGCGGAAAAGCCACCCGTTGCGCCGGCGCCTGCGGAAAGCCTGGCAGCCCATAGCCAAAGCTTTGGCCGGGTGCTGACTATTATCGGCAGCGATTGCGCGCTGCTCGAGCGCGGCGGCACATTGGCGTTGCTGGCGCTGCCGGTGGCGGAGCGCTGGCTGCGTCAGGCGCAGCTAACGCCGGGCGCGGAAGCGGTTTGCGCGCAGCCGCTGCTGATCCCGCTGCGTCTTAAAGTGAGCGAAGCAGAACGTAAGGCGCTGGAAAAGGCGCAGCCGGCGCTGGCGCAATTGGGTATCGATTTACAAGCAGATGCTCAGCACGTGACGGTCCGCGCGGTGCCTTTACCCTTAAGACAACAAAATTTACAAATCTTGATTCCTGAACTGATAGGCTACCTGGCGCAGCTAACGGCATTCGACGTCGGCGACATTGCCCAGTGGACGGCGCGTAATCTGACGAGCGAGCACGCGCAGTGGAGTATGGCGCAGGCGATTTCCGTGCTGGCGGACGTTGAGCGTTTATGTCCGCAGCTGATTAAAGCGCCGCCGGGTGGTCTGTTACAACCTGTTGATTTACATTCGGCGATGACAGCCCTGAAAGATGAGTGATGTAACTGAGGCGAGCCTGCCTAAGGCAATTTTTTTAATGGGGCCGACGGCCTCCGGTAAAACCGCATTAGCTATCGCCTTGCGTAAAGTTTTGCCCGTAGAGTTGATTAGCGTCGATTCCGCCCTCATCTATCGAGGAATGGATATCGGCACGGCCAAACCCGATGCCGCGGAGCTTAGCGCTGCGCCGCATCGGTTGCTGGATATCCTTGATCCGGCAGAGTCGTACTCGGCGGCGGATTTTCGCCGCGATGCGTTGGCGGAAATGGCGGATATCGTCGCCGCCGGGCGCATCCCGCTGCTGGTCGGCGGAACAATGTTGTACTTCAAAGCGTTGTTGGAAGGGTTATCGCCGCTGCCTTCGGCGGATCCCGCAGTCAGGGCCAGAATTGAGCAACAAGCAGCAGAGCAGGGGTGGCACGCATTGCACCGGCAGTTACAGGACATCGATCCCGTGGCCGCCGCGCGTATTCATCCAAATGATCCGCAAAGACTTTCCCGAGCACTGGAAGTTTTTTTCATTTCGGGTAAAACTTTAACGGAACTGACGCAAACGTCAGGAGAGGCTCTGCCGTATCAGGTGCATCAGTTCGCCATCGCCCCGGCGAGCCGTGAACTGCTACATCAACGCATTGAGCAGCGTTTTCATCAGATGTTGGCTTCAGGTTTTGAAGCAGAAGTGCGGGCGCTATTTGCCCGTGGAGATTTGCATACGGATATGCCTTCCATTCGTTGTGTCGGATACCGCCAGATGTGGTCATACCTTGAAGGCGAGGTCCCGTATGATGAAATGGTTTATCGAGGTGTTTGCGCGACGAGACAGTTAGCTAAACGTCAGGTCACCTGGCTGCGTGGTTGGGAAGATGTTCACTGGTTAGACAGTGAGCAACCTGAACAAGCGCTCAACAAAGTATTACAGGTTGTTGGTGCTAGCCAGAACTGAACGTGTACAATTGAATGGTATCGTGCGTAATTTTTTTTAAGAATCGTAAGGTTCTGAGTACAAAACAAGCATACATATAAGGAAAAGAGAGAATGGCTAAGGGGCAATCTTTACAAGATCCGTTCCTGAACGCTTTGCGTCGGGAACGTGTTCCGGTTTCTATTTATTTGGTGAATGGTATTAAGCTGCAAGGGCAAATTGAGTCTTTCGATCAGTTCGTGATCCTGTTGAAGAACACGGTCAGCCAGATGGTCTATAAGCACGCAATTTCTACTGTTGTTCCGTCCCGTCCGGTGTCTCACCACAGCAATAATGCTGGCGGCGGTGCAAACAACTATCACCACGGTGGTAGCGCGCAAGGTTCTTCTGCGCCGCAGCAAGACAGCGACGACGCCGAATAAGGCTAATGCTGTTTTTCCACGTCGGGGAGCCAGGTTTTCTGCGTTCCCCGCTGGTATTTTATAAGGGGTTTACGCTTGTTTGACCGTTATGATGCCGGTGAGCAGGCGGTACTGGTACACATCTATTTTTCGCAAGACAAAGATATGGAGGATCTCCAGGAGTTTGAATCCCTGGTCTCTTCCGCCGGTGTCGAAGCAATGCAGGTGATTACCGGTAGCCGTAAAGCACCGCACCCGAAGTATTTTGTTGGTGAAGGTAAGGCTGTTGAAATTGCGGAAGCCGTAAAAGCGACCGGCGCCTCGGTCGTGCTGTTCGATCATGCCTTGAGTCCGGCCCAGGAACGTAACCTGGAGCAGCTTTGCGAATGCCGGGTTATCGATCGCACCGGTCTGATTTTAGATATTTTTGCCCAGCGAGCGCGTACCCACGAAGGGAAACTGCAGGTTGAGCTGGCGCAGCTGCGCCATCTGGCCACCCGTCTGGTACGCGGCTGGACCCACCTTGAAAGGCAGAAGGGCGGGATTGGTTTGCGCGGACCGGGTGAAACCCAGCTCGAAACCGACCGTCGATTGCTGCGTAACCGTATTATGCAGATCCTGTCGCGACTGGAAAAAGTAGAAAAGCAGCGCGAGCAAGGTCGGCGGTCACGCGCTAAGGCCGATATCCCTACCGTCTCGCTGGTGGGATATACCAACGCCGGAAAATCAACGCTGTTCAACCAGATAACCGAAGCGGAAGTCTATGCCGCGGACCAACTGTTCGCCACCCTGGACCCAACGCTGCGCCGCATTAACGTCACCGACGTCGGCGAAACGGTACTGGCTGACACCGTAGGCTTTATTCGTCATCTGCCGCACGATTTGGTGGCGGCGTTTAAAGCGACGCTGCAGGAGACGCGTCAGGCGACGCTGCTGCTGCACGTTATCGACGCGGCGGATGTCCGCGTGCAGGAAAATATTGATGCAGTAAATACGGTCCTTGCTGAAATCGAGGCCGATGAAATCCCGTCATTGCTGGTGATGAACAAAATCGATGTGCTTGACGATTTTGAACCGCGCATCGATCGGGATGAAGAGAATAAACCGATTCGGGTCTGGCTCTCCGCCCAGACCGGAGTTGGCGTACCACTGCTTTTTCAGGCGTTAACAGAACGTCTTTCCGGCGAAGTGGCTCAGCATACGCTGCGTTTACCGCCGCAGGAAGGTCGTCTGAGAAGCCGGTTCTATCAGCTTCAGGCGATAGAAAAAGAGTGGATGGAGGATGACGGCAGCGTAAGCCTGCAAGTGCGCATGCCCATCGTGGACTGGCGTCGCCTCTGCAAACAAGAGCCTGCGTTGGTCGACTACGTGGTTTGACCTGGCCTGAAGATATTAACCCCTGTGGGGATATCAAAAACAAATATGGAGCATATACATGGCGTGGAATCAGCCCGGTAATAACGGACAGGACCGCGACCCGTGGGGAAGCAGCAAGAATGGCGGCAACTCTGAGGGAAATGGCAACAAAGGCGGTCGCGATCAGGGGCCGCCCGATCTGGATGATATCTTCCGCAAGTTAAGCAAAAAACTTGGCGGTCTCGGCGGCGGTAAAGGCGGCCAGGGTGGCGGTAATGTGACGCAGGGGCCGCGCGGCCCGATGGGCGGGCGCATTGTCGGCATCGTTGCTGCAGCGGCGGTGATTATCTGGGCAGCCAGCGGTTTCTATACCATCAAGGAAGCGGAACGTGGTGTGGTGACACGCTTTGGCAAGTTCAGCCATCTGGTTGAGCCAGGTCTGAACTGGAAGCCAACCTTTGTCGATAATGTGCAAGCGGTGAACGTCGAGTCGGTTCGTGAGCTGGCCGCATCTGGTGTGATGCTGACTTCCGATGAGAACGTCGTGCGCGTTGAGATGAACGTACAGTACCGGGTGACCGATCCGGAGCGCTACCTGTTTAGCGTGACCAGCGCCGACGATAGTTTGCGTCAGGCCACCGACAGCGCCCTGCGCGGCGTCATCGGTAAGTACACCATGGACCGTATCCTGACTGAAGGTCGTACCGTTATCCGTAGCGATACCCAGCGCGAGCTGGAAGAGACCATTCGTCCGTACAACATGGGGATTACCCTGCTGGACGTCAACTTCCAGACGGCGCGTCCGCCGGAAGAGGTGAAGGCCGCGTTTGATGATGCCATTGCCGCGCGTGAGAACGAGCAGCAGTACATCCGCGAAGCGGAAGCTTATACCAACGAAGTTCAGCCGCGTGCGAACGGTCAGGCGCAGCGTATCCTCGAAGAGGCGCGTGCGTATAAAACCCAGACCGTACTGGAAGCACAGGGTGAAGTCGCTCGCTTTGCGAAGATCCTGCCGGAATATAAAGCCGCGCCGGAAATTACCCGCGAGCGTCTGTATATCGAAACCATGGAAAAAGTGCTGAGCCATACCCGCAAAGTGCTGGTTAATGACAGCAAGGGCGGCAACCTGATGGTTCTGCCGTTGGATCAGATGCTGAAAGGCGCCACTGGTGCGCCGGCAAAGAGCGATAGCAGTGGCGCAAGCGATCTGCTGCGCCTGCCGCCTGCGTCCAGCTCAAGCAGCGCCAGCACCTCATCAACCTCGAGTTCAACTGGGGGTACCATTATGGACCAACGCCGCGCCAACGCGCAGCGTAACGACTACCAGCGTCAGGGGGAATAACGATGCGTAAATCTGTTATCGCGATCATTGTCGTCGTGCTGGTAGTGCTCTACATGTCTGTCTTCGTGGTGAAAGAAGGCGAGCGTGGCATTACGCTGCGCTTTGGCAAAGTTCTGCGCGACGATGAGAACAAGCCGCTGGTGTATGCGCCAGGTCTGCACTTCAAGATCCCGTTTATTGAATCCGTGAAAATGCTGGATGCGCGTATCCAGACCATGGACAACCAGGCTGACCGCTTTGTTACTAAAGAGAAGAAAGACCTGATCGTCGACTCCTATATCAAGTGGCGCATCAGTGACTTCAGTCGTTACTATCTGGCGACCGGCGGCGGCGACGTCTCCCAGGCCGAAGTTCTGCTGAAGCGTAAGTTCTCTGACCGTCTGCGCTCTGAGATTGGTCGTCTGGACGTGAAAGACATCGTGACTGATTCCCGCGGTCGTTTGACCCTGGAAGTGCGTGATGCGCTGAACTCCGGTTCTGCAGGTACAGAAGATGAAGTCTCGACGCCGGCAGCCGATGACGCTATCGCTAAAGCGGCAGAACGGGTAGAAGCTGAAACTAACGGTAAGGTTCAGGTAATCAACCCGAACAGTATGGCGGCGCTGGGTATTGAAGTCGTTGACGTACGTATCAAGCAGATCAACCTGCCGGCTGAAGTGTCTGAAGCGATCTACAACCGTATGCGCGCCGAGCGTGAAGCGGTTGCTCGTCGCCATCGTTCACAAGGTCAGGAAGAAGCGGAAAAACTGCGCGCGACCGCGGACTATGAAGTGACCAAGACCCTGGCGGAAGCCGAGCGTCAAGGGCGTATTCTGCGCGGTGAAGGCGATGCCGAGTCGGCAAAACTGTTTGCCGATGCATTCAGTCAGGATCCGGGCTTCTATGCCTTTATCCGTAGCCTGCGCGCCTATGAGAAGAGCTTCCAGAGCAACCAGGACGTGATGGTCCTCAGCCCGGATAGCGATTTCTTCCGTTACATGAAGTCACCGGATTCTGTGCGTAAATAAGCCGGGTCAGTGTGAAATCAGAAGGCGCCTTGCAAGAGGCGCCTTTTTTCATGCCATAGATTGTGATTTTTCTCTCAGCTAGTGGTTTCATATTGCCTGTGAAATGCCGGAGAATGTGAAGAAAGAAAAGGGTTTTGCGGTAATACTCACCGGCGCCAAACTGGCGGCGGTTTTGTTTTTCTATAAGGGTCATCAATAATGAATGCAACAATTTGGCTGGCACTGGCGCTGGTTTTAGTTCTCGAAGGTCTTGGCCCACTGCTTTATCCCCGCGCCTGGCGCAAGATGGTAGCGACCATGAGCCAACTGCCGGATAATTTATTGCGTCGCTTTGGCGGCGGTCTTGTGGTAGCTGGTATCGTCATCTACTACATGTTGAGGAAATCGATTGGCTGATCAAAAAACAATCGTATTACCCTCATTTTGAGTGCAAAAAGTGCTGTAACTCTGAAAAAGCGATGGTAGAATCCATTTTTAAGCAAACGGTGATTTTGAAAAAATGGGTAACAACGTCGTCGTACTGGGCACCCAATGGGGTGACGAAGGTAAAGGGAAGATCGTCGATCTCCTGACTGAACGGGCTAAATATGTTGTGCGCTACCAGGGTGGCCATAACGCAGGCCATACTCTCGTAATCAACGGTGAAAAAACCGTCCTCCATCTTATTCCATCAGGTATTCTCCGTGAGAATGTAACCAGCATCATCGGTAACGGTGTTGTGCTGTCTCCGGCTGCGCTGATGAAAGAGATGAAAGGTCTGGAAGACCGTGGTATCCCTGTTCGTGAGCGTCTGCTGCTGTCCGAAGCCTGTCCGCTTATTCTCGACTATCACGTTGCGCTGGATGTTGCGCGTGAGAAAGCACGCGGTGCGAAAGCTATCGGTACAACCGGTCGCGGTATCGGCCCGGCTTACGAAGATAAAGTCGCCCGTCGCGGCCTGCGCGTTGGCGACCTGTTTGATAAAGCTACCTTCGCTGACAAACTGAAAGAAGTGATGGAATATCACAACTTCCAGTTGGTGAACTTCTATAAAGCAGAAGCGGTCGACTATCAAAAAGTGCTGGACGATGTGATGGCGATTGCCGACATCCTGACCAGCATGGTCGTTGACGTCTCCGATCTGCTGGATCAGGCGCGTCAGCGCGGCGACTTCGTGATGTTCGAAGGCGCGCAGGGCACGCTGCTGGATATCGACCACGGTACCTATCCGTATGTAACTTCCTCCAACACCACTGCTGGTGGCGTGGCGACCGGCTCCGGCCTGGGCCCGCGTTATGTGGATTACGTTCTGGGTATCATCAAAGCTTACTCTACTCGTGTAGGCGCGGGTCCGTTCCCGACCGAGCTGTTTGATGAAACCGGCGAGTTCCTGTGCAAGCAGGGTAACGAATTCGGCGCCACTACCGGCCGTCGTCGTCGTACCGGCTGGCTGGACGCTGTCGCGGTACGCCGCGCGGTGCAGATTAACTCCCTGTCCGGCTTCTGCCTGACCAAACTGGACGTCCTGGACGGCCTGAAAGAAGTGAAAATCTGCGTCGGCTACCGTATGCCGGACGGCCGTGAAGTGACCACCACTCCGCTGGCTGCCGACAACTGGGAAGGTATCGAGCCTATCTACGAAACCATGCCGGGTTGGTCCGAAACCACCTTCGGCGTGAAAGAGCGCAGCGGTCTGCCGCAGGCAGCGCTGAACTATATCCAGCGTATTGAAGAGCTGACCGGCGTGCCGGTTGATATCATCTCTACCGGTCCTGACCGTACTGAGACTATGATTCTGCGCGACCCGTTCGACGCGTAATCATCATCCAGGGGCGCCGTTCGGGCGCCCTTGTTTTTGCAGTTCGCCCGCCCCATTTCAAATAAATTAGCGGCCTGAGCGCTGGCTGGTTTATCATCAATAGAGTTAATACCCGCGGATTCACCGCTTTCCCCTTACCCTGAGGTTGATGTGCAGTTAACGAGTTTCACCGATTATGGATTACGTGCGCTGATTTATATGGCGTCGTTGCCGGATGACCGAATGACCAGTATTTCCGAGGTGACGGATGTCTATGGCGTTTCCCGTAATCATATGGTCAAAATAATCAATCAGTTAAGCCGTGCTGGCTACGTGACGGCCGTGCGGGGAAAGAATGGGGGGATTCGCCTTGGCAAGCCAGCTAAAATGATTCGCGTGGGTGATGTTGTGCGCGATCTTGAGCCGCTATCGCTGGTGAATTGCAGCAGCGAATTTTGCCACATTACTCCCGCTTGCCGCCTGAAACAGGCACTTGCCGAAGCCGCGCAAAGTTTCCTGAAGGAACTGGATAACTACACGCTGGCCGATTTGGTTGAAAAGAATCAACCGCTATATAAATTATTACTGGTGGAAGAAAAGCGCTGAGTGATTCGCGCCGCAGCGTAAAGAGAACTCACAAAGCGGCGGCGTGCGCCACCCAGAGACTTTCATCGGAGATGACAACGGAGGAACCGATATGTCACAAGATCCATTCCAGGAACGCGAAGCTGAGAAGTACGCGAATCCAATCCCGAGCCGGGAATTTATCCTCGAACATTTAACCAAACGCGAAAAACCGGCCAGCCGTGATGAGCTGGCGATTGAGTTAAATATCGAGGGCGAAGAACAAACCGAAGCGCTACGTCGTCGCCTGCGTGCAATGGAACGCGATGGCCAGTTGGTGTTTACTCGCCGTCAGTGCTATGCGCTGCCGGAACGTCTCGATTTAGTCAAAGGCGTCGTTATTGGCCACCGCGACGGCTACGGCTTTTTACGCGTCGAAGGGCGTAAAGACGACCTGTATCTTTCATCTGAGCAGATGAAAATGTGTATCCATGGCGATCAGGTGCTGGCCCAGCCGTTGGGCGCCGATCGTAAGGGGCGTCGCGAAGCGCGCATCGTTCGCGTGCTGGTGCCGAAAACCAGCCAGATCGTCGGCCGTTATTTCACCGATGCCGGTGTAGGCTTCGTGGTGCCGGATGACAGCCGTCTTAGCTTCGATATCCTGATCCCGCCTGAAGAGATCATGGGCGCGCGTATGGGCTACGTGGTGGTGGTCGAGCTGACCCAGCGTCCAACCCGCCGTACCAAAGCGGTCGGCAAAATAGTTGAAGTGCTGGGCGACAACATGGGCACCGGCATGGCCGTTGATATGGCGCTGCGTACCCATGAGATCCCTTACGTCTGGCCGCCGGCGGTGGAAAAACAGGTCTCCGGCCTCAAAGAGCAAGTGCCAGAAGAGGCGAAAGCCGGGCGCGTCGATTTGCGCTCTCTGCCGCTGGTCACTATTGACGGCGAAGATGCCCGCGACTTCGATGACGCGGTGTATTGCGAGAAAAAACGCGGTGGCGGCTGGCGACTGTGGGTGGCTATCGCCGACGTGAGCTACTACGTGCGCCCCGGTACGCCGCTGGACGGCGAAGCGCGCAGCCGCGGGACGTCAGTCTACTTCCCTTCGCAGGTCGTACCGATGCTGCCAGAGGTGCTGTCCAACGGCCTGTGTTCGCTGAACCCACAGGTCGATCGCCTGTGTATGGTCTGCGAAATGACGATCTCGTCAAAAGGCCGCCTGACCGGCTTTAAATTCTATGAAGCGGTGATGAGCTCTCACGCCCGCCTGACCTATACCAAGGTGTGGCATATGCTGCAGGGCGATCAGGAGCTACGCGAGCACTATGCGCCGCTGGTGAAGCATATTGAAGAGCTGCATAACCTCTATAAGGTGCTGGATGGCGCCCGTGAAGAGCGCGGCGGTATCTCATTTGAAAGTGAAGAAGCTAAATTCATCTTCAACGCCGAGCGTCGTATCGAGCGTATTGAACAGACTCAGCGTAACGATGCGCACAAGCTGATTGAAGAGTGCATGATCCTGGCGAACATCTCCGCGGCGCGTTTCGTTGAGAAAGCGCAGGAGCCGGCGCTGTTCCGTATTCACGATAAGCCAAGCACCGAAGCGATTACCGCCTTCCGTACCGTGCTGGCGGAACTGGGGCTGGAACTACCGGGCGGCAACAAGCCGGAGCCGCGCGATTACGCCGAGCTGTTGACTTCCATCGCCGATCGCCCGGATGCGGAAATGCTGCAGACGATGCTGCTGCGTTCTATGAAGCAGGCGGTCTACGATCCGGAAAACCGCGGCCACTTCGGCCTGGCGCTGCAGTCATACGCCCACTTCACCTCGCCGATCCGTCGTTATCCTGACCTGTCGCTGCATCGCGCTATTAAGTATTTACTGGCGAAAGAGCAGGGACATAAAGGCAATAGCACCGAGACCGGCGGCTGGCACTACAGCATGGAAGAGATGCTGCAGCTGGGCGAGCACTGCTCGATGACCGAGCGCCGCGCCGATGAAGCAACGCGTGAAGTGTCAGACTGGCTGAAGTGCGACTTCATGCAGGATCAGGTGGGCAACACCTTCTCCGGCGTGATCGCCAGCGTCACCGGCTTTGGCTTCTTCGTCCGCCTGAACGATCTGTTTATCGATGGTCTGGTACATGTCTCCTCGCTGGATAATGACTACTATCGCTTCGACCAGGTCGGGCAGCGGCTGATCGGCGAGTCCGGCGGCCAGACTTACCGCCTGGGCGACCGCGTGGAAGTGCGCGTCGAAGCGGTCAATATGGATGAGCGTAAGATTGATTTCAGCCTGATTTCCAGTGAACGCGGCCCGCGTAATGTCGGCAAAACCGCACGCGAAAAAGCGAAGAAGGGCGCGCCGGGTAAAAACAGCGGCGGCCGTCGTCGCCAGGTTGGCAAGCAGGTAAACTTCGAGCCGGATAGCGCCTTCCGCAAGGAAAAAGAGAAAGCTAAAGCCAAACCGAAAGGCGAGAAGAAAGCGAAAAAGCCATCGGCGAAAACGCAAAAAATCGCCGCGGCAACCAAAGCCAAGCGCGTGGCAAAAAAGAAGAACGCCGAGTAATTGACGTCCCTTCACCCTGAAGCCTGCTGGCGCAGAACGGGGTGAAGGGAACGGATAACAGAACCTAAAACGAGTACATCAATGAGTGAAATGATTTACGGCATCCATGCGGTGCAGGCACTGCTGGAACGCGCACCTGAGCGTTTTCAGGAAGTTTTTATTCTGAAAGGCCGTGAGGATAAGCGTCTGCTGCCGCTGATTCATGCCCTTGAAGCGCAGGGCGTGGTGATTCAGGTTGCCAGCCGCCAGTTTCTCGATGAGAAAAGCGAAGGCGCGGTGCACCAGGGCATTATTGCTCGCGTGAAGCCGGGACGTCAGTATCAGGAAAACGATCTGCCGGATCTGCTGGCGCAGTTCGATCAACCGTTCCTGCTGATCCTCGACGGCGTCACCGATCCGCACAACCTCGGCGCCTGCCTGCGTAGCGCCGACGCCGCCGGCGTGCATGCGGTGATCGTGCCGCGCGATCGTTCCGCTCAGCTCAACGCTACGGCGAAGAAAGTCGCCTGCGGCGCGGCGGAAAGCGTGCCGCTGATCCGCGTCACTAACCTGGCGCGGACCATGCGTCTGCTGCAGGAAGAAAACGTGTGGATCGTTGGTACCGCCGGCGAAGCCGACCATACGCTGTTCCAGAGCAAAATGACCGGCCCGATGGCGCTGGTGATGGGCGCGGAAGGCGAAGGTATGCGTCGCCTGACCCGCGAACATTGTGATGAACTGATCAGTATCCCGATGGCAGGTAGCGTCTCTTCGCTGAACGTCTCCGTCGCCACCGGTATTTGCCTGTTTGAAGCGGTGCGCCAGCGCAGCTAAGCCGCCGCGGGCGCGGTAGGTTAGTCGTCCAGCGCCCGCAGATGATCGTTCTTATTGAGCGTCATCAGCGCGGCAATACTGACGACGGCCGTCGCCATCACGTAGTACGCCGGAATATCCAGATTACCGGTCTGTTTAATCAGGCCGGTAATAATCAACCCGGCACAGCCGGAGAAGACAGCATTCGAAAGCGAATAGGCTAAACCCAGCCCGGTATAACGCACTCTGGTTGGGAACATCTCCGCCAGCATCGCCGGCCCAGGCCCGGCCAGAATCCCCACCAGGCCACCCGCAATCAGCACCACGATACCTTTCACCAGCAGCGTACTGCTTTCCGCCTGCAATATTTTCAGCAGCGGTAGCGCCAGTACCAGCAGCAATACCGCAGCCGCGACCATCACCCGCCGACGTCCCCACTTATCGCTGAGCATCCCGGCAGGCAAGATGGTGATGGCGAAGCCAATATTGGAGATCACCGCAATCAGCAGTGCCTGATTAAAACCGGTGTGCAGCGCGGACTGAAGGTATGAGGGCATGATCACCAGGTAGGTATAACCCGCCGCCGACCATACCATCAGCCGGCCAATGCCGGTGAGAATCGCTTTGAGCGTCTGGCGCAAACTGGCGCGGGTTTCCGCGGGCGGTTTAGCCTGCTGCTGGCGTAAAAAGCCCGGCGTCTCTTCCATTTTAACGCGTAGCCACAGCGCGACGATGCCCATCGGTATGGCGAGAAAGAAGGGGATGCGCCAGCCCCAGTCATGCAGCGATTCGGGGCTAAGCGCGGCGGAAATCAGCGCGACCACGCCTGCGCCTGCCAGCAGCCCCAGCGCGACGGTAAAAGATTGCCATGCGCCATACAGCCCACGCTTACCTTTAGGGGCGAACTCGGTCATCAGCGATACCGCACCTCCGTACTCGCCGCCGGCAAACAATCCCTGAAGAATACGTAATCCGGTCAGAATGAGCGGTGCGGCAATACCGATGCTGGCGTAAACCGGTACCAGTCCGATAGCCGTGGTGGCGAGCGTCATCAGTACCAACACGATAATCAGCGTCGGCTTGCGGCCGATGCGGTCGCCGAGACGGCCAAAAACGATGGCGCCCAGCGGGCGAAAGAAGAACGCTATCGCGAAAGAGGCGTAAGTCAGAATCAGCCCGGTCAGCGGCGCTTCTCCAGTCATTTGGAAAAAATTTTTCGCAATTACGGTCGCCAGAAAGCCATAGACCGCGAACTCGTACCATTCAATAAAGTTACCGATAGAACCGGCGATCAGCGCGCGTTTTTGCGCTGCCGATGTTGTGCTGGCGGTGTGCATAGGAAGCCCCGACTGATACAAAACAGTAACGAATGAATAAATTATTCCATACATTTTTAATGAGAAAATTTTAAATTCTTATGCCTGTGATGGGCTTCACGAAGGCGGAGCGGTTTTTTTGTGGCCGTCTATGCGGGCGACCATACTTACTGTCAGAGCCATTGACGGAGGGAGACATCATGCACTGGCAAACGCATACCGTATTCAATCAACCGACGCCGTTGTGTAACAGTAATCTGTTTTTGTCCGATACCGCGCTTTGTGAGGCAGTGACGCGTGAAGGCGCTGGCTGGGATAGCGATCTGCTCGCCAGCATCGGCCAGCAGTTAGGCACGGCGGAATCGCTGGAGTTGGGGCGTCTGGCCAATAGTAATCCGCCGGAACTGCTACGCTACGACGCCACCGGCGCCCGATTGGATGACGTGCGGTTTCACCCCGCCTGGCATTTGCTAATGCAGGGACTGTGCGCCAACCGGGTGCATAATCTTGCCTGGCAGGAGGATGCCCGCGCGGGTTCATTTGTTGCCCGTACTGCCCGCTTTATGCTGCATGCCCAGGTGGAGGCGGGAACGTTATGCCCGATAACCATGACCTTCGCCGCAACGCCGCTGCTACAGCGCGCGCTGCCCACCGTCTTTAGCGACTGGCTGCCGCCCTTGCTCAGCGACCGCTATGACCCGCATCTGGCGCCCGGCGATCAGAAGCGTGGGTTGCTGATTGGTATGGGAATGACCGAAAAACAGGGCGGTTCCGATGTGCTCAGTAATACCACCCGGGCGGAAAAAACGGCGGAAGGATTCTATCGGCTGGTGGGGCATAAATGGTTCTTCTCGGTGCCGCAGAGCGACGCGCATCTGGTGCTGGCTCAGGCGTCGGGTGGGCTCTCCTGTTTCTTTGTGCCGCGCTTTTTACCCGATGGCCAACGCAATGGCGTGCGTCTTGAGAGGCTGAAAGATAAATTAGGCAACCGCTCTAACGCCAGTAGCGAAGCCGAATTCTTTGACGCCTGCGGGTGGCTGATAGGCGAAGAAGGCGACGGCGTGCGGCAAATTCTCAAGATGGGCGCGCTGACCCGCTTCGACTGCGCCGCCGGCAGCCATGCCCTGATGCGCCGCGCTTACTCGGTGGCGCTGTATCATGCGCTGCAGCGTCAGGCGTTCGGCAAGAATCTGGCCGATCAGCCGATGATGCGTCAGGTGCTGGGCCAGATGGCGCTGCGTCTTGAAGGACAAACCGCTTTTCTGTTCCGTTTGGCTCGCGCCTGGGATCGGCGCGACGATGCGCATGAAGTGCTATGGGCCCGGTTATTTACCCCAGCCGCCAAATTTGCTATCTGTCGCGCCGGTATACCGTTTGTCGCCGAGGCGATGGAAGCGCTGGGCGGTATCGGTTATTGCGAAGAGAGCGAGCTCCCACGTTTATACCGTGAGATGCCGGTGAATAGTATCTGGGAAGGCTCCGGCAATATTATGTGTCTCGACGTGATGCGGGTGCTTGGCAAGCAGCCGGCGGCGCTAGAAATGCTGGCGGCGGAGTGTGCGGAAGTCAAAGGGCAAAATCGCCATTACGATCGCGCGTGGCGACAGCTTCAGCAACTTTTACGGCGGCCGGTTGAGGCGCAGGGACGAGAAATAGCGCGTCTGGTGTATTGCCTGGGGGCGGGTGCGCAGATGCTGCGCTTTGCGTCGCCGCCGCTGGCCCAGGCATGGTGCCGAATGATGCTGGATACGCGAGGAAGTGTCCGCCTGGACGCTCAACTGCTTGACGATGCGCTGCTGCGAGCAATGGGGCGCGGACGACAGCCGTCTCAGGCGTAGAGAATGGCCTGCACCCGCCAGCTATCCGGCTGCGGCTCTTCATACATCTGAACGATACGATACCAGGAAGCGCCCTGCTCATCGGCTTTTACGGCAATGGCGTGCTCGACATCCTGCTGACTGCCGGAGATATTATTGACGGAAATCAGACCAATTTCGTTCAGGCCGGTGACGCAATCCGCACTGGCGAATTCGGCTGACTGAGCGGAAGTATTGGCCGTCGCGGTGGTCAGCAACAGGCTGGGTAAGGTCAGTGATCGTTTCATCGTCAGCTCCATTTCACGTAATCCCGAGGGCAGTCCGTTTGCTAACGTTCTGCCAAAAAGGCTGGCCGAACGTTATTATGCGCAGGAGAACGTGAATGGACGCAAAGCAGTGTAAAGCTGATTAAAAGCGCATCACGCTGCTATTTATGATACAGAATCGCTTGCGAATACCACTGGCCGGGAACCATGGTGTCATCGATCATGACGATGACGTAGTAATCCGCTTTTGCGGCTTCTGCTTTGGCTTTCAACGCGGTCTCGACATCCATCGGCGAACCGTACATTAGCACGCTGACGGTACCTATCTTTTGCAGGCCCTCAGTCTGATTGCGACGAATCTCCTGCGGATGATCGCTTGCCGGCGGCGGTGCCTCCGGCGTACCCTGCAGGACGCTACATCCGCTTAAGGCGAGAGCCAGTAACCACGGTGTAAACCTACGCATGACCATATCTCGTTTCCTGATAGTGATAGTGTAGTGGTAGCCTGAACATCATTTCTGGGGAATGTTCCCGAATTGTTATCTATCGCGCGATTTTCGAATGAAAATGTTATGAAAGCGTAACCGAGCTCTCAACATTATAATTCACGGCAAAAGCAGAATTTTGGTGGTTGCTTTTTGCGCATTGCGTGATGCCACTATAAAGAAGGAGACGATAAATGATAACACTCGAAATGCGCAATCTGGCGGGCGGTGAAGTGATTCACGCCTGTCCGGCTGGGATGGCGGAGAAACCGCTGCCGGTTATCGTCTTCTATCACGGTTTTACCTCTTCCAAACTGGTCTACAGCTACTTTGCCGTCGCGCTGGCCGAAGCCGGCTTCCGGGTGATTATGCCGGATGCCGCCGAACATGGCGCGCGTTTTCACGGCGATGATGCCGGGCGAATGCTGCGCTTTTGGCCGATCCTGCGACAAAACTTTGTTGAGTTTGCCGCACTGCGGGAAGCGATTATCGCTGAGGGGTGGCTGGAAGACGAGCGGCTGGCGGTGGCCGGCGCATCAATGGGCGGCATGACCGCGCTCGGCATCATGACTCATCATCCTGAACTTAAATGCGTGGCCTGCCTGATGGGCTCGGGCTATTTCAGCACCCTCGCACAGACGCTGTTTCCGTCGCCCGGATTCGATACGGCAAGCCTGGCGGAGTGGGACGTGACTCATCAACTGGCGGCGCTGGCCGACAAGCCGCTGCTGCTGTGGCACGGTGATGCCGATGATGTGGTTCCACCTGGTGACACTTTCCGTCTGCAGCAGGCGTTAACGCAGAGCGGCCAGGCAACTAACCTGACCTGCCACTGGCAAAAGGGCGTGCGTCACCGCATCACCCCGGAAGCGCTGCACGCGACTACCGCCTTTTTTCTACAGCACCTTTAAACGCGGATAACCTGCACGCCCTGATCCTCAAGCTGCTTGAGGATCGTTTCATCGGCCTGCTTACCGGTGATAACCAGGTCGATTTGGCTGGCCTGGCTGAACAGCATCCCGGCGCGTTCGCCGACTTTGCTGCTATCGACCAGTACCGCCAGTTTGCCAACGACGTTAAGCATTTTCTGCTCGGCCATCGCAGTCAACATATCCGTTTTGTACAATCCCTCGGCGGTTAACCCTTTGCCGCTGGTGAACATCCAGTGCCCGGCATACAGGCTGTTTTCGCTACCCTGCGGGCTGAGGGTGATGAAGTGGCTGTGGTTATATTGCCCCCCCATAATGATCACGCTGTCATGCTCCTGATCAATCAGATAGTTGGCCAGCGGCAGGTAGTTGGTGATGATCTGCACCGGTTTGCCGCATAGTTCGCGGCCGAGCAGGAAGGCGGTGGAGCCGCAGTTGATAACAATGCTTTCGCCCGGCGACACCAGCTGCGAGGCGGCGCGGGCAATCCGCACTTTCTCATCATGATTTTGCGCCTGATGAATGTTCATTGGCGACCATCGCGGGCGCTGTTCGCTGATGGCTTCCGCGCCATTACGGACTTTCTTCAGCTTACCGTTTTCATCCAGCTTATTAATATCGCGTCTTGCCGTCGCCGGAGAGATGCCGAGACGGGAAATTACCTGTTCAACGGTAACGAATCCCATTTGCGCCAGCAAATCCAGTAAAATTTGATGTCTTTGCGCTTCAGTCATGAGCGAATCCGATTAAAAGTGACAAGCAAAGATGATATTTGAAATCAACGCTAAATACTAATGCGGAAAGGGAATTCCGGCGGGCGCGACCGCCGGAATACGGTTACAAGAAGGATTTGAACGGCAGGTCCGGCTCAATGGTAAAGCAGTCGTCGAACCCGCGTGGGTAGTGGTACTCGAAATTGTCTTTATCCAGCGGCCAGGTAAATTTACCGCCGACCTGCCAGATAAACGGCTTGAAGCCGTATTTCAGACGATCTTTTTTCATCTCCCACAGTACGCGGATCTCTTGCGGGTCGGCCTGGAAGTTGGACCAGATATCGTGATGGAACGGGATAACCACTTTGGTATTCAGCGATTCCGCCATGCGCAGGATATCGGCGCTGGTCATTTTGTCGGTGATGCCGCGCGGGTTTTCCCCGTAGGAACCGAGGGCGACGTCAATCTGATGCTCGTTGCCGTGCTTCGCGTAGTAGTTGGAATAATGGGAGTCGCCGCTGTGGTACAGGTTGCCGCCCGGCGTTTTGAACAGATAGTTGACCGCGCGTTGGTCCATGCCGTCCGGCAGCACGCCGGCGGCTTTTTGATCGGCTGGCAGGGTAATGAGGGCCGTACGATCGAATGCGTCGAGCGCGTGGATCTCAATATCTTTGATCTTCACCACATCGCCCGGTTTCATGACGATGCAGCGTTCTGCCGGCACGCCCCAGCCAATCCACAGGTCAACGCAGGTTTTCGGCCCGATAAACGGCACATCGGCGGCGCAGTTTTGCATCACCGCGGCGGCGACGTTAACGTCGATATGATCGTTGTGATCGTGCGTCGCCAGCACAGCGTCAATTTGACGGATGGCGAAAGGATCGAGCACGAATGGCGTAGTGCGCAGGTTCGGCTGCAGTTTTTTCACCCCGGCCATGCGCTGCATCTGGTGGCCGGTTTTCATCAGCGGATTACCGTGGCTCTGCTTACCGGTGCCGCACCAGAAATCGACGCAAATATTAGCGCCGCCTTCCGATTTAAGCCAAATACCGGTGCATCCCAGCCACCACATGGCAAAGGTGCCCGGCGCAACCTGCTCTTGTTCGATCTCTTCATTCAGCCAGCTGCCCCATTCCGGGAAAGTGCTCAAAATCCAGGATTCACGGGTGATGGTTTGCACTTTACTCATCTATCTCTTCCTCTTTTATTTCAAAAGTAATCAATCGGTGATTTGTTTTGATTGATGTTGTCACTGTTTTTTCAGGAATGCAATCGGCTATTTTCGATAAAAAGCGCTGATATCGTTGCGCTAACGCGCTGATAAGCCCTGAGTTTAATATCATGGATGTATGTATATTGTTGATATTAGTGGTTTGTTTGGTTGTGATATGACGTAATGGAAAATACACGTATAAAAAATGTGATTATTTGCGTGATGCGTCACATTTAATCAAATTCAATCTTGTTGTGATTGTTTTTGATTATTAGAGTGAGGGCGACGACAACTGCTGAGCGTCATGCGCGTTCAAAGCCTTCCTCTTCTGGAGTGTGTTATGGAGATCCTCTACAACATCTTTACCGTCTTCTTTAATCAGGTAATGACTAATGCCCCGCTGCTGCTGGGTATCGTGACCTGCCTTGGCTATATCTTGTTGCGTAAAAGCGTCAGCGTGATTATCAAAGGCACGATCAAAACCATCATTGGTTTCATGCTGTTACAAGCCGGCTCTGGCATTCTTACCAGCACCTTTAAGCCGGTGGTGGCGAAAATGTCAGAGGTTTATGGCATCAATGGCGCGATTTCCGACACCTACGCCTCAATGATGGCGACCATCGACCGGATGGGTGAAGCCTATAGCTGGGTGGGGTATGCGGTGCTGTTGGCCCTGGCGCTAAACATCTGTTACGTCCTGCTGCGCCGCATTACCGGCATTCGCACCATTATGCTGACTGGCCATATCATGTTTCAGCAGGCGGGGCTGATTGCGGTCTCTTTCTTCATTTTCGGCTACTCCATGTGGACGACCATTATCTGTACCGCGGTACTGGTCTCCCTGTACTGGGGGATCACTTCCAACATGATGTTCAAGCCGACTCAACTGGTTACCGACGGTTGCGGCTTCTCTATCGGGCACCAACAGCAGTTTGCCTCGTGGATTGCCTATAAAGTGGCGCCGTATCTGGGGAAAAAAGAGGAGAGCGTCGAAGACCTCAAACTGCCCGGTTGGCTCAATATCTTCCACGACAACATCGTCTCTACCGCGATTGTGATGACCATTTTCTTTGGCGCCATTCTGCTCTCCTTTGGCATCGACGTTGTACAGGCGATGGCGGGCAAAACCCACTGGACGGTCTATATCCTGCAGACCGGTTTCTCCTTCGCCGTGGCCATTTTCATCATTACCCAAGGCGTGCGTATGTTCGTCGCCGAGCTGTCCGAAGCCTTTAATGGCATCTCTCAGCGCCTGATCCCCGGCGCCGTGCTGGCGATCGACTGCGCCGCTATCTATAGCTTCGCGCCGAATGCCGTGGTCTGGGGCTTTATGTGGGGCACCATCGGCCAACTGATTGCCGTGGGTATTCTCGTCGGCGTTGGTTCCTCCATCCTGATCATCCCGGGCTTTATCCCAATGTTCTTCTCTAACGCGACGATTGGCGTCTTTGCTAACCACTTCGGCGGCTGGCGCGCGGCGCTCAAAATCTGTCTGGTGATGGGCATGATTGAAATCTTCGGCTGCGTGTGGGCGGTGAAGTTGACCGGAATGAGCGCCTGGATGGGCATGGCGGATTGGTCAATCCTGGCGCCGCCGATGATGCAGGGCTTCGCCTCGATAGGGCTGGCGTTTATGGCCGTCATTATTCTGATTTCACTGGCTTATATGTTCTTCGCCGGCCGCGCGCTGCGCGCCGAGGAAGACGCGGAAAAACAACTGGCAGAAGCCTCTGCTCAATAAGGAGTTCTGATTATGACCGTACGTATTCTGGCTGTGTGTGGCAACGGGCAAGGTAGTTCCATGATCATGAAAATGAAGGTGGACCAGTTCCTGACGCAATCAAACATCGACCACACGGTGAACAGCTGCGCGGTAGGTGAGTATAAAAGCGAACTAAACGGCGCGGATATCATTATTGCCTCGACCCACATCGCCGGCGAAATCACCGTCACTGGCAATAAATATGTGGTTGGCGTGCGCAATATGCTGTCGCCTGCGGATTTCGGCCCAAAACTGCTTGAAGTGATCAAAGCCCACTTCCCGCAGGATGTGAAATAAGGAGCCGCCATGAAACTTCATGATTCTCTGGCGCAGAACCACTCCATACGCCTGCAGGCGGAGGCGGAAAGCTGGCAGGAGGCGGTGAAAATCGGCGTCGATCTGCTGGTGGCCGCCGACGTAGTGGAACCGCGTTACTACCAGGCGATCCTCGATGGCGTCGCTCAGCATGGCCCCTATTTTGTTATCGCGCCGGGGCTGGCGATGCCGCACGGCCGTCCGGAAGAGGGGGTTAAGAAAACCGGCTTTGCGCTGGTGACGCTCAAAAAACCGCTAATTTTCAATCACGAAGATAACGACCCGGTCGACATTCTGATCACCATGGCGGCAGTTGACGCCACCACCCACCAGGAGGTGGGCATCATGCAGATCGTTAACCTGTTTGATGACGAAGCCAATTTCGACCGTTTACGCGCCTGCCGCACCGAGCAGGAAGTGCTGGATTTAATTGAAAACGCCACTGCGGCGGCTGTTTAAGAGGGAGTTGATACGATGTCTCAGTTACCAATGTTGCAGGTTGCGCTGGATAACCAAACCCTGTCTCACGCCTATGAGACCACCCGGCTGATCGCCGAAGAGGTGGATATCATTGAAGTCGGCACTATTCTCTGCGTCGGTGAAGGGGTGCGCGCGGTGCGCGATCTGAAAGCGCTGTATCCGCATAAAATCGTGCTGGCGGATGCCAAAATCGCCGATGCCGGTAAAATCCTGTCGCGGATGTGCTTTGAAGCCAACGCTGACTGGGTGACCGTGATCTGCTGCGCCGATATCAACACCGCCAAAGGGGCGCTGGATGTCGCCAAAGAGTTCAATGGCGACGTACAAATTGAACTGACCGGCTTCTGGACCTGGGAGCAGGCGCAGGCGTGGCGTGATGCGGGTATTCAGCAGGTGGTCTATCACCGCAGCCGCGACGCGCAGGCCGCGGGCGTGGCGTGGAGCGAGGCGGATATCAGCGCGATTAAGCGCCTTTCCGATATGGGCTTCAAAGTCACCGTGACCGGCGGACTGGCGCTGGAAGACCTGCCGCTGTTCGCCGGTATCCCTATTCACGTCTTTATTGCCGGGCGCAGCATCCGCGATGCCACCTCGCCGGTGGAAGCGGCTCGCCAGTTTAAACGCTCTATCGCCCAGCTGTGGGGTTAAGGAGCGGTTATGTTGTCGAAACAAATTCCGCTCGGTATCTATGAAAAAGCGCTCCCCGCCGGGGAGTGTTGGCTGGAACGGTTACAGCTGGCGAAAGCGCTGGGTTTTGATTTTGTTGAAATGTCGCTTGATGAAACCGATGCCCGTCTCGCCCGGCTGGACTGGAGCCAGGAGCAGCGCCTCGCGCTGGTCAAGGCGGTAGCCGAAACCGGCGTCCGGGTACCATCGATGTGCCTTAGCGCCCATCGTCGTTTTCCGCTCGGCAGCGAAGATGACGCGGTGCGCAAGCAGGGGCTGGACATCATGCGTAAAGCCATTCAGCTGGCGCAGGATGTGGGGATTCGGGTGATCCAGCTGGCGGGCTACGATGTTTATTACCAGCAGGCAAATGATGAAACGCGCCGCCGTTTTCGTGAAGGCCTGAAAGAGAGCGTCGAGATGGCCAGCCGGGCCCAGGTCACGCTGGCGATGGAAATCATGGACTATCCGCTGATGAACTCAATCAGTAAGGCGCTGGGTTATGCCCACTACCTGAATAATCCATGGTTCCAGCTTTATCCGGATATTGGCAATCTGTCGGCGTGGGATAACGACGTACAGATGGAATTGCAGGCCGGCATGGGGCATATCGTGGCGGTACATGTCAAAGATACGAAGCCCGGCGTCTTTAAAAACGTGCCGTTTGGTGAAGGGGTCGTCGATTTTGAACGTTGCTTCGAAACGCTCAAGCAGACAGGCTACTGCGGTCCGTATCTGATTGAGATGTGGAGCGAAACCACCGATGACCCGGCGGCGGAAGTCGCGAAAGCCCGTGACTGGGTGAAAGCGCGGATGGCCCGCGCGGGCCTGACGGAGGCGGCATAATGCAGCAGCTTAAACAGCAGGTATTTGCAGCTAATATGGATCTGCCGCGCTACGGGCTGGTGACCTTTACCTGGGGCAACGTCAGCGCAATCGACCGGCAACGTGGGCTGGTGGTGATTAAGCCCAGCGGCGTAGCCTACGAATCAATGACCGTCGATGATATGGTGGTGGTCGATTTGCAGGGCAACGTGGTGGAAGGGCGCTGGCGTCCCTCTTCTGATACCGCTACCCACCTTGCGTTATACCGCCGTTATTCCGGCCTTGGCGGGGTGGTGCATACCCACTCGACGCACGCTACCGCCTGGGCGCAGGCGGGGCTGGCAATCCCGGCGCTCGGCACCACCCACGCGGACTACTTCTTCGGTGATATCCCCTGCACCCGGGCGCTCAGCGCACAGGAGGTGGAAGAGGCCTATGAGCTGAACACCGGGAAGGTGATTATCGAAACGCTGGGCGAGGCCAACCCGTTACATACGCCGGGAATTGTGGTGTATCAGCACGGACCCTTCTCCTGGGGGAAAGATGCCCACGAGGCGGTGCACAATGCGGTGGTGATGGAAGAAGTGGCGCGAATGGCGTGGATCGCCCGCGGCATTAATCCGCAGCTACAGCCCATCGACAGCTGGCTAATGGAGAAACATTTTCTGCGTAAACACGGGCCTGACGCCTACTACGGGCAGAAGTAAGCTACGCGCTCCGGGGCTTTCACCTCAGGGTGAAGCAACTGGTCTGGCCCCGGAGCCGTTTTTAACCCTGACGATAGGCCGATGGCATACAGCGCATGCCGATGAGCGTCAGCAGACAGATAACCGCGCCGGCGTAAAACGTCGATGCGGCGCCGAAGCTTTCCCAGAGTATCCCCGCGCCGGTACTGGCCAGCAGCAGCGCCAGCCCGCTCATCAGGTTGAACATGCCGAATGCCGTACCGCGTAGTTCCGGCGGCGCGGTATGCGCAACCATGGCCGCCAGTAGGCCTTGAGTCATCCCCATGTGAATCCCCCACAGCGCGACGCCGATCAGCAGCGTGCTCCAGTGGCCGCTGAGCGCCAGCACGATATCGGCGAGGATCAGCACCAGCAGCCCCCATTGCAGCAGTTTACTGTGGCTCATGCTGTCAGAGAGCTTACCGAACGGGTAAGCCGTGAGGCTGTAGACCAGGTTCATCGCGACCATGACCAGCGGAATAGTAAACAGCGGGATCTCCATCTGCTGGGCGCGCAGCACCAAAAAAGCTTCGCTGAAGCGGGCGAGGGTGAAAATACTGCCGATCGCCACCACCCACCAGTAGGCGGCAGAGAGCTTTTTCAGGTTTTCGCGCTTCAGCGGATTGCTACGTTTGTGCGCGATGGCGGATTTCGGCTCCTGCAGGCCAAAGCCCAGTAGAGCAATGGATAGTACGGCGGGAATGACCGCCACCCAGAAGATAGCGTGAAAATCGTTGGCCCAGATGAACATCAGCAGCACCGCCAGCAGCGGGCCGAGAAAGGCGCCGACGGTATCCAGCGCCTGGCGTAACCCGTAGGCAGCGCCACGGATCTCCGGCGGAGTTACGTCGGCGACCAGCGCATCGCGCGGCGCTCCGCGGATACCTTTTCCGACGCGGTCGATCATGCGGGCGCTAAATACCACCCCGGCGCTCGGCGCGATGGCAAACAGCGGTTTACTCAGCGCCCCCAGCCCGTAGCCAAGCAGCGCCAGCCCTTTGCGTTTGCCAACGTAGTCGCTAATGACGCCGGAGAAGACTTTGAGAATTAAGGCGGTGGCTTCGGCTAGCCCTTCGATAAGACCGATAATAATGACGCTGGCGCCGAGCGTGGTGGCCATAAACAGCGGGAGCAGGCTGTGGATCATCTCGGATGAGACATCCATTAGCAGGCTGACGCCGCCGAGCACCCAAACTCCTTTCGGGATGCGACCTAACGTCGCGAAACGCGGGACCATCAATCACTCCTGATTAACAAACGGTGAATTGATGATTAAATCAGGTTGCGATGACGCTGGTAAGTCAGTTTGGAAAATAATTCTCAATTGCGTTTACATCGGCTATCGCTTCGCCCCTCGTGAGGAGAGGCGAAGCATCGACCTGGGTTAGCGGTAAATAGCGGCGCTGGCATGAATAAGGCCATTGCTCTGCGGTTCGTGAATCAGGATTGGCTGGAAGTACTTCGCTCCCAGGGCATCGCTTTCCTGGTTCAGGGCCTGGTCGGCCTCTTGCTCGCTAGCCATATTATGGTTGATATAAATTACGCCCAGACTCTGCACATCGTCCATGTTGCGAGCCTGACGCCCATCGATTTTGATGGCTGCCAGCGCGTTGGCGCTAAGGAGTAGCGCAGCCATAACGGCGATGATAATGCTTTTCATAGAACGCTCCTTACTGACAGTACGGGTAAAACGCTGGACTCCTCTTGCTGGTGTCTGGCCATTGATTAAATTGTAATCGCTGGCGCGTCGCCTGATAGCGACCTTTTCTGATGCAGTTGTTCAAAAAAATGCCGCGTTCGTTATTGGTTAATTTTAAATCACCCACTTAGCCCAGCTTGGCGCTTAGTGCGAATTATTTGTGCAAATGCGCTTGTGTTCCTGGGGGGGCGCAATTAGAATGACGCGTCAATTTTTCAGCCGCCCTTTAACACGTTCCTTGCCTCCATGGGCCGCGGCTGACCCAGACAGGAGGCTGAATAATCCGTAAGGAGCAATTCGATGCGTCATTACGAAATCGTTTTTATGGTCCATCCTGACCAGAGCGAACAGGTTCCGGGCATGATCGAACGTTACACTGGTGCAATCACTGCAGCAGAAGGTACGATCCACCGTCTGGAAGACTGGGGCCGCCGTCAGCTGGCTTATCCGATCAACAAACTGCACAAAGCTCACTACGTTCTGCTGAACGTTGAAGCGCCGCAGGAAGCGATCGATGAGCTGGAAACTAACTTCCGCTTCAACGACGCCGTTATCCGCAGCATGGTAATGCGTACTAAGCACGCTGTTACCGAAGCATCTCCGATGGTTAAAGCGAAAGACGAGCGCCGTGAGCGTCGTGAAGATTTCGCTAACGAAACCGCAGATGATTCTGAAGCTGGGGATTCTGAAGAGTAATCCTGATGACCAACCGTCTGGTGTTGTCCGGCACCGTGTGCAGGATGCCCCTTCGAAAGGTCAGCCCGTCAGGAATTCCTCATTGCCAGTTCGTGCTTGAGCATCGTTCTGTGCAGGAGGAAGCCGGTTTTCACCGGCAGGCGTGGTGCCAAATGCCCGTTATTATTAGCGGACACGAGAACCAGGCCATTACTCACAGTATAACGGTCGGTAGCGCAGTCACCGTTCAAGGGTTCATTAGTTGCCATAAGGCAAAGAACGGCTTGAGTAAAATGGTTCTGCATGCCGAGCAGATTGAATTGATAGATTCTGGAGACTAGCCATATGGCACGTTATTTCCGTCGTCGCAAGTTCTGCCGTTTCACCGCGGAAGGCGTTCAAGAGATCGACTATAAAGATATCGCTACGCTGAAAAACTACATCACCGAAAGCGGTAAGATTGTCCCAAGCCGTATCACCGGTACCCGTGCAAAATATCAGCGTCAGCTGGCTCGCGCTATCAAACGCGCACGCTACCTGTCCCTGCTGCCGTACACTGATCGTCATCAGTAATCGGTCACGGTCCATTAATACGACTTTGAGAGGATAAGGTAATGCAAGTTATTCTGCTTGATAAAGTAGCAAACCTGGGTAGCCTGGGTGATCAGGTAAACGTTAAAGCGGGCTATGCTCGTAACTTCCTGGTACCACAGGGTAAAGCTGTTCCAGCTACCAAGAAAAACGTTGAGTTCTTCGAAGCGCGCCGCGCTGAACTGGAAGCCAAACTGGCTGACGTTCTGGCCGCTGCTAACGCACGTGCTGAAGCAATCAACGCACTGGGCACCGTTACCATCGCGTCCAAATCTGGCGACGAAGGTAAACTGTTCGGTTCCATCGGTACTCGCGACATCGCTGACGCTGTTTCTGCAGCTGGCGTTGCCGTTGCGAAGAGCGAAGTTCGCCTGCCGAACGGCGTTCTGCGCACCACCGGTGAGCACGAAGTAGACTTCCAGGTTCACAGCGAAGTCTTCGCTAAACTGGTTGTTAACGTTGTAGCTGAGTAATTTTTTACTCAACTCACGTCGATGCGCCGGCCTTGTGCCGGCGTTTTGCTTTTTAGCGCCAGCCTGATTTTTATCTGGTATGGTAGCTATTCTCTCCACTTTCTGGATGATAAAATAAAACACGATTTTATTTCCGGTAAAGTTAATGGACGCTTCCTTTCCGACCCCCTCGATTTTTGCCAATAAAAAAGTAGCTTATGTCTGCGCGACCCTATGCTGTCTGCTGTGGGGCAGTTCTTATCCGGCGATTAAAAACGGCTATGAGCTTCTGCACATCGCCACCGATGATGTTCCCTCAAAAATTGTTTTTGCCGGATATCGCTTCCTGTTTGCGGGCTTATTGTTGCTGCTGTTTGCGCTCGCGCAGCGCAAACCCATCGCCCGGCTCAATGGCCGCCAGTGCGGGCAGCTGGCGATGCTGGGGCTGACGCAGACCGCTATCCAGTACGCCTTCTTCTACGTTGGCCTGGCATTCACCACCGGAGTGAAGGGATCGATTATGAATGCCACCGGGACGTTCTTCAGCGTTCTGCTGGCGCATTTTATCTACCAGAATGACCGGCTCAGCTATAACAAAACTATCGGCTGTGTGCTGGGCTTCGTCGGCGTGATGTTGGTGAACTTCAACACCTCATTGGGCGATTTTAATTTTGTCTGGCAGGGGGATGGATTTGTCGTGCTGGCGGCGTTCATCCTCTCGGCGGCGACGCTCTACGGCAAACGCATCTCGCAAACCGTCGACCCAACGGTGATGACCGGCTGGCAACTGGCCTTCGGCGGCCTGGTGCTGGTGGCGGGCGGGTATTTGACCGGCGGGGAGCTACGGATGCACAGCCTGACCGCAGCGATGATCCTTGGCTATTTAACTCTGCTGTCGTCGATAGCTTTCGCACTATGGAGCGTGCTGCTCAAGCACAACCGCGTCAGTATGATTGCGCCGTTTAACTTTGTTATCCCGGTGGCCGGGACGGTGCTGTCGGCGATCTTTCTTGGCGAGAATATTTTTGAGTGGAAGTACGCGATCGCACTGGTGTTGGTATGCGTAGGGATCCGCTGGGTGAACAAAAACCAGGCGCGTTAGGCCGGGTGTTCGACCCGACCTAAGCGAAGTGTTTATCGCGCGCGCACGAAGCTGCCGTTCGACTGGCGGGTGAACAGCACCTGCTGGCCGTTGCCGGTATCGATAGTAAGGCCGGTGACGACGCCGTTGGCGTTCTGGCGAATTTGCACCGTTTGTCCACTTTGCAAGGTGCTTAATGGTTTGCCGGCGCCTTCGACCTGCGCCATGGCATAGACGTCAGTGGCTGGCAGACCGTGGTCGCGGAACAGCTGCGCCAGCGTTTTGCCGGATTCAATCCGGTAGGTGCGCCACTGCTGTTCGATGCCCGGAGCAGACTGCTGCTGCGCCGGTTGTTGATACGGCTGAGAAGAGGAAGCGGTTTGCGTCTGGTCTGGCTGTTCATCCTGAATGGCTTCAGGCGCCACAGGCGCAACCTGGTCGGCATCGCTGACCGTCGGCGTATTGGTAATTGGCGGAAGCGGCACAGCCTGATTGCCCGAACCTTGCGGCTGAGACTGGGACTGCAGATCGAGATTAGCTTCGCGGCTGGCCTGGGTCGGCGTGCTGTTATCGCCGGAGGGGAGCAGGAAACCAATAATGACCAGCAGGAAGCCGGCGATGATGCCGCGGCGATGCATGGGCGGTAGCGGATCCATGAGACGAAGTTGATCCGGGGCGTGCCAGATCTTCGCCAGGGTAGATGTCAGTTCAAAGCGCCCGGGCATGGCTTTCCTCCTGCTCCGCATATTTTTATCCTGCTTATGAGTATAGACGGCTAACGTCCTGAAGGTAGAGGTTAACCTGATATCGCCTATTGTTTCTGTTTCGCTGAGATTTGTCATCATCCGCCGACAAAGTTTTACCCATTCCTCTATGGCTGTTATGCTTTCGAACGCTTTTCTCAAGATGTTTATCACCCAAAAAAGGAACAAAGATGGCAACCCCGACTTTTGACACTATCGAAGCGCAGGCAAGTTACGGTATCGGCTTGCAGGTTGGACAACAACTGAGCGAATCCGGCCTGCAGGGGCTGCTGCCGGAAGCGCTGGTTGCCGGCATTGCCGATGCGCTGGAAGGCAATCAGCCGCAGGTGCCGGTTGAAGCCGTACACCGCGCGCTGCGTGAAATCCATGAACGCGCTGACGCCGTGCGTCGCGAGCGCTTCCAGGCGATGGCCGCCGATGGCCAGAAATACCTCGATGAAAACCGTGAAAAAGAAGGCGTGAACAGCACTGAATCCGGTCTGCAGTTCCGCGTACTGACGCAGGGCGAAGGCCCGATCCCGGCGCGCACCGACCGCGTACGCGTTCACTACACCGGTAAGCTTATCGACGGTACCGTGTTCGATAGCTCCGTAGCCCGCGGCGAACCGGCTGAATTCCCGGTGACCGGCGTGATCGGCGGCTGGATCGAAGCGCTGACCCTGATGCCGGTAGGTTCCAAATGGGAACTGACTATTCCGCACAACCTTGCTTACGGCGAGCGCGGCGCGGGTGCTTCTATCCCGCCATTCAGCACCCTCATCTTTGAAGTTGAGCTGCTGGACATTATTTAAGCACCAGGGGCTTCCTCTCCTGTCAGGGGGAGGGAGCCAATAAAAACAGTGTAAAATCCTTAAGTTATAAATTTATTGGAATTTTGTATTGCATATAAGTTCGTTGAGTGTATTTTTGTGAGCTGTTTCGCGTTACATTGGTGATATAACACTCACTTTAAACATAAAATTAACATTATATCTAAATCATAGTATTCATCCCTCCGATTCTTACCTAATATCGATAAACCCTCTTGCCAGGGTTGCGACAAATGACAGGCCAACAGAGCCTGAACAACACAGACAGGTACAACAGGAAGAAAATCACATGGTAGATCAGGTCAAAGTCGTTGCCGACGAGCAGGAGACGACTGAACAATCGCTACGGCGAAATCTCACTAACCGGCATATTCAGCTTATTGCTATCGGCGGGGCGATCGGCACCGGGCTGTTTATGGGGTCTGGCAAGACCATCAGTCTCGCCGGGCCATCCATTATTTTTGTTTATATGATCATCGGTTTTATGCTGTTTTTCGTCATGCGTGCCATGGGCGAATTACTGCTGTCGAACCTCGAATATAAATCATTCAGTGATTTCGCTTCCGACCTGTTAGGGCCGTGGGCGGGGTATTTTACCGGCTGGACCTACTGGTTCTGTTGGGTGGTCACCGGGATGGCGGACGTTGTCGCTATCACAGCCTACGCGCAGTTCTGGTTCCCCGGGCTTTCTGACTGGGTCGCTTCGCTGGCGGTTATCCTGCTGCTGCTGGGTCTGAACCTCGCTACCGTGAAGATGTTTGGCGAAATGGAGTTCTGGTTCGCGATGATCAAAATCGTCGCCATCGTGGCGCTGATCGTGGTCGGCCTGGTGATGGTGATGATGCACTTTAAATCGCCGACCGGCGTTGAAGCTTCATTCGCGCATCTGTGGAATGACGGCGGCTGGTTCCCGAAAGGCCTCAGCGGTTTCTTTGCCGGCTTCCAGATAGCGGTATTCGCCTTCGTGGGGATTGAGCTGGTGGGTACTACCGCGGCGGAAACCAAAGACCCGGAAAAATCACTGCCGCGGGCGATTAACTCCATCCCGCTGCGTATCATTATGTTCTACGTCTTCGCGCTGATTGTGATTATGTCGGTGACGCCGTGGAGCTCCGTCGTGCCGAGCAAGAGCCCGTTCGTTGAGCTGTTTGTTCTGGTCGGCCTGCCGGCTGCCGCCAGCCTGATCAACTTCGTGGTACTGACTTCCGCCGCCTCTTCCGCTAACAGCGGAGTGTTCTCCACCAGCCGTATGCTGTTCGGTCTGGCGCAGGAAGGCCAGGCGCCGAAAATGTTCGCCAAGCTGTCTAAACGCGCGGTGCCGGCGAAGGGCTTAACCTTCTCCTGCATGTGCCTGCTGGGCGGCGTGGTGATGCTGATGGTCAACCCGAGCGTGATTGCCGCGTTCACCATGATCACCACGGTGTCGGCGATTCTGTTCATGTTCGTCTGGACCATTATCCTCTGCTCTTACCTGGTCTATCGTAAAAAGCGTCCGCAGCTGCACGAGAAGTCCATCTATAAGATGCCGCTGGGTAAAGTGATGTGCTGGGTGTGCATGGCCTTCTTCGTCTTCGTACTGGTGCTGTTGACGCTGGAAGATGATACTCGCGAAGCGCTGATGGTTACCCCGCTGTGGTTTGTTCTGCTGGGCGCGGGCTGGCTGTTTGCCGGTAAAAAACGTCTGGCGAAATAAAAAAGGCCACCCGGAGTGGCCAATAAACTGACAATGTCGAGAGGGCGCCTGCGGGCGCCTTTTTTTATGGTTTTCCGGCGAGGGCACGCGGGAACAGCACGTTATTTTCCAGACTGATGTGCTCCATCAGGTCGTCAATCATCTCGTTAATGCCGTTGTACATCGCTTTCCAGGTGGTGCAGGCTTCCGGCGGCGGTGTCACGTTATGGGTGATGTGCTTGATGACTTCCAACAGTTCGCCCGCTTCGTCGTGCTCGCTTTCCATCACGCTGATAGGACCACCGGCCTGGGTTCCCATCCCCTGCTTGATCATCGGGAACAGGATCTGCTCCTCTTTCATCATGTGGCTGGAGAGTTCCTGGTGCAGCATGGTCAGATATTTGGTTAGTCCTTTTGGCACGTTCGGCTTATCGGCGTGGACGCGTTCAACCTTGGTTGCCTGCAGAATCAGTTCCGGCAGCTGTTCGCGGTGACGATCATGATAGCGAACGATGATGTGGTCGATGATGTCGGTGAACGGCGCGGCGCGCCAGTCGCGCTCGATCGGCTGCTCGGCCAGTTTTGTCAGCTCGGCTTCAATCGCCGCGACGTCCAGTGCTTTGCGCGCCGCCGCGCGATCCAGGGTTTGTTTGCCGCCGCAGCAGTAATCCATATCGTATTTACGGAACAGCGCGGAGGCGCGCGGGATGCTCAGCGCCAGCTCGCCTAAAGGTTGGTCACGGAAAGCCATAGCAATTACCTCGTCATCAAGAATATAAGATGCATATTAAATGCATCTTTAATCCATGGGAATACCCCTTTAGGATACCAGGCTATTTTTTAGGCTCGACGCGCAGTTCCTGCAGAACCGGTTTTTCCGGGCGGGCGCGAACCGCCGACACCACGCCGAGCACCAGCAGCAGGATCCCGCTCAGCGTCAGCAGCGGCGGCAGGCTCTGGCGTAGCAGGAAGGTGTACAGCAGACCAGCCAGCGTCTCGAAGACAATCAGCGGCCCGAGGATCACCGTCGGCAGACGCTGGCTGGCGACGTTCCAGCACAGCGCGCCCACCCACGAGCAGAGTACGGCAATCGCCAGCATCAGCGCGATGAATACAGCCGGGCGCGGGCCGAAGGGGAGCGGAAAGTTGAGGTGTTGGCCCTGCAGCCACCAGCAGGCGGCGATGTAACCGACCAGCGAGAGCGGCAGGGTGACCAACGCCTGCGCGGTGGCCCACATCATCGGCGGCTTATCCGGGTTTTCACGCAACCAGCGGGCGTTGCGCAGGGCATACCACGCCCAGCAGACGACGGCGATCAGCGCGAGAACAATGCCCGAACCATAGCGCCACGGGCTGAAATCAGGAAGCCCGTGCTGCAGCTCCGCCACGTTGACGCACACCAGCCCCAGCGCAATACAGATTAGCGCCGGAAATAGCCGCCGCCACGGCAGCTTGCCATCGCGCTGGCTATACAGCAGGTTGGCGCACACCGGCAGTACTACCGGCAGGGTGCCGATAATCATTGTCGATACCGGCGCGCCGGTGCGCTGAATGGCGCTGGCCAGACAGAAGTAATAGATCAGGTTTCCCATCATGGTCAGCGCCAGCGCGGTCCACCAGTCCTTGCCGTTCAGTTGGCGTAGACGCGCGCGGCCGAGCCACGCCAGCGGCAGGGCGATAAGTCCCAGCGCCAGATAGCGCCCCATCGACTGCAGCACCGCCGGATATTCCGGCACCAGCAAGGGGCCGACGAAAATCAGCCCCCACATTAACCCCGCCAGCAGGGCATACAACACGCCGCTAATCATGATGACATCCATCTTCAGTTTGCTTGCGCCAAGTGTAGGAGGGTACGAGGGAAAGAATATTGTATGAGATTGCGCTTTAGCGCCCGGCGACCTGCTTTTGGTAACGCACCGGTGTGATGCCGTAGCGACGGGTGAAGGCGCGGGTTAAATGTGACTGGTCGGTTAACCCGGCGGCGATGGCCACTTCGGCGGCAGGCATGCCGTGGGTCAGAAACGCCTTGGCGCGCCACAGGCGAATCGCCATCAGCATCTGGTGCGGGGTAACATGAAAGTGGGCTTTAAACTGGCGCTGGAAGTGATAGGGGCTGAGCGCTGCCACCTGCGCCAGTTCATCAAGGCTGACGGCGCGCATATAGTTATCGTGCAGGTAGTCGCGTACCCGATCGAAGCGGTGCGCCGCTTCCGGCGCCATTGGCGCATGGTGGGCCAGCGGGCGGAAGGTATCAACCAGGTCGAGCAGTATCCCTTGCTGCGCCAGCGGATCGTCAGCGTGCCACAGGCCGTAAATCAGTTGGCCGATTTGCCGGGCACGCTGCGGCTCCTGGCGCACAACCTCACTGAACCACCAGTGGCGAACGCCGGTGAAGGCTTCCAGCCGATCCGGCTCCAGATAAATCATCCGGTAGCGCCAGCCTTCGGCGGTTTCCGCCTCGCCGGTATGGAGCTCATCCGGATTCATGGTGACGATGGAATTGGCTGAAGCGACGTGCTGGCTGCCACGATAGCGAAAGCGTTCGGCGCCTTGTTCAATCACGCCGATGCCGAAGGCTTCGTGGGTATGCGGTTCAAAGGCATAACGGGAAATATGGGCGTGATAGAGCTCAACGCCGGGAAGTTGTTCGAGATGGCGAAAGCGCGCGCGGTCTTTTTCATCGCTAAATTGTGGTGGTACGCCCTGCATGCCGTGTCTCCCGACGATTCATCCCTTCAATATTAGAGATGAAGCGCCGGGACGCAACCGCAAAAACTGACAGGGAGCGGTTAAATGATGCCTTTTACGCTATCGGCAAGCGACGTGGTCGGGCGGCCAATCAGTTTGCTCAGAGTGCGGCTGTCGTCAAACAGTCCGCCTTTCGACGCGCCGGTATCGGAATCCGCCAGCATATCGGCAAGCCCGGACGGCAGGCCGACGTTTTTCAGCGCGGCGGCGAAATCGGCTTCGCTGAGGTTTTGATAAACCACATTTTTCCCGCTTTGCTTGCTCAGCTCGGCAGCCAGTTCGCTCAGGGTCCAGGCGTTGTCCCCCGCCAGTTCGTAAACTTTCCCGGCATGACCCTCACCGGCAATAACGTGAGCGGCGGCGGCGGCATAATCGGCACGGGTGGCGGAGGCGATTTTACCCTCCCCGGCGGCGCCGATAAACACGCCGTGTTCCAGCGCCGGCGGCGCGCTGGCCAGATAGTTTTCGGTATACCAGCCGTTACGCAGCAGCGCGTAAGGAATACCGGAATCAGCCAGCATTTGTTCGGTTTCGATATGTTCACCGGCCAGGCCCAGCGGTGAGGTATCGGCATGCAACAGGCTGGTATAGGCGATAAATTTCACCCCAGCGGCTTTGGCAGCGTTAATGACGTTACGGTGCTGGACGGCGCGCTGGCCGACTTCGCTGGAGGAGATTAATAGCAGTTTATCAACCCCTTGCAACGCGGCGGTAAGGGCGGCTTCATCGCCGTACTCGGCCTGCCGCACAGTGACGCCCTGCTGTCTGAGCGCTTGCGCTTTCGCCGGGTTGCGGACAATCGCCACAATCTGGCTGGCGGGGACGGTTTTTAACAGATCATGCAGTACGTGCTGGCCAAGCTGGCCGGTGGCGCCGGTAATCGCGATCATAGGTCTTCTCCTTCGTGTTCATTGGCAGTTGTGGTAAGCTAACACCTTAACTAACTTTTAGTAAGTACGTACAAAAAGGTAAGTATAAAATGGCCGAACCGACGCTGAGCGACAAACTGCGCAACGGGAATCTGTTTGCTGAACAGTGCCCGTCGCGTGATGTGCTAAAACACGTGACCAGCCGCTGGGGCGTGTTGATTCTGGTGGCGCTACGCGAGGGGACCCACCGCTTTAGCGATCTGCGGCGCAAAATGGGCGGCGTCAGCGAAAAGATGCTGGCGCAGTCCTTACAGGCGCTGGAACAGGATGGCTTTATCGACCGCGTCTCTTATCCGGTGGTGCCGCCGCATGTTGAATATAGCCTGACGCCGCTCGGCCTGCAGGTGAGCGAGAAGGTGGCGGCGCTGGCGGACTGGATCGAGCTGAATCTCCCCGCGGTGCTGGCTAACCACGGGGAGTGAAAATGTATCACTCCCTGTAACCCCGGATAGCGGCTGGCGCCTTATCCGGGCTACCGGCCAGCTTCGCTTTGTAGCCCCGGTAAGCGCAGCGCCACCGGGGAGATGTACCCGGATAGCGGCTGGCGCCTTATCCGGGCTACCGGCCAGCTCCGCTTTGTAGCCCCGGTAAGCGCAGCGCCACCGGGGAACAGGCATTACTGACTCAAATCCAGCTGATAAATAGCGAAACCGATATCATCGGTCGCCACCTGCCGCATCGGATACTGTGCTTTCTCTTTGATAAACGCCGCGGCTTTGTCGCCAGGCGAGGTCTCAAAGCGAATATCCAACGGCGTTTTGCTGTGGATCGGCGCCAGTCGCCAGTTGTTATCCGCCGCCGGATGGATCGCGCCATCTTTCTTCGACTGTGCGCCAATCCACGCCGCCAGCACCGAACGGTTTTCGTCCGGGGAGGCAAAAGCGATATGGCTGTCGCCGGTACCGGCGAATTTGCCGCCGTAGGCGCGATAGTTATTGGTGGCGACGAGGAAGGTGGCCTGCGGATCGATAGGCTTACCGTTAAAGGTCAGGTCTTTGATGCGTTCTGACTGCGGGTGAATCATCTGGCACTCGCCGTCGTAGCGCGCCGGTTGGCTGACGTCGATCTGGTAATTGACGCCGTCAATCACGTCGAAGTTATAGGTGCGGAACCCGTCCCAGTTAATCAGCGACTGTGGTTTGCTGCTGGCGGGGTCAATCTGGTTAAACTGCCCGGCGGAGCATTCGAGCCACTCCTTGACCTCTTTACCGCTTACCTTCATCACCACCAGCGTGTTCGGGTAGAGATAGAGGTCGGCGGCGTTACGGAAGGTGAGCTGGCCTTTTTCCACTTCGACAAAGCTTGCCGGATCGTTTTTACGCCCACCGACTTTGAACGGCGCGGCGGCGGAAAGCACCGGCAGCTTCGCCAGATCCGGATCGCCCTGGATGTAGTGTTCGACATAGGCCTTTTGCGCCATGTTGACCACCTGCACCGTCGGGTCGTCCTGTACCAGCGCCAGGTAGCTATACATGTTGTCGGCGGACTTGCCGATAGGCTTGCTGACGAATTCGCGAGTGGCGTCGTGATCGGCTTTCAGCACCGCCACCATTTTACTATCTTCCGCCGCCAGCGATTTTTTCGCTACCGCGTCGTAAATAGGTCGCGCTTCGGCTTTAGCCTGCGTCACTTGCCATTTACCGCTGTCGTTATTCAGCACCAAATCGACCACCCCGAGATGATCGCCCCACATTCCCGGCATCACCGCCGGAATACCATTCAGCGTACCTTTGGCGATATCCGCGCCTTTAATGGTGGCGAAGTCTTTACCGGGGAACACCGCGTGAGCGTGGCCGAACATAATGGCGTCAACGCCGGGTACCTGGCTTAAGTAGTAGACCGAGTTTTCCGCCATTGCCTGATAGGGGTCGGCGGAGAGGCCGGAATGCGCAACCACGACTACCACATCAGCGCCTTTCGCGCGCATCTCCGGTACATACTTACGCGCGGTTTCAGTGATGTCGTTGACCTTCACCTTGCCGCTGAGGTTAGCTTTATCCCATGTCATGATCTGCGGCGGCACAAAACCGATATAGCCGATGCGCAGGGTATGGGGTTGACCATCGCTATCCTGAACCTCGGTATCCTGAATCAGGTAGGGCGTAAACATCGGTTTGCCGGTTTTGAGATCGATAATGTTGGCGTTAACGTAGGGGAATTTCGCCCCGGCCAGCGCCTTGTGCAGGAAGTCGAGACCGTAGTTGAATTCATGGTTTCCCAGATTGCCGACGGCGTAATTCAGGGTGTTCATCGCCTTATAAACCGGATGCACATCCCCCTCTTTAAGTCCTTTTGCCGCCATATAGTCGCCCAGTGGGCTACCCTGAATAACATCGCCGTTATCCACCAGCACGCTGTTTTTCGCTTCCGCGCGGGCTTTTTCAATCAGGCTGGCGGTTCTGACCAGGCCGAATTTTTCCGTCGCGGCATCTTTGTAGTAATCGAAATCCATCATATTGCTGTGCAGATCGGTGGTTTCCATGATCCGCAGGTCGACCGTCGCCGCGTTGACGCTGGCCGCCACCAGCGTGGCCAGCAGCGTTGCGCTAAACTTAATCATCAGAGGCGTCCTTTTTTATGAGCAATGGCACAAAAGAAAATGTATTTACATTCTGTTGCTTACAGAATTGTGAATTCTGCCAGAAAAGCGTGAATGGAAACCGCTAGTGTTATCACAGATAGCGGAACTGGTGATGATGCGATATAAATAAAACAACGAGTTAACGCCACTGTAACCAGAAGAGGTGGAGAATGTTAGAACAAGTATGTCAGCTTGCACGGACCGCGGGCGATGCCATCATGGATGTCTACGATGGGAACCAGCCGATGGATGTGAGCAGCAAAAAGGATGATTCTCCCGTTACCGCGGCGGATATCGCCGCGCATAAAGTCATTGTCAGCGGCCTGCAGGCGCTGGATGCAGCAATCCCGATCCTCTCCGAAGAGGATCCGCCGGCGTGGGAAGTGCGGCAGCACTGGCAGCGCTACTGGCTGGTCGATCCGCTGGACGGCACCAAGGAGTTTATCAAGCGCAACGGCGAATTCACCGTTAATATCGCGCTAATTGAAAACGGCAAACCGACGCTGGGCGTGGTGTACGCGCCGGTGATGAAAGTGATGTACAGTGCGCAAAATGGCAAGGCGTGGAAAGAAGAGTGCGGCGTGCGCAAGCAGATTCAGGTTCGCGATGCTCGCCCGCCGCTGGTGGTGATTAGCCGCTCCCATGGTAACGATCCGGAGCTGCAGGAGTATCTGGAGCAACTGGGCGAGCACCAGACCACCTCAATCGGTTCGTCTCTGAAATTCTGCCTGGTGGCGGAAGGCCAGGCGCAGCTCTATCCGCGCTTCGGGCCGACCAGCACCTGGGACACTGCCGCCGGTCATGCGGTCGCGGTAGCCGCCGGGGCGCACGTTCACGACTGGCAGGGTAAAACCCTCGACTACACGCCGCGTGAATCCTTCCTCAACCCCGGCTTCCGCGTCTCTATTTATTAAGCAGCTTATGCAGCAGGCCGACAACCTGCTGTACCTCTTGCTGGGTCAGCGCGCCGTCTTTTGCCCACTGAACGCGTCCGTCTTTGTCTAACACCACAATCGCCGAACTGCCTTCATCGAGCTGCCAGGCTTTGCGTGCGAGACCGTTGCTGTCGACGATAAACTGCGACCACGGATAGAGCTGTTTATTGCTCTCAATGCTGCTGCGCACGAACATCCCGGAACCGGGGATCGCGTCATCGGTATTGACGATGGTGGTGGTCTGGTAGCGGTCGTGCGGCAGGCCAGCCGCCTTAATCGCCTCAATCAGATTGGCATTTTTCTCTTTTGCCGAGGTGCGCCCGGCAATATGCTGGATGACGCGCACTTTTCCCGCCAGCTGCGAGCTATTCCAGTTTTTGTAGCTAAACTTATCGTTACTCAGTACCAGTTCTCCGCGGTCGGCGATGCCTACCGGCGCGACGCGTTGACCGTCGACAAAATTATGTGCCGAAGCCATTAACGGCAACAGGAGGGCGGAAACCGCCAGCAACTTACGTAGGGTCATGAGATATCCTTTTTTATATGCAGGTGATCCGACCACTTGGTCTTGTTTAATGATAAGTGCGAATTGTCGCCATTACCCGCAAGCGTGATGCCAGTTTGCGTGCCAACGCACACATTCAATAAAAAACGGAAACTTATACTAACAACTACGTATGCCTGAAACGAAAATTCTGAATTATTGTCATCAAAGGGTAAAAAAACTTCTACAGACTGGGTGACTTCGGAAATCTGGACTATAGTTTTAGGGCATTAAAATTTGCGCTCCCGATACGCGGGCTAACTGTGGCACCGCAGGAGCGTAACCCTGGCAGGAGACAACAATGAAAATTTTCCAACGCTACAATCCGCTGCAAGTGGCGAAGTACGTGAAGATCCTGTTTCGTGGACGGTTGTACATCAAGGACGTTGGCGCTTTTGAATTTGATAAGGGCAAAATCCTTATCCCGAAGGTTAAGGACAAGCTGCACTTCTCAGTGATGTCCGAGGTCAATCGTCAGGTTATGCGTCTGCAAACAGAGACCGCATAACGTGGTATGACGGCACGAAAAAAAACGGCTCCCGATGGGAGCCGTTGATGTTTTCAGGGCCGCTTACGCCGCACCTTTCTCTTTTTTCGCCGCTTCTTCGATATCAGGCAGTTTCGGTACCAGCACCGTTGGTTTGTTATCGATACGGGTGACCAGCAGCTGGTCGATACGGTAGTTATCGATATCCACCACTTCAAACTTGTAGCCGGAGAACTTCACCGCATCGGTGCGTTTCGGGATCTTGCGCAGCATAAACATCATAAAGCCGCCGATGGTCTCGTAATTATCGGACTGCGGGAACTCATCGATATCCAGCACGCGCATCACGTCGTCGATCGGCGTCCCGCCGTCAATCAGCCAGGAGTTCTCATCGCGGGCGACGATTTGCTCTTCCAGCCCTTGGCCGACCAGGTCGCCCATCAGGGTAGTCATGACGTCGTTGAGGGTGATAATCCCCACCACCAGCGCGTATTCGTTCATGATCACCGCGAAGTCTTCGCCGGCGGTTTTAAAGCTTTCCAGCGCTTCAGAGAGGGTCAGGGTATCCGGCACGATCAGCGTATTGCGGATCTGCACGCCGCCGGTTAACACCAGGCTCTGGTTTGCCAGCACGCGGTTCAGCAGGTCTTTTGAATCGACGTAACCGATGATGTGATCGATATCCTCGTTACATACCAGGAACTTGGAGTGCGGATGTTCCGCCACTTTATTCTTCAGGCTCTGCTCGTCTTCGTGCAGATCGAACCAAATCACGTTTTCACGCGGCGTCATCGAAGAGGGGACGGTACGGGATTCCAGCTCAAAGACGTTTTCAATTAATTCGTGTTCCTGTTTACGCAGTACCCCGGCCAGCGCGCCGGCTTCCACCACCGCGTAAATATCATCAGAGGTGATGTCGTCTTTACGCACCATTGGGATTTTAAACAGGCGGAAGATGTTGTTCGCCATGCCGTTAAACAGCCACACCAGCGGGCGGAAGACCAGTAAACAGAAGCGCATCGGGTTGATGATGCGCAAAGCCACGGCTTCTGGCGCAATCATACCGATGCGTTTCGGCGTCAGGTCAGCAAACAGGATGAACAGGCTGGTGACCAGGGTGAAGGAGAAAATAAAGCTCAGCTGCTCGGAAAGCTCCGGCGACATGTAGCGGCTCAGTACGCTGTGGAAAGCAGGCGAAAAGGCGGCATCGCCGACGATACCACCGAGAATGGCCACGGCGTTAAGGCCGATCTGCACGACGGTGAAGAAGGTGCCAGGGTTTTCCTGCATTTTGAGAACGCGCTGCGCGTTCACATTGCCTTCATCAGCCAGCAATTTGAGTTTGATTTTACGTGATGCGGCCAGTGAGATTTCAGAGATCGAAAAAAATGCACTGACGGCAATAAGGAAAAGTATTACTAAAATACTGTTTAACATATCTTTTCTGACCGTTGAGGCCAGATCCTCGGAAGGGAAGTGGATAACTCTTTTAATGTGGAATACATAAAAAACCGGTCCGAAGGCGCTGGACCGGCTATGACACAGCGTAGTATAGCGTAAATGTCTGTAAAGCCACCAGAGCGATAATTATTCTCGCCAGCGGCCTTACTCTTCAGGATTACGCCTGTGGGGGGAGGCAAACGCCAATCCCGCCGATACCGCAGTAGCCGTACGGATTTTTGTGCAGATACTGCTGATGATCGTCCTCGGCATAGTAGAACGGTTTCGCCGTGGCGATTTCGGTGGTGATCTCGCGGGTATCGTTGGCGTCGCGCATCGCTGCCTGGTAACGCAGCATGCTGGCCTGCGCCGCTTCAAGCTGCTCCGGCGTCAGTGGGTAGATAGCCGAACGGTATTGCGTGCCGTGGTCGTTACCCTGCTGCATCCCTTGCGCCGGATCGTGGTTCTCCCAGAAAACCTGCAGCAGTTGTTCATAGCTGATGACCTGCGGGTCATACACCACGCGCACCGCTTCCGCGTGCCCGGTGTCGCCGCTGCAGACTTCGCGATAGGTTGGATTTGGCGTGTAGCCGCCGGTATAGCCCGCCGCGGTGCTGTAGACCCCCGGCAATTGCCAGAACAGACGCTCGACGCCCCAGAAGCAGCCCATCGCGAACAGCGCGACCTCCATTCCTTCAGGAACATTGGTCATTGAGTGGCCGTTAACGGCGTGGAGCGTTGCTACCGGCATCGGCGTGTTGCGCCCCGGTAGTGCATCCGCCTGGGCGACAAGATGCGTTTTATCAAATAGACTCACGGTTGGCCTCGCAATTTGTGGTTAAGGTTGTAACGTCGCGTATCTTTTTAGACAATAAACACGCTCAATACGTCTAAATTTAAACATAAGAATTATTTGGGTTACCGTCACTTTTTCAACCCTTAGTTGTTAGGGTTTTGTTAAGCCGTGGAGCGGCACTTGCGTTTCCTTCGGGGGGAAACAAGGATATTCAGGAGAACACGTGCAACAAATCCGCCAGATATGCGTTACCAGCCTTTTGCTGGTCAGCGGGGTCGCCAGCGCAGCGAATGTGCGTTTGCAGGTTGAGGGGTTATCCGGGGAACTGGAAAAAAACGTCCGCGCCCAACTATCCACGATCCAGAGCGATGAGGTCACGCCGGACCGTCGCTTTCGCGCGCGCGTCGATGACGCCATCCGCGAGGGCCTGAAAGCGCTGGGTTATTATGAACCCACTATCGATTTCGATCTGCGTCCGCCGCCCAAAAAAGGGCGTCAGGTACTGATTGCCAAAGTAACTCCCGGCGAGCCGGTGCGCATTGGCGGTACCGAGGTTATCCTGCGCGGCGGCGCGCGCACCGACCACGATTATCTGGACCTGCTGAAAACGCGTCCGGCAATTGGCACGGTACTTAATCACAGCGATTATGACGGCTTCAAAAGCTCGCTCACCAAGGTGGCGCTGCGTAAAGGCTATTTCGATAGTGAGTTCAATAAAAGCCAGCTCGGCGTGTCGCTCGACCGTCATCAGGCTTTCTGGGATATAGATTACAACAGCGGCGAGCGCTACCGCTTTGGTCCGGTAAGTTTTACCGGTTCGCAGATCCGCGAAGAGTACCTGCAAAGCCTGGTGCCCTTTAAACAGGGTGATTATTACACCTCGCAGGATTTGGCGGAGCTGAACCGCCGCCTGGCCGCAACCGGCTGGTTTAACTCGGTGGTCGTCGCGCCGCAGTTTGATAAATCACGTAAAACCAAGGTGCTGCCTCTGCAGGGCGTCGTTTCGCCACGCAAAGAGAACACCGTGGAAACCGGGGTCGGTTATTCGACAGACGTTGGGCCGCGCGTGAAAGCAACATGGAAAAAGCCGTGGATGAACTCCTATGGCCACAGCCTGACCTCCAGCATCAGCCTATCCGCGCCGGAGCAACAGTTCGATTTCAGCTACAAAGTCCCGCTGTTAAAAAGCCCGCTTGAGCAGTATTACCTGATGCAGGGCGGTTTTAAGCGTACCGACCTTAACGATACCAAGGCCGACTCCACCACCCTGGCGCTGTCGCGCTATTGGGAGATGTCGAGTGGCTGGCAGCGCGCGATTAATCTGCGCTGGAGTCTGGACCACTTTACCCAGGCTAACGTCACCAATACCACCATGCTGCTTTATCCCGGCGTCTCGGTGAACCGGACCCGCTCCCGCGGCGGCCTGATGCCAACCTGGGGCGATTCCCAGCGCTATTCGGTGGACTACTCCAACACCATGTGGGGCTCGGACATTAACTTTATCGTCATGCAGGCGCAGGACGTGTGGATCCGCACCCTCTATGACCGCCACCGCTTCGTGGTGCGCGGCAACCTCGGCTGGATTGAAGCCGATGACTTCAGCAAAGTTCCGCCGGATCTGCGTTTCTTCGCCGGTGGCGACCGCAGCATTCGTGGTTATAAATACAAATCGATCTCGCCGAAAGACGACGACGGCAAGCTGATCGGTGCGTCAAAGCTGGCGACAGGCTCGCTGGAGTATCAATACAACGTCACCGGAAAATGGTGGGGGGCGATGTTTATTGACAGCGGCGAAGCGGTGAGCGACATCCGTAAAAGCGATTTTAAAACCGGCGCGGGCGTCGGCGTGCGCTGGCAATCGCCGGTCGGGCCGATCAAGCTGGATATCGCCAGACCTATCGGCGACAAAGAAGAACACGGTTTACAGTTTTATATCGGTCTGGGGCCTGAATTATGAGTTTATGGAAGAAGATAAGCCTCGGCGTATTACTCTTTTTAGTGTTGCTGATTGGCGCGGTCGGCTTTTTAGTCGGCACTACTACCGGTTTGCATCTGGTACTGAAAGCGGCGGACCGCTGGGTGCCGGGGCTGGAGATCGGCAAGGTTACCGGCGGCTGGCGTGACCTGACCTTACAGAACGTGCGCTTCGAACAGCCGGGCGTGGCGGTGACGGCCGGCCAGTTCCATCTCGGCGTCAAGCTGCGCTGCCTGTGGGATAGCAGCCTGTGCGTAAACGATATCTCGCTGCGTGATATCTACGTCGCTATCGATACCAAAAAGATGCCGCCTTCGGCGCCGGTAGAGGAAGAAGATTCCGGCCCGCTGAACCTCTCGACGCCATACCCCATTACCCTCAGCCGCGTGGCGCTGCATAACGTCAATGTCAAAATCGACGACACCGCCGTTTCGCTGCGCGATTTCTCCACCGGCCTGAACTGGCAGGAGAAAAACCTGACTCTGACGCCGACTTCGCTCCAGGGCTTGCTCATCGCCCTGCCGAAGGTGGCGAAAGTGGCGCAGGAGCAGGTGGTGGAGCCGAAAATTGACCATCCGAAACCGGAAGAGAAGCCGCTTGGCGAGACGATGAAAGATCTGTTCTCGCAGCCGGTGCTACCGGAGATGGTCGATGTGCATCTGCCGCTGAACCTTAATATTCAGGAGTTCCGCGGCGAACAGCTGCGCCTGACCGGCGACACCGATATGACCGTCTACAACCTGCTGCTGAAGGTGAGCAGCATCGACGGGCAGATGAAACTTGATGCGCTGGACGTCGATTCCGACCAGGGCAAGGTTACCGCTTCCGGCACCGCGCAACTGCAGGATAACTGGCCGGTCGACATCACCCTCGACAGCACGCTGAACATCGACCCGCTGAAAGGCGAGAAGGTAAAGCTGAAAGTTGGCGGCGAACTGCGTAAAAAACTGCAGGTCGGCGTTGATTTAGCCGGCTCGGTGGCCATGACCCTGCGCGCCGAAGCGCAGCTGGCGGAAGCCGGTCTGCCGCTGAATATGGAAGTGAAGAGTAAGCAGCTGTACTGGCCGTTTACCGGCGAGAAACAGTTCCAGGCGGATGATCTGCATCTGAAATTCAGCGGCAAAATGACCGACTACACCATGGCGTTTAGTACCGCGGTGAAAGGACAGTCGCTGCCGCCGGCTAAAATTACCCTTAATGCTAAAGGCAATGAACAGCAGGTGAACCTGGATAAGCTGACCGTAGCGGCGCTGGAGGGGAAAACCGAACTGAAAGCGTTGCTCGACTGGCAGCAGGCGATCAGCTGGCGCGGCGAATTGACCCTCGATGGCATTAATACCGCCAAAGAGGTGCCGGACTGGCCGTCGAAGCTGAACGGGATTATCAAAACCCAGGGTAGCCTGTATGGCAGCAGCTGGCAGATGGCGGTTCCCGAGCTGAAAATTACCGGCAACGTGAAACAGAATAAAGTGGATGTCCACGGTTCGCTGCAGGGTAACAGCTATATGCAGTGGAAAGTGCCGGGACTGCATCTGGCGCTTGGCCCAAACAGCGCCGATGTGAAAGGCGAGCTGGGGGTGAAAGACCTCAATCTCGACGCCACCATCGATGCGCCGCATCTCGATAACGCGTTGCCGGGGCTCGGCGGTACGGCGAAAGGTCTGCTGAAGGTGCGCGGCACCATCGATGCGCCGCAGCTGCTGGCGGATATCACCGCCCGCGCTTTACGCTGGCAGGAACTGACGGTAGCTCAGGTCAACGTCAAAGGCGACGTCAAATCCAGCGACCAGATTGGCGGTAATCTTGACGTACGCGTCGATCGTATCAGCCAGCCGGGCGTTAACATCAGCCTGGTGCAGCTGAATGCCAAAGGGACTGAGAAGCAGCACGATTTACAGCTGCGCGTACAGGGCGAGCCGGTGTCGGGCCAGTTGACGCTGGCGGGCAGCTTCGATCGTAAAGAGGAGCGCTGGAAGGGCACCCTGAGCAATACCCGTTTCCAGACGCCGGTAGGGCCGGTGGCGCTGACGCGCAACATTGCGCTGGATTACCGTAATCAAGAACAGAAAATCAGCATCGGGCCGCACTGCTGGAGCAACCCGAATGCCGAGCTGTGCGTACCGCAGACCATCGATGCCGGCGCCAGCGGGCGCGCGGTGGTCAATCTCAACCGTTTCGATCTGGCGATGCTGAAGCCGTTTATGCCGGAGGCGACCCAGGCAAGCGGCGTGTTTAGCGGTAACGCCGATGTGAGCTGGGACACCACCAAAGAGGGGCTGCCGCAGGGCAAAGTCACCCTCAGCGGGCGCAACGTCAAAGTCACCCAGACGGTCAACGACGCACCGCTGCCGGTGGCTTTCGATACGCTTAACCTCAGCGCCGACCTGCATAACAACCGGGCGCAGTTGGGCTGGCTGATACGCCTGACCAACAACGGCCAGCTTGATGGCCAGGTGGAAGTGACCGACCCGCAGGGGCGGCGTAACCTGGGCGGCAACGTCAACATTAGCAACTTCTCGCTGGCGATGATTAACCCGATCTTCGCTCGCGGCGAGAAAGCAGAAGGCAAGCTTAATGCCCGTCTGCGTCTGGGCGGCAACTTACAGAGCCCGCAACTGTTTGGTCAGATGCAGTTGAGCGGCGTTGATATCGACGGCAACTTTATGCCGTTTGATATGCAGCCGAGCCAGCTGGCGATGAACTTCAACGGAACGCGTTCGACCCTGCAGGGGACGGTGAATACCAAACAGGGGCAGATTGCGCTGAGCGGCAACGCCGACTGGACGCAAATCGACAACTGGCGCGCGCAGATTGCGGCGAAGGGTAGCCGGGTGCGCATTACCGTGCCGCCGATGGTCCGCCTGGATGTTTCTCCGGACGTGGTGTTTACCGCCACGCCAAGCCTGTTTAACCTCGATGGCCGCGTTGACGTACCTTGGGCGCGTATTGTGGTGAACGAGGTGCCGGAGAGTGCGGTGGGCGTCTCTTCTGATGAGGTGATGCTGGATAAAGATCTGAAGCCGATTAAGCCGCAGAGCGCCGGTATTCCGATCAACAGCAACCTGACGATTCACGTCGGCAACAACGTGCGTCTGGACGCTTTCGGCCTGAAAGCGCGTCTGACCGGCGATCTGAAAGTGGCGCAGGATAAGCAGGGGCTGGGGCTCAATGGCCAGATCAATATTCCGGAAGGTCGTTTCCACGCTTATGGTCAGGATCTGATCGTGCGTAAAGGCGAGCTGCTGTTCTCCGGGCCGCCGGATCAGCCGCTGCTCAATATCGAAGCGATTCGTAACCCGGAAGCCACCGAAGACGACGTGATCGCCGGCGTTCGCGTCACCGGTTCTGCCGATCAGCCGAAGGCCGAGATCTTCTCCGACCCGGCAATGTCGCAGCAGGAAGCGCTTTCTTATCTGTTACGCGGTCAGGGTTTAGGCAGCGAACAGAGCGATAGTGCGGCAATGACCTCAATGCTTATTGGAATGGGGGTTGCACAAAGTGGTCAGGTTGTGGGTAAAATCGGCGAGACGTTTGGCGTAAGCAATTTGGCGCTGGATACCCAGGGGGTAGGCGACTCCTCCCAGGTGGTAGTCAGCGGCTATGTGCTGCCAGGTCTTCAGGTAAAATACGGCGTCGGCATCTTCGACTCTTTGGCGACGCTTACCCTGCGTTATCGCCTGATGCCTAAGCTATATATGGAAGCGGTGTCTGGCGTAGACCAGGCTCTCGATTTGCTCTATCAGTTTGAGTTTTAGCAATGCGAATATTTGTTTACGGCAGTTTACGACGCAAACAAGGCAACAGCCACTGGATGACCAACGCCCAGTTGCTGGGCGCTCATAGTGTCGACGATTATCAGCTGTACAGCCTGGGCCACTATCCAGGCGCGGTGCCGGGCGAGGGCACAGTACATGGTGAAGTGTATCGTATCGACGCATCGACGCTGGCCGAGCTGGATGCGCTGCGCACCAAGGGCGGTGAATACGCGCGCCATCTGATCCAAACGCCTTACGGCAGCGCGTGGATGTATGTCTACCAGCGCTCCGTCGAGGGGTTTGCGCAGATTGAGAGCGGAAACTGGTTGGACAGAGACCAGTAATTGAAAACGGCAACGCCACCTTCGGGTGGCGTTGTTTTTTGGCCGTCTGAAACCAGAACAGGCCCATACAAAAACACCGCCCGGAGGCGGTGTTTTTTATGCTGGATAAACAGAATTACTTCTGTTTAGCGCGCTCGAAGGAAGCAACGATTTCAGCTTTAGCCGCTTCAGCGTTGTCCCAACCGTCGACTTTAACCCACTTGCCTTTTTCCAGATCTTTGTAGTGCTCGAAGAAGTGAGTGATCTGGGCTTTCAGCAGTTCCGGCAGGTCGTTCACATCTTTGATGTGATCGTATTCTTTGCTCAGCTTGGTGTGCGGTACCGCAACCAGCTTGGCATCTTCACCGGATTCGTCGGTCATTTTCAGTACGCCAACCGGACGGCAGCGGATAACTGAGCCTGGTTGCAGCGGGTACGGAGTCGGGACCAGCACGTCAACCGGGTCGCCGTCCAGGGACAGGGTGTGGTTGATGTAGCCGTAGTTGCACGGATAGAACATCGCAGTGGACATGAAACGGTCAACGAACAGTGCGCCGCTCTCTTTGTCAACTTCGTATTTGATTGGGTCTGCGTTAGCTGGGATTTCGATAACGACGTAGATGTCTTCCGGCAGCTCTTTGCCCGCAGGTACGTTGAGTAAGCTCATGTCTGTTTCCTTTAAAAATGTTTGGCAAACAAGTGCCAGGTATTATAGCCAACTCACATCGAATGTCTTCGCTTCTTTTTGCCTGGCTATGGGGGGAAGCGTCTGAATTTCTCCTCATCAGATAACCCTAAAATCCATAAAGATAGCTACATTCTGAATAATTTTGTGTAACCGTTTTCAATGTTGCGAGCGGCGGTTATCCAGAAGGCAAATTTTCGTCATTAGCGCAGGGCATGCCGCTGGGCGGGAAGCCTTATCGCCGCTCAGCTCAGACAAATCGCACCAATTAACATTTTATTTACTTTTTCGAAGTGTGATGTAACGCATTCAGTTACATAACGGATTGTCTATAGTTTGTTCGCAGGTGAGCATTTAACCAACAATAACCCTACGAGGAACATCTTATGTGGAAGCGCTTACTTCTCGTCACCGCGGTTTCGGCAGCTATGTCGTCTATGGCGATGGCCGCCAACCTGACCGTAGGATTTTCGCAGGTCGGCTCTGAATCGGGCTGGCGCGCGGCCGAAACGAATGTTGCTAAGGAAGAAGCGGCGAAGCGTGGCATCACCCTGAAGATTGCCGATGGTCAGCAAAAACAGGAAAACCAGATTAAAGCCGTGCGCTCATTCATTGCCCAGGGCGTGGACGCGATCTTTATCGCGCCGGTGGTGGCGACCGGCTGGGAGCCGGTGCTAAAAGAAGCGAAAGAGGCCAATATCCCGGTGTTCCTCCTCGACCGTTCGATCGACGTTAAAGATAAGTCGCTGTATATGACCACCGTCACCGCCAACAACGTGCTGGAAGGCCAACTGATTGGCGACTGGTTGGTGAAAACCGTTGATGGCAAGCCGTGTAACGTCGTGGAGCTCCAGGGCACCGTGGGCGCCAGCGTCGCTATCGATCGTAAGAAAGGCTTCGCCGAGGCGATTGCCAAAGCCCCCAACATCAAGATTATCCGCTCGCAGTCCGGCGACTTCACCCGCAGTAAGGGGAAAGAGGTGATGGAGAGCTTTATCAAAGCAGAGAATAACGGCAAGAACATCTGCATGGTCTACGCCCATAACGATGACATGGTCATCGGCGCGATTCAGGCCATCAAAGAGGCCGGGCTGAAGCCGGGCAAAGATATCCTCACCGGTTCTATCGACGGCGTGCCGGATATTTATAAAGCGATGATTGCCGGCGAGGCGAATGCCAGCGTCGAGCTGACGCCGAATATGGCCGGTCCGGCGTTTGATGCGCTGGAAAAATACAAAAAAGACGGCACCCTGCCTGAGAAGCTGACCATCACCAAATCGACCCTCTACCTGCCGGATACGGCAAAAGAAGAGTTAGAGAAGAAGAAAAATATGGGCTACTAAGCCTTCATGAAAATGCCGGGGGCGCTACGCTTGCCCGGCCTACATTGCGCTCTTTTGTAGGCCGGATAAGCGTAGCGCCATCCGGCGTGATGCAGGGGGAATCATGACCACCGACCAACATCAGGAAATCCTCCGCACCGAAGGATTAAGCAAATTCTTTCCCGGCGTCAAAGCGCTGGATAACGTTAATTTCAGCCTACGGCGCGGCGAAATCATGGCCCTGTTGGGCGAAAACGGCGCCGGAAAATCGACGCTGATAAAAGCGCTCACCGGTGTGTACCATGCCGAACGCGGGGCGATTTGGCTGGAAGGGCAGCAAATATCGCCGAAAAACACCGCCCACGCTCAGCAGTTGGGTATCGGCACCGTTTACCAGGAAGTTAACCTGCTGCCAAATATGTCGGTGGCGGATAACCTGTTTATTGGCCGCGAGCCGAAGCGCTTTGGTCTGCTGCGGCGCAAAGAGATGGAAAAACGCGCTACCGCGCTGATGGCCTCTTACGGCTTCTCGCTCGACGTGCGCGAACCGCTGAACCGTTTTTCGGTGGCGATGCAGCAAATCGTCGCCATCTGCCGGGCCATCGACCTGTCGGCGAAAGTATTAATCCTCGATGAACCGACCGCCAGTCTGGACACTCAGGAAGTGGAGATGCTGTTCACCCTGATGCGTCAGCTGCGCGATAACGGCGTCAGCCTGATTTTCGTGACCCACTTTCTCGACCAGGTCTATGCCGTCAGCGACCGTATTACCGTGCTGCGCAATGGCAGTTTCGTCGGCTGTCGGGAGACCCGCGAGCTGCCGCAAATCGACCTGGTCAAAATGATGCTGGGGCGCGAGCTGGACCATCAGGCGCTGCAGCGCGCCGGGCGCACGCTGCTTAGCGATAAGCCGGTGGCGGCATTTGAAGATTTTGGCAAGAAGGGCACGATTGCGCCGTTTACTCTGCAGGTGCGGCCAGGCGAGATCGTCGGCCTGGCCGGGCTGTTGGGATCCGGGCGCACCGAAACGGCGGAGGTCATTTTTGGCATCAAGCCTGCCGACAGCGGTAAAGCGTGGATCAAGGGCAAGCCGCAAACGCTGCGCTCGCCGCATCAGGCTTCCTGCCTCGGCATTGGCTTCTGTCCGGAAGATCGTAAAACCGACGGCATCATCGCCGCTGCTTCGGTGCGGGAAAATATCGTGCTGGCGCTGCAGGCGCAGCGCGGCTGGCTGCGGCCGATCCCGCGCCGTGAACAGCATGAGATCGCCGAACGCTTTATTCGCCAGCTCGGGATTCGCACTCCCAGCGCTGAACAACCGATCGAATTTCTCTCCGGCGGCAACCAGCAGAAGGTATTGCTGTCGCGCTGGCTGCTGACCAAACCCCAGTTCCTGATCCTCGATGAGCCGACGCGCGGTATCGATGTCGGCGCCCACGCTGAGATTATTCGCCTGATAGAAACCCTCTGCGCCGATGGTCTGGCGCTGCTGGTTATCTCCTCCGAACTGGAAGAGCTGGTGGGCTACGCCGACCGGGTGATCATCATGCGCGATCGCCAGCAGGTGGCGGAAATCCCGCTTGCCGAGCTATCGGTCCCGGCGATCATGAACGCGATTGCGGCATAAGGAGCCCAGCATGATGCCCAGAACCGTACCACAAAGCGGACAGCCAAAACGGCGCTTTAGCTGGCCGAAAGGGATGCCGCAAATTATCGCTCTCCTGCTGGTATTAGCGGTGGATAGCCTGGTGGCGCCGCATTTCTTCCAGGTGCTGCTGCAGGATGGGCGGCTGTTTGGTAGCCCGATTGACATTCTCAACCGCGCGGCGCCGGTGGCGCTGCTGGCGATTGGCATGACGCTGGTCATCGCCACCGGCGGCATCGATCTGTCGGTCGGTGCGGTGATGGCTATCGCCGGGGCGACCGCCGCCTCAATGACCGTCGCCGGGCACAGCCTGCCGGTGGTGCTGCTCGCCGCATTGGGCGCAGGCGCGCTGGCCGGCCTGTGGAACGGCATTTTGGTGGCCGTGCTGAAGATCCAGCCTTTTGTGGCCACGCTTATCCTGATGGTCGCCGGGCGCGGCGTCGCGCAGCTGATTACCTCCGGGCAGATAGTCACCTTTGATTCACCGGCGCTTTCCTGGCTCGGCAGCGGATCGCTGCTGTTGCTACCGACGCCGGTGATTATCGCCGTCGCAACGCTGCTGCTGTTCTGGCTGTTTACCCGCAAAACGGCGCTCGGCATGTTTATTGAGGCGGTGGGGATCAATATCCGTGCGGCAAAGAATGCCGGGGTGAATACCCGCATCGTGGTGATGCTGGCCTATGTACTAAGCGGTATTTGCGCGGCGATTGCCGGCATTATCGTCGCGGCGGATATCCGCGGCGCCGACGCCAACAACGCCGGATTGTGGCTGGAGCTGGACGCCATCCTGGCGGTGGTGATCGGCGGCGGTTCGCTGATGGGCGGGCGCTTCAATCTGCTGCTGTCGGTGGTGGGGGCGTTGATTATCCAGGGGATGAACACCGGGATTTTACTCTCCGGTTTCCCGCCGGAGCTCAACCAGGTGGTGAAAGCGGTGGTGGTGCTGTGCGTACTGATCGTTCAGTCGCCGCGCTTTATCGGTCTACTGAAAGGGGTACGCGGCCGTGATAAAACGTAATTTACCTTTGATGATCACCCTCGCGGTATTCGTGCTGGGCTATCTCTACTGCCTGACCCAGTTTCCGGGTTTTGCTTCGACGCGGGTGATTTGCAATATCCTGACCGATAACGCTTTCCTTGGGATCATCGCCGTCGGCATGACCTTCGTGATCCTCAGCGGCGGTATCGATCTGTCGGTCGGGTCGGTGATTGCCTTCACCGGCGTGTTTCTTGCCAAAGCGATCGGCTTTTGGGGGATCTCGCCGCTGCTGGCCTTTCCGCTGGTACTGGCCATGGGCTGCGCCTTCGGCGCGTTTATGGGATTGCTGATCGATGCGCTGAAAATTCCGGCATTTATCATCACCCTCGCCGGTATGTTTTTCCTGCGCGGCGTGAGCTATCTGGTCTCGGAAGAGTCGATTCCTATTAACCATCCGCTGTATGACACTCTGTCCGGGCTGGCGTGGACCATCCCCGGCGGCGGCCGCCTGAGCGCGATGGGGCTGCTGATGCTGCTGGTGGTAGTGCTGGGAATTTTCCTCGCCCATCGTACCCGCTTTGGCAACCAGGTCTACGCTATCGGCGGCAACGCCACGTCGGCCAATTTGATGGGCATTTCGACGCGTAGCACCACCATTCGCATCTATATGTTGTCGACCGGTCTGGCGACGCTTGCCGGCATCGTCTTCTCTATCTACACCCAGGCGGGCTACGCGCTGGCGGGCGTCGGCGTGGAACTGGATGCTATCGCTTCGGTGGTGATAGGCGGCACGCTGCTTAGCGGTGGCGTCGGAACGGTCCTGGGGACGCTGTTCGGCGTGGCGATTCAGGGGCTTATTCAGACCTACATCAACTTTGACGGTACGCTCAGTTCATGGTGGACGAAGATTGCCATCGGCATCCTGCTGTTTATCTTCATTGCGCTGCAGCGCGGGCTGACGGTGCTGTGGGAAAATCGCCAGAATGCGGCGGTGACTCGCGTGGGTGGGGCGGTGAATCGCTGACAGGGAACTCCCTTCCCGCAGGGCGGGAAGGGAAGGTAGAAATTAAGCGTCCGGGAACTCTTTAATGAAGTTCTCGACGTCTTCTACCATGTGGTCGTTGCCGACGAAGAACGAACGGCGCTGGTGCAGGCTTTCCGGGATGATATCGAGAATACGCTCTTTACCATCGCTGGCTTTGCCGCCCGCCTGTTCCGCCAGCATCGCCATCGGGTTGCATTCGTACAATAAACGCAGTTTCCCTTGCGGGTGGCTGGCGGTGCTCGGATACAGGTAGATGCCGCCTTTCAGCAGGTTACGGTGGAAGTCGGCCACCAGAGAACCGATATAGCGCGAGGTGTACGGGCGCTGGGTCTCTTTATCTTCTTCCTGACAGTACTTGATGTATTTCTTCACGCCCATCGGGAACTTGATGTAGTTACCTTCGTTGATGGAGTAGGTTTTGCCTTTCTCCGGGAAGCGCATCCGCTCCTGGCTCAGGCAGAAGACGCCGAGTGACGGGTCGTAGGTAAAGGCGTGCACGCCGCAGCCGGTGGTGTAGACCAGCATGGTGGAGGAGCCGTAAACCACATAACCCGCGGCAACCTGTTTGTTACCCGGCTGCAGGAAGTCTTCTTCGGTGACCGGCGTACCGACCGGCGTGACGCGGCGGTAGATAGAGAAGATAGTCCCCACGGAGACGTTAACGTCAATGTTGGAGGAGCCATCCAGCGGATCCATCAGCACAACGTATTTGGCGTGTTCGCACCCTTCGAAGACCACGATTTCATCTTCTTCTTCCGAGGCGATACCGGCGACGATATCACGTGCGCGCAGTGCAGCTTTTAATTTTTCATTCGCGAACAGGTCCAGCTTCTGCTGAACTTCACCCTGAACGTTTTCCGCACCGCTGGCACCCAGGATATCGACCAGACCGGCCTTATTGATATCGCGGTGGATGATCTTGGCGCCCAGTTTTATTGCCGACAACAAAGCAGTCAGCTCACCGGTAGCGTGGGAGAACTCGTGCTGCTTTTCGACAATAAATTCACCTAACGTTTTCATAACTCGTTCCCTGCATTTTTATGTTGAGTAAAACGAACGCAACAATCTTAACAAATAATAAAAAAACTGCGCACAGGTGAATCGCGCCAGCAAATGCAGATTTGCCTGAAATGCATTTCTCAGGGGGCCTACATATGGGTAAAATGCGGGTCAGATTAATGAGGGAAGTAACGAATGCGCATTCATATTTTAGGAATCTGTGGCACGTTTATGGGGGGGCTGGCAATGCTGGCACGTTCCCTCGGGCATCAAGTAACCGGCTCGGATGCTAACGTTTATCCGCCAATGAGCACCCTGCTGGAAAATCAGGGTATCGATCTGATTCAGGGCTATGACGCCAGCCAACTGGACCCGCAGCCGGATCTGGTGATTATCGGCAACGCTATGACCCGCGGTAATCCGTGCGTCGAAGCGGTGCTGGAAAACAACATTCCGTACATGTCCGGCCCGCAGTGGCTGCACGACTTCGTTCTGCGCGACCGCTGGGTGCTGGCCGTCGCCGGTACCCACGGTAAAACCACCACCGCCGGGATGGCGACGTGGATCCTCGAAGCCTGTGGCTATAAGCCGGGCTTCGTTATCGGCGGCGTACCGGGGAACTTCGATGTTTCCGCACGCCTGGGCGACAGCCCGTTCTTCGTGATTGAAGCCGACGAATATGACTGCGCCTTCTTCGACAAGCGTTCCAAGTTCGTTCACTACTGCCCGCGCACGCTGATCCTCAATAACCTTGAATTTGACCACGCGGATATCTTTGACGACCTGAAAGCGATTCAGAAACAGTTCCACCACCTGGTGCGCATCGTGCCGGGCAAAGGCAAAATTATTCTGCCGGAGAGCGACATCAACCTGAAGCAGGTGATGGCGATGGGCTGCTGGAGCGAACAGGAGCTGGTGGGCGAACAGGGCCACTGGCAGGCGAAGAAACTCAATGCCGATGCCTCGCAGTGGGAAGTCCTGCTCGACGGCGAAAAAGTAGGCGAAGTGAATTGGGCGCTGGTCGGCGAACATAATATGCACAACGGCCTGATGGCGATTGCCGCGGCGCGTCATGTCGGCGTGGTGCCGGCGGATGCCGCTAACGCGCTGGGCAGCTTTATCAACGCCCGCCGCCGCCTTGAGCTACGCGGCGAAGCCAACGGCGTGACCGTCTACGACGATTTTGCCCACCATCCGACGGCCATTCTCGCGACGCTGCAGGCGCTGCGCGGCAAAGTCGGCGGCACCGCGCGTATTCTGGCGGTGCTGGAGCCGCGTTCCAACACCATGAAAATGGGCGTCTGCAAAGACGATCTGGCGCCGTCTCTCGGCCGCGCCGATGAAGTCTTCCTGTTACAGCCGCAGCATATCCCGTGGCAGGTGGCGGAAGTGGCGGAAGCCTGCGTACAGCCGGCGCACTGGAGCGCCGACGTCGATACGCTGGTGGACATGATCGTGAAAACCGCGCATCCGGGTGACCATATTCTGGTGATGAGCAACGGCGGCTTCGGCGGCATTCATCAGAAGCTGCTGGATAAACTGGCGCAAAAAGCGGTCGCGGCAGAATAAGCGCGAACGCCTCCGGTTACTGCCCTCCGCGTGAGGGCAGTTTTGTTTTTGCCACCAGGGATTGTGTGATGCTGACCTGTGAAAGAGTACTTTCTACCGACTCGCCCCATTTCGCCACGCTTGACGCGCTGTACGCCCGCGCCTTTCCGTGGCACGAACAGCGCGAAAGCGACGCCAAACTTCAGGCGCTGAGCAACCCGCACTATGCGCTGGAAGCGTGGTTTGATGACGGGGGATTTATTGGCCTGAGCGGCTGCTGGCAGTTTGCCGGTTATAGCTATATCGAACATCTGGCGATTGACGACACCCTGCGTTCGCGCGGTTATGGCAAACAGCTGCTGGCGCAGATCCTGACGCGCGCGCCGCTGACCATTCTGGAAATCGATCCGCTCACCAGCGAAATCGCCCATAAACGGCTGCGCTTTTATCAGTCGATGGGATTCCATGCCAATGCCTGGGCGCACCGCCATCCGACCTATCATCAAGGGATCGACGATCATGAACTGCTGGTGTTGAGCTATCCACAGCCGATCGATGCGGCGCAGTATCAGCAGTTTGCCCGCGATTTAGGGCGAGAGGTGATGGGGTAGCCCGGATAAGGCGCAACGCGCCGCCATCCGGGAGATGGCGGTTAGCGTGGTGACTAGCCTTCGTTTTCGGCCAGTTCGCGCAGATACTGGAAGATCAGGCGCGCGGATTTCGGCGGCTTGTTGCCTTCTTTCTCTTTCTTGGCATTGCGGATCAGTGAGCGCAGCTGCTGACGGTCAGCGTCTGGCCACAGGTTCAGTACTTCTGCGACCGCATCATCGCCATTATCAATCAGGCGATCGCGGATTTGTTCCAGCTTATGGAACAGCGCAACCTGCTGGTTGTGACGGTTCTTCAGCTTATCCAGCGCCTGGCGAATCGGATCGACGTCGCGGTTACGCAGCATTTTACCAATCAGCTGCAGCTGGCGGCGGCGGCCTTCTTTCTTGATACGCTGGGCGAGCTCAATGGCGTCGCGCAGGTCGGTATCGAGCGGCAGCTTATCCAGCGCGTTCTTACCAAGGTCTACCATTTCCGCGCCAAGACGCTTCAGTTCTTCCGCATCGCGCTTAATTTCACTCTTGCTGACCCAGATAATTTCATCATCTTCATCTTCAACGTCATCACCGGGCACGTCGTCGAGCCAGTCTTCGGGCTGCTTTGTCATCTCAGGCTCCTTAAAAAAGAGGCTAATGTTACCAGTTAAGGCGCGCACTGAAAAACGGTTCTCTGTTAGACTTCAGTTAACTCCTTCTTACATTATGGCATTAGCAATGAAAGTCATCTCTCAAGTTGCACAGCAGCGTAAGACGCTGGAAGAAGCCGTTAGTACGGCACTGGAACTGGCGGCAGGCAAATCCGACGGTGCGGAAGTCTCCGTCAGCAAGACCACCGGCATCGGCGTCAGCACCCGCTACGGTGAGGTGGAGAATGTTGAATTCAATAGCGACGGCGCGCTGGGCATCACCGTTTATCATCAAAACCGTAAAGGCAGCGCCTCGTCGACCGACCTGAGCCCGGACGCTATCGCCCGTACCGTGCAGGCGGCGCTGGATATCGCGCGTTACACCTCGCCGGACCCGTTTGCCGGCGTGGCGGATAAAGAACTGCTGGCCTTTGACGCCCCGGATCTGGACCTGTTCCATCCGGCAGAGGTCTCTCCGGATGAAGCCATCGAGCTGGCCGCCCGCGCCGAGCAGGCCGCCCTGCAGGCCGACAAACGTATTACCAATACCGAAGGCGGCAGCTTCAACAGCCACTATGGAATTAAAGTTTTCGGTAACAGCTATGGCATGCTCCAGAGCTACTGCTCTACCCGCCACTCGCTCTCCAGCTGCGTGATTGCCGAAGAAAACGGCGATATGGAACGCGACTATGCCTACACCATTGGCCGCGCTATCGGCGACTTACAGACCCCGGAGTGGGTCGGCAACGAATGCGCCCGTCGCACTTTGTCGCGCCTGGCGCCGCGTAAGCTGTCGACGATGAAAGCGCCGGTTATCTTCGCCAACGAAGTGGCCACCGGGCTGTTTGGCCACCTGGTCGGGGCGATTGCCGGCGGCGCGGTCTACCGTAAATCGACCTTCCTGCTCGACTCCCTCGGCAAACAGATCCTGCCGGAGTGGCTGACCATCGAAGAACACCCGCATCTGCTGAAGGGGCTGGCCTCCACGCCGTTCGACAGCGAAGGCGTGCGCACCGAACGTCGCGACATCATCAAAGACGGCGTGCTGACCCAGTGGCTGCTGACTAACTACTCCGCGCGCAAGTTGGGTATGAAAAGCACCGGCCACGCCGGCGGTATCCATAACTGGCGCATCAACGGCCGCGGCCTGAGTTTTGCAAAGATGCTTAAAGAGATGGGCACCGGGCTTGTGGTCACCGAATTGATGGGGCAGGGTGTCAGTGGCGTGACCGGCGACTACTCGCGCGGCGCATCCGGTTTCTGGGTAGAAAACGGCGAAATTCAGTATCCGGTCAGTGAGATCACCATCGCCGGAAATCTGAAAGAAATGTGGCGTAATATTGTCACCGTCGGCGACGATATCGAAACGCGCAGCAATATTCAGTGTGGTTCCGTGCTGCTGCCGGAGATGAAAATCGCCGGTCAATGACCTGTGTGCCGGGCGCGTCCTGCCGCGCCCGTTTTATATCTTCATAATAAAAAGGAAGTGAGCAATGCGTAAAAAACTGTTAGCGATGCTGGCCGTCTCTGCTTTTGCGCTCGGTTCGGCATCGGCGTTCGCCGATCTTGGCGAAGACATGGACACCCTTGCGGAAAACCTGCAGGTGGTACAAAAAACCTCTGACATTGGCGAGCTGAAAGCGGCGCTGAATAAGATGCGCACCGCTGCGGTTGACGCGCAGAAAGAGACGCCGCCAAAACTGGAAGGCAAAGCGGCCGATAGCCCGGAGATGAAAGATTTCCGCCACGGTCTGGAAACGCTGGTCGGCCAGATCGACGGCGCGCTGAAGTTAGCTGACGCTGGTAAGCTGAAAGAGGCGCAGGCTGCCGCGGAGGACTTCAAAACTACCCGCAATACTTACCATAAGAAGTATCGCTAATCGCCATTTTCGGGAGGCGTCAGCCGATGTCTCCCGCCTAAAAGCCTACCTGTATCACATTTTTCCCTTTTCTTTTTCCGGTCTTTCTGCGGTCGTTTTCCGCTAAACCTCGCTCATTGTTGTGATGCGCATCACGTCATATCGCCTGTTTTTACATTTATCCGGCGAATATGTGGAGTCGATCACCTAAGCCTTCTCCCTTTCCACTTCGAAGTGGAAAACAACTCGCTACAAACTCCTGACCCCCGGCGCTACTTTGGATTCCAGAGACATCAGCGGGGTAACACAAGTGAATAACGGAGCGGTAATAAACGACGTAGGGGAGCAGGCGGCGCAGACCGAACGCCTGGCTGACAAGATGTTACAGCAGGTATTCGCCCTGTTAAGCCGTCACGACATCGTCCCTAACGACGTTCAGGAGCAAATGCTGACTTCCCACGTGCGGGCCATGGCCCACCGGTCAATCAGCGGCGAACCGCTACCGGAAGTGGATGCCAGTCTGTTCGAAGAAATTTCTGAAGATTCAATGATGCTGGCCCGCGAAGTGGTCGCACAGTTCGGCAACCTGCCTGATGAAGAGGCCTGGTTGTTGTCCGTCCACTTCGAAGTCGCAAAAGAAAACCTGTAAGGAGCAAAACATGGAACAAATCACCGTAGTTATTGGCGACCGTCTGGGTAAAGGACAAAAAGTCGCGGCAGGCGCAGAAAAAGCCGGCGCACGTGCAGTGGTCGTCCCTGGCGTTGCTGCAGATATGAAACTTGGCGACATGATGAAAGCGGAAAACGCCTCTTTCGGCATCTCCTTCTGCGGTAGCGGCGGCGCAGGCGCCATCACCGCGCAGACCAAGTACGGTTACAAAGCAAAATACGGCATGCGTTCTATTGAAGAGGGCGTCACCGCCATCAACGAAGGCTGCAACGTGCTGGGCTTCGGCTTCATGGATAAAGAAGAGCTGGGCGAGCGCCTGGTTGAAGCCTGGAAAAAGAAATACGGCGCATAAGTATGAAAGAGCAATTCACCACCACGGTGAGGGTTGCAGGCAAAGGCGAAAGCAAATCACGGGCCTTCGCCGATGCCCTGAACCATGTGCAGGCTGCGGTGATGAAATCATCATCGCGCATCCTACTGCGTATTGAGCCACAGGACGTGACGGTTGTTCATGCGCGCGAAGCGGTACGAAAAGAGGCGTTTCTGTTCATCTTTTTGCGCCGTGAACGACGGACCTACAGCGTGGAGCTGGACGTCACCGTCAACGTGACCGCCATCGATCTCGATAAAGTGGATTTCGTCACGCAAACCTGATTGTTACCAAAGGGTCAGACTATGTTCCTGATAATTTTAATAAAATCGCTCATCATCGGCGGCCTGGTCGGCGTCGGCGTGGGCGCCGGAGCGGCACGCATGTTTCACGCGCCCACCACGCAAGGGATGGGGGCGTTTCGTACCTTGGGCGAGCTGAATTCCTGCGAAGGCGATCCGGCTTCTCACTTCTCTTTTGGTCTCGGCTTCTTCTTTAACGCCTGGGCCTCTTCCGTTGCAGCAGGCTCCTTCACTCAGGACGTTGACCACCGCATTATCCCGAACTGGGGCGCGGCGGCGTTGATGGTGAAAAATCGTAACGTTGGCGAAACGCTACACGATCCGAAAAAAATGGCCATTGCCTGCGGCATCATCGGCATGATCGTCGTCGCCTTCCTTAACCTGACCGCCTCTTCCGTACCGGAAGCGCTGCAGGTCACCGCCGTTAAGGTATTGGTTCCGGCGGCAAACCTGCTGGTGAACACCGTGATGCCGGTGATTTTCTGGCTGGCGGCTATCGATGCCGGTAAGAAATCAGGCTTCTGGGCGACGATTTTCGGCGGCGCGGCGCAGCTGATTATGGGGAACGCCGTACCGGGTCTGGTACTGGGGATCCTGATCGGTAAAGGCGTGGAAGAGAGCGGCTGGAACCGGGTAACCAAAGTGATGATGATCGCCATTGTCGCGTTGTTCGTCCTCAGCGGCTTCTTCCGCGGCTTCGACATGAAGATGCTCGAATCCTTCCATCTGACCGTGCCGAACTGGCTGGACATGATCCACAACTCACTCAGCGGCAAGTAACGGGAGCCTAATAATGGAACAGAATAAAGGTTTTTGGTATGCCGACTGGTCGTTCCCGATCTTTGTTGGCCTGCTCTCCTCCGGCGTCTTCGCCGGGACGCACATGTACTATCTGTACGGCATCGGCGCCTTTAACGAAGTGGCCTTCGTGGCGATGTTGAAGGCAGGGATTGATACCGGCGCGTACGGCGCGGTGGCGGCATTCGGCGCAAGCTTCCTGTTCGCCCGCATCATCGAAGGTTCGCTGGTGGGGATTCTGGATATCGGCGGCGCCATTCAGACCGGTATCGGCCTCGGCGTACCGGCGCTGCTGCTCGGCGCGGGCTTTGTCTTCCCGGTGGCGAACTTCGCCGCGTCGCTGGCAACCGGCCTGATCCTCGGCCTGGCAGTCGGCTACATCATCATTCTGGCCCGTAAGTTCACCATCAACCAGAGCGACTCCACCTACGGCGCCGACGTGATGATGGGGGCCGGTAACGCCTCCGGCCGCTTCCTCGGCCCCTTGATCATCCTCAGTGCGATGACGGCGTCTATTCCTATCGGAATTGGTTCTTTGGTTGGCGCACTGCTGTTCTACATCTGGCAGAAACCGATCACCGGCGGCGCCATCCTCGGCGCGATGATCCTCGGTTCCATCTTCCCGATTGCGATTAGCTAATCGCCCGATGGCGCCGCGCTTATCGGGCCTGCAAGTCAGCGCGATTTGTAGGCCGGATAAGGCGGCACGCCGCCATCCGGCAACAGATTCACTCTTTCATCAGGAGATAGCTATGTTTGATTTACTCCTGCGCCGTGCGCGCCTCGTCGACGATACCCTGACTGATATCGCCATCCAGGACGGGAAAATCGCGGCGCTGGGCGAGATTAGCGCGCCCTCCCGTAAAACCATCGAGCTGAACGGCAAGGTTTACGTCAGCGCTGGCTGGATTGACTCTCACGTTCACTGCTACCCGAATTCACCAATTTATCACGATGAGCCGGATAGCGTCGGCATCGCCACCGGCGTCACCACCGTGATTGATGCCGGCAGCACTGGCGCCGACGACGTCGATGACTTCTATCAACTGACCCGTAAAGCGGCGACGGAAGTTTATGCGTTGCTCAACATCTCCCGCGTCGGGCTGATTGCGCAGAATGAGCTGGCGAATATGGCTAATATCGACGCCGCCGCGGTGAAGCAGGCGGTGCAACGTCATCCTGATTTTATCGTCGGCCTGAAGGCGCGGATGAGCAGCAGCGTCGTCGGCGAAAACGGCATTACGCCGCTGGCGCGCGCCAAAGCCATTCAGCAGGAAAACGGCGATCTGCCGTTGATGGTGCACATCGGCAATAACCCGCCGAACCTCGATGAAATCGCCGATCTGCTGAGCAGTGGCGACATCATTACCCACTGCTATAACGGCAAGCCGAACCGTATTCTTAATCCTGCCGGCGAGCTGCGCAGCTCCATTACTCGCGCTCTGCAGCGCGGCGTGCGCCTCGATGTCGGCCACGGTACCGCCAGTTTCAGCTTTGAAGTGGCGCGGCGGGCGATTGCGATGGGCATTCTGCCGCACACCATTAGCTCCGATATTTACTGCCGTAACCGTATCGACGGCCCGGTGCGCTCGCTGGCGCTGGTGATGTCGAAATTCCTCGCCATCGGCATGACCCTGCCGCAGGTCATTGACTGCGTGACCGTCAGCGCCGCCGAGGGGCTGCGCCTGACGCGGAAAGGGCGCCTCGAAGAGGGCTTCGATGCCGATTTAACGCTATTTAGCCTGCAGCATCAGCCCACGTTGCTGGTAGATGCCGAAAAAGAGAGCCTGCAGGCTGACAACATTCTGGTGCCGCTGGCCGCGATTCGCGCGGGCAAGGGCTATCTGACCGAACAAGGGAGCGCGGAACATGCCTTCGATTTTTGAGAAATACCATTTAAAACAAGTTATTAACACTTCTGGCCGAATGACGGTGCTGGGCGTTTCCACGCCGCGCCCGGAAGTGGTTGAAGCCGCGATGGCCGGTATGAACCAGTACTTTGAAATGAAAGACCTGGTGAATAAAACCGGCGAGTACATCGCCAAACTGCTGGATGTGGAAGGGGCGACCGTTGTCTCCTGCGCGTCGGCGGGGATTGCCCAGTCGGTCGCGGCGGTGCTGGTGAAAGACAGCGACTGGCTGCTGGAAAACCTGCACGTTACCCCGATTGAAAATAACGAAATCGTGTTGCCGAAGGGCCACAACGTCAACTTCGGCGCGCCGGTTGGCACCATGGTGGCGCTGGGCGGCGGTAAGCTGGTGGAAGCAGGCTACGCCAACGAATGTTCTGCCCAACAGCTGGCGGCGGCGATCACTCCGCGCACCGCGGCGATTCTGTACATCAAATCCCACCACTGTGTGCAAAAAAGCATGCTTAACGTCGCGCAGGCCGCGGAAGTGGCGCGCCAGCATAACTTGCCGCTGATCGTCGATGCGGCGGCGGAAGAAGATCTGCAGTGCTACTACCGCATGGGCGCCGATTTGGTTATCTACAGCGGCGCGAAAGCGATTGAAGGGCCGACCAGCGGGCTGGTCATCGGCAAAACGCAGTACGTTGAGTGGGTTAAGCGCCAGTCGATGGGGATTGGCCGGGCGATGAAAGTGGGTAAAGAGGGCATTCTCGGCCTGACCTGCGCCATTGAACACTACCTGACGGCGACCAAAGAGAGCGGCCAGCAGATGGTGGACAAGATGACGCCGTTTATCGAACAGCTCAACACTCTCAACGGCGTGACCGCGCGGGTGGTGTGGGATAGCGCGGGCCGTGATATCGCCCGCGCCGAAATTAAATTTGATGAAGCGACCACCGGCGTGAATACCGGCGATCTGGTTAACGCCCTGAAGCAGGGCGAATACGCCATTTACTTCCGCGGCTATAAAGCGAATGAAGGCATTATCGAAGCCGATGTCCGCAGCGTGAACGCGCAGCAGCTGGAGGTGGTCGCTCGCCGCATCGCAGAAGTTCTGAATAAGGAGAAAAAAGCATGAAACTGACCCCAAACTTTTACCGTGACCGCGTGTGCCTGAACGTACTGGCGGGCAGCAAAGACAACGCCCGTGAAATTTACGAGGCGGCGGAAGGTCACGTACTGGTCGGCGTGCTCTCCAAAAACTATCCGGACGTCGCCAGCGCGGTGGCCGATATGCGTGAATACGCGAAGCTGATTGATAACGCGCTCTCCGTCGGGCTGGGCGCAGGCGATCCAAACCAGTCGGCGATGGTGAGCGAGATTTCTCGCCAGGTGCAGCCGCAGCACGTCAACCAGGTCTTCACCGGCGTGGCTACCAGCCGCGCGCTGCTCGGGCAGAATGAGACCGTGGTGAATGGCCTGGTCTCGCCGACCGGCACGCCGGGAATGGTGAAGATCTCAACCGGCCCGCTGAGCAGCGGCGCGGCGGATGGGATTGTTCCGCTGGAAACCGCCATCGCGCTGTTAAAAGATATGGGCGGCAGCTCAATCAAATACTTCCCGATGGGCGGCCTGAAGCACCGCGCCGAGTTTGAAGCCGTCGCCAAAGCCTGCGCCGCGCACGATTTCTGGCTGGAACCGACCGGCGGTATCGATCTGGAAAACTACAGCGAGATCCTGAAAATCGCGCTGGATGCCGGCGTGAGTAAAATCATCCCGCATATTTACAGCTCGATTATCGATAAAGCCAGCGGCAACACCCGCCCGGCCGATGTGCGCCAGTTGCTGGAGATGACCAAACAGTTAGTGAAGTAGTGCTCTTGCCCCTCACCCTCAAAGGGTGAGGGGCAACTTATCCCACCGAACCATCAAGGAGTTACCATGCCAACCGCTCGTCACCTGCTTGTTGCTTCACTGTCTTTGCTTGCCGCCGGCGCCGCCGCGCAAACCCACTACGCCTGGATTGGTACCTATAATCCTAATGGCGAAGGTCTGTATCGCTTTACCGTCGATGCCAAAACCGGCGCTCTGCGCGATAAGGCGCTGGTGAGCTCGTTGCCGAACGTCGCGCAGTTAACCGTATCGCGCGATGGCAAAACGCTGTATGCCGCCAGTGAAGTCGAAAAAGGCGTGGTGCAGGCGTGGCGAATTGACAAGAACGGCGAGCTGACGGAACTCAACCAGGTTGCCTCCGGCGGCGCCGGGCCGGTGTATCTCTCCCTGACGCCGGATGGTAAATATCTGTTGGTGGCCAACTATGTTAGCGGCAGCACCGCCGTGCTACCGGTGAAAGAAGATGGTAGCCTGGGCGAGGCGGTGGATGTGCATCAGGATGAAGGTCCGGCCGGCGCCGAACGTCCGGCGGCGGCCGTCGAGGGCAGCTTTGCCATTAGCGATCACAATGGCCCTCACGCCCATATGATCGCCGCGGATCCCAGTGGGAAGTTTGTTTACTCCACCGATCTCGGGCTGGATCGGATCTATCAGTACCGGCTGGATAGCGCCAGCGGTAAGCTGACGCCGAACGATCCGCCGTTTATCGCCGCCTCATCGCCGGGAGCCGGCCCGCGCCACTTCGTCTTTACGCCAAAGGGCGACGGTCTGTGGCTGATTAACGAAGAAGCGTCGACGCTGACCTTCTATCATCTTGATAAGCAAAGCGGCCTGCTGCGCGAAGGCAAAACCGTCTCCGCGCTGCCGAAAGAGTATAAGGGTACCAGCTTTGCCGCGGGCCTGGTGTTGAGCAACGATGGCAAACAGCTATATGTCGCCAACCGCCTGCATAACAGCATTGCCCACTTTAGCGTGCTGGCTGACGGCAGCCTGAGCCACCAGGAGGATATCTGGACGCGTGGGGATTACCCCCGTACGCTGACGCTGGATAATCAGGGGCAGTGGCTGTACGTCATGAACCAGCGTAGCGATAATATTACCCGTTTTAGCGTGGCGCCGAAGGATGGCAAATTAACCTTTGCCCCAGACTACACGCCGGTCGGTAGCCCATCGCAGATGGTGATATCCGCCCAACCCTGAGCCGTAACAACAAGGAACTGACATGCGATTTCCCAACCAACGCTTAGCGCAACTCTTCACCCTGCTGCGAAATGAAACGCTGCCGCAGGATGAACTGGCGCAGCGGCTGTCGGTTTCTACCCGTACCGTGCGCGCCGATATCACCGCGCTGAATGCGCTGTTGGCGCAGTATGGCGCGCAGTTTACGCTCAACCGCGGTAGCGGTTATCAACTGAAAATTGACGATCGGTCGCGTTTTCAGGCGCTGGAGGAGACGGCGCCGAAGACGCAGCACGTGCCGCGTACCGCCCAGGAGCGCATCCACTTTTTGCTGGTGCGTTTCCTGACCTCGGCGTTCTCCATCAAGCTGGAAGATCTGGCCGATGAGTGGTTCGTCAGCCGCGCCACGCTGCAAAATGATATGGTCGAGGTGCGCGAGCGCTTCCAGCGTTATCAGTTGACTCTTGAAACCCGCCCGCGCCACGGCATGAAGCTGTTCGGCAGCGAGGTATCGATTCGCGCCTGCCTGACCGATTTACTGTGGGAGCTGACGCTGCAGGGCGGCATGAATCCGCTGATTAGCGCCGAGGCGCTGGAAGCGGATGTTCCTGCGCAACTGGAACCGGTGCTGCAGGAGACGCTCACCCGGCATCATATTCGCCTCACCGATGTCGGCGAGCGCTTTATCTGCCTGTACGGCGCGGTTGTGGTACGCCGCGTGAGTGAAGGCTACCCGCTGGCCGATTTTAGCGCTGAAGATGTGGCGCAAAACGTCCGCGACGCCGCGCGCGATTTGGCGGGGGAGCTACAGCGGTTGGCCGGAAAACCCTTCTCGCCCGCCGAGGAAGAGTGGCTGTGCGTGCATATCGCCGCCCGTCAGGTACAGGATGTCGATCCGGAAACCATCAGCGCCGACGATGACGAAGCGCTGGTCAATTACATTCTGCGTTACATCAACAGTCAGTATAACTACAACCTACTGGACGACGCCCAGCTGCACGCCGATCTGCTGACCCACATTAAAACCATGATCACCCGCGTGCGCTATCAGATAATGATCCCCAATCCGCTGCTCGATAACATCAAACAGCACTATCCGATGGCATGGGATATGACACTCGCCGCGGTATCGAGCTGGGGCAAATATACGCCTTATACCATCAGCGAAAACGAAATCGGCTTTCTGGTGCTGCATATTGGCGTCGGGCTGGAACGCCACTACAACATCGGCTACCAGCGCCAGCCGCACGTACTGCTGGTGTGCGATACCAGTAATGCGATGGTGCGGATGATCGAAGCGATCCTGCAGCGTAAATATCCGCAGTTGGCGATCGCCGCTACCATTTCCCAGCGTGAATATGAGCAGCGGGCGGCGATCGATGAGGATTTTGTCATCTCAACGGTACGGATCGGCGAAAAAGACAAACCGGTGGTGACCATCGCGCCGTTCCCCACCGATTACCAGTTAGATCAGATTGGCAAGCTGGTGCTGGTGGATCGTACCCGTCCGTGGATGTTGAATAAATACTTCGATGCCGCCCACTTCCGGGTGATCGATAAGCCGATAGATCAGCAAACGCTGTTTGCGGAGCTGTGTCAGCAGCTGCAGCAGGAAGGCTTCGTCGATGCAGAATTTCATGATTCGGTGGTCGAGCGTGAAGCGATTGTCAGCACCATGCTGGGCGACGGTATTGCGCTGCCGCACGCCCTCGGCCTGTTAGCGAAAAAGACGGTGGTCTATACCGTGATCGCCCCGCAGGGTATCGCCTGGGGCGACGAAACCGCCCATATCATCTTCCTGCTCGCTATCAGCAAGAGCGAGTATGAAGAGGCGATGGCGATCTACGATATTTTCGTGACTTTCCTGCGCGAGCGCGCCATGAGCCGCCTTGCCGCGACCCGTAGCTTCGATGAGTTTAAAACGGTGGCGATGGAGTGCGTCAGCCGGTTTTGAGAGGCTGACGGAGGGGATTAACGCAAATGATGCACGACCTGGTTGCTGCTGCCGCGCCAGATAAGCGCCGGGTCTTTTAAATCCTGCACAAACTTACCGTCGACCAGCACGTTAATCAGGTTCACGACTTCCATCTGCCCGGCGTTCAGTTCGTCAATCTTATAGCCGGTCCAGACCCAGATATCTTTACCGGGGCATTCGGCGCGTACGCGCTGCACCAGATTGAGGATCTCCGCGACGTTTTGCGGATGCAGCGGATCGCCGCCGGAGAGTGAAAGCCCCTGGCGTTTGATGCGGGTATCGTTGAGGTCGGCGATGATGCGGTCGGCCATCCCGGTTGTGAACGGCATACCGGAATTTACCCGCCAGGTGCTTTTGTTGTAGCAGCCGGGGCACTCGTGGACGCAGCCGGAGACAAACAGGGTGCAGCGGGTGCCGGGGCCGTTGACGATGTCGACGGGGTAGTATTGGTGATAATTCATTGTTTCCTCTTCTCATTTGCCGCTGCAGCGTCGTTGGCTGCGCTCGCTCGCCCGGGTCACTTACTCCAGTAAGCTCCCCGGGACTTACTCGTTTGCCGCCTTGCTCTGACGTTAATTGCTTTGCGAAAACGAAGGAGTGCGGCCATTTCCCGGCGTCGCTGAGCTCGGCCGGGCTACGACAGTGGCAGTGGTAGCCCGGATAAGGCGCTGCGCGCCGCTATCCGGGAAAAGCGCATTGATCTTTAACCAATCTGCCCATTGCCCAGGTGCTTCACGCGGCGCTTCACTTCTTCCTGCTTGCCGGCGTTGAACGGACGCGCGTCCGGGCTGCCGAGATAACCGCATACCCGGCGGGTCACCGATACGCGGGCGGCGTCGTGATTGCCGCATTTCGGGCAGGTAAAGCCCTTGCTGGTGCACTCGAACTCGCCGGTATATCCGCACTCGTAGCATTCATCGATCGGCGTATTGGTGCCGTAATACGGTACGTGCTGATAGCTGTAATCCCACACGTCTTCCAGCGCCTTGAGGTTATGCTGGATATTCGGATATTCGCCGTAGCAAATGAAGCCGCCGTTGGCCAGCGGCGGATACGGCGCTTCAAAATCGATCTTGTCGTACGGGTTAACCTTCTTCTCGACGTCGAGATGGAAGCTATTGGTGTAGTAGCCTTTTTCGGTCACGCCCGGTACCACGCCGAATTCGGCGGTATCGAGGCGGCAGAAGCGATCGCACAGGTTTTCGCTCGGCGTGCTGTACAGGCTGAAGCCGTAGCCGGTCTCTTCCTTCCATTGTTCAACGGCGTCGCGCAGACGCTGAACGATGGCGATGCCTTTTTCACGCAGCGCTTCGCTATCGTACATATGCTGATTGTTGTACAGCGCGTTGATGGTCTCGTGAATCCCGATGTAGCCCAGGGAAATGGACGCGCGGCCGTTCTTGAAAATTTCCGCGACGTCATCGTCGGCTTTCAGACGCACGCCGCAGGCGCCTTCCATATACAGAATTGGCGCGACGCGGGCTTTCACCCCTTCCAGACGGGCGATACGGGTCATCAGCGCTTTGCGCGCCAGCAGCAGGCGCTCGTCCAGCAGCGCCCAGAAAGCGGCTTCGTCGCCTTTCGCTTCCAGCGCGATACGCGGCAGGTTCAGGCTGATAACGCCGAGGTTGTTGCGCCCATCGTGTACCTGTTCGCCGTTCTCGTTTTCCCATACACCGAGGAAACTGCGGCAGCCCATCGGCGTTTTAAACGACCCGGTGACTTTCACTACCTGATCGTAGTTGAGAATATCCGGGTACATGCGTTTGCTGGCGCACTCTAAGGCCAGCTGTTTGATGTCATAGTTCGCATCGCCGAACTTATGGTTCAGGCCGTCGCGAATGGCGAAGACCAGTTTCGGGAATACCGCCGTTTTGCGGTTTTTCCCGAGGCCGGCGATGCGGTTGCGCAGAATCGACTGCTGGATCAGGCGCGACTCCCAGCTGGTGCCGAGGCCAAAACCAAAGGTGACGAACGGCGTCTGGCCATTGGCGGTATGCAGCGTGTTGACCTCATACTCCAGCGACTGGAACGCGTCGTAGCACTCTTTCTCGGTACGCGTACGGGCATACCCTTCGGCATCCGGGATCTGCCACTCTTCGGCAATTTTACGATGCTTTTTGAAGCTCTCGGTGACGAACGGCGCCAGCACTTCATCGATACGGTTAATGGTGGTGCCGCCGTAAATATGGCTGGCGACCTGGGCGATAATCTGCGCCGTGACCGCGGTGGCGGTAGAGATAGACTTCGGCGGCTCAATTTCGGCATTGCCCATTTTAAAGCCGTGCGTCAGCATGCCTTTCAGGTCGATCAGCATGCAGTTGAACATCGGGAAGAACGGCGAATAGTCGAGATCGTGGTAGTGGATCTCGCCGCGCTCGTGCGCCTGCACCACATCGCGAGGCAGCAGGTGCTGACGGGCATAGTGTTTGGCCACGATACCGGCCAGCAGATCGCGCTGGGTCGGGATCACTTTACTGTCTTTGTTGGCGTTCTCGTTGAGCAGCGATGAGTTGGTTTGCTCGACCAGACCACGAATTTCCTGGTTCAGACGGCCGCGCTTTTCACGCTCGATATCGCGATCGTGGCGATATTCGATATAGGCGCGCGCCAGCTGTTTCCACGGGCCGGACATCAACTGGTTTTCCACGGCGGTCTGGATGTCGTTGATATCGACCTGCGCGCGGCCCTGCATTTGCTGGCTAACGACTTCTGCGACGGTGGCGCAATAGTCTGCGTCATCGACTCCCGCTGCTTTAGCTGCACGCAGAATTGCTTCTTTAATGCGCTCTGACTTGAACGGCACTTTACAGCCATCACGTTTCATCACATGCGGTGTCATGATCACTCCATATATAGAACAGGTTATCCACAGAGGCGGAAGGTCTCCCAAAAGCGCGCCACGCTACGAGTAGCGGCGTTTGCCTTCGGATCCGGCCCTTTTTATCCACATCTCATCACCGCCCAACAACGACAAGATATGGTGACATAATAGACGATTAATACAATATGTAGGGCCGAGGCGCATTTTAAGTTCTATATGTAGTGATTTGCATCAAAGATGTTTGCGATTTTATTGACCCAGAACAAGGTAAAAAGGTGAGAGTACGGATGATGGGCGCTAGCGTGAAATGTAAATTTAGGCGCTTAAAATATAAGCAAAAATGGGGCCCGATCGCGAAGGGAACGGGCAGAATATTCAGGCAATCAATGTATCGTTAAGCAGATCGACAAGCAGCAGCAGGGCGTAGCGGGCATGCTGCGGGTTGACGGGCAGGGGAAGCACGGCGCTGGCCATATCCGCCAGCGCGTGCTGTTCCGGGGTCAGAGCGATAATCGTCACCCCTTGCGTACGCGCCTGCAGCGTCGCGCTCTGTAATACGGCATTGGCATCGGCGGTGGCCAGCACCAGCAGCAGGTGATCGTCATTAAGGGTACTGGCAGTCATTCGCATCAGCGCCGCATCCTGGCAGAGATTAATCGCGATACCGGATGGCAGCAACTGGTGCTGAAGCAGCGCCGCCAGCGCCACGTCCTGGGCGCCGAGGGCGAAGCAATGCACCGCGCGGGCGCTCAGCAGGCGCGATTTGCACTTCTCCACCGCCGCTTCGGCGGTGTGGCCGAGCTGACGGGTTAGCGTATCGCCGAGGCTGCTAAGTTTGTCGCGCCAGGCGACGGGCAGGGCGGCGCTATCCGGCGTGAGCCAGCTGGCGCGCCGTTCGCTGGCCTGCGCCAGCTGTTTGCGTAAATCACGAATATCATCACAGCCCACTGAACGGGCGAAGCGGGTGATGGTGGCCGGGCTGACCCCCGCGCTGGCGGCCAGTTCGTCAATCGAGGCGCTGGCGGTAAAGCTAAGATTTTCCAGAATAAAGGCGGCGACGCGCGACTCCTGAGCGCTAAAGCGGACCAATCCGTCCTGTAGTTGACCTACGATATCCATCCTGATGTTCCCTTTGGCAGTACCCGGAATTGAAAATATTTTTCACTTAGTGAATAGCCGTTTTTATAGCATCTGCGCAGAATATTTCCTATGTCTGGCATCGATGTTTCGCAATGGCATGAGGAAATAATGCGCAAAAATTGAGCCTCGATCACATCGGTGAAAATTATTTTCATATAGCCTTCACTATCACACAATATTAACAATATAGTCGCATAGGTCGTGAAGGCTGAAGCGATAAACACGCAAAGGGGAAGCGCAATGCCACGAATCGTACTCTGTTGTGCCGCAGGCATGTCGACCAGCATGCTGGTGAACAAAATGAAAGCGGAAGCCCAGCAGCGCGCGCTGGCGCTGGAAATCTATGCCGTAGCGGTGGCGGAATTTGAACGCGAACTGCCGAACGCCGACGTCATCCTGCTCGGGCCGCAGGTCAAATACGAAGCAGGCCGCCTGACCGCGCTGGCGGCGCCGCAGGGTAAAGCGGTGGCGGTGATTGATATGGCCGACTACGGCATGATGCGCGGCGCAGCGGTGCTGGATAAAGCGCTGGCCCTGCTCGAACGCTAATTTTCTAATCCCATTTTTATCACCCTCACGTGCGGTCCTGGCGATCGCGCGCGGCGATCTGCATGCCGAAAATGCGAATAGAGGTCACTATGCAAGCACTGAAAATCGCCGTTATCGGCGGCGGCAGCAGCTACACGCCGGAGCTTATTGAAGGGATTATCGTTCGTTATGAACAGCTTCCGGTCACCGAACTGGCGCTGGTGGATGTCGAATCCGGCAGGGAAAAGGTTGAGATCATTGCCGCGCTGACCCGGCGGATGTTGAAACATAAAGGGCTGGATCAGGTGGCGGTCAGCGTCCACTTTACGCTCGATGAGGCGATCCGCGGCGCCAGCTTTGTGCTGACGCAGCTACGCGTCGGGCAACTGGCGGCGCGCGCCGCGGATGAAAGGCTGGGTCTCAAATATCATCTATTGGGCCAGGAGACCACCGGCGTCGGTGGGTTCGCCAAGGCGCTACGGACGATCCCGGTGATCCTCGAAGTTGCGCGCAAAGTGGAACAGCTGGCGCCGGAAGCGTTCATTCTTAACTTTACCAACCCGGCGGGGATCGTCACCGAGGCGGTCAGCCGCTACAGCACGGCGAAGATCATCGGCCTGTGCAACGTGCCGATCAACATGCAGCACATGATCGTCGGGATGTTAGGCGCGCAGGAGTCCGAAGTGAAATTGCGCTTTGCCGGGCTCAACCATATGGTTTGGGTGCATAAGGTGCTACAGGGGCGCGAGGATGTCACCGGCAAAGTGATCGATATGCTCTGCGACGGTAAGGCGTTGTCGATGAACAACATTAAAGAACTGCCGTGGCCGGCGGAATTCCTCCGCGCGCTGAAGGCGATTCCGTGCCCTTATCATCGTTATTTCTGGCTGACGCCGGCGATGCTGGCGGAAGAGATCGCCGCAGCGAAAACCAAAGGCACCCGCGCCGAGCAGGTGATGAAGGTCGAGCAGGAGCTGTTTGCGCTGTACGCCGACCCGCAGCTGGAAGAAAAACCAGAGCAGCTGAGCTTTCGCGGCGGCGCTTACTACTCGGAAGTGGCCGTTGAGCTTATCAATGCGATTCACAACAACCTGGGCGCGGAGATGGTGGTAAACACCCGCAACAACGGCGCGATTCACGGCCTGGATGATGATGCGGTGGTGGAAACCAACAGCATTATCGATGCGCAAGGGGCGCGGCCGCTGGCGTTCGGCCCGCTGCCGCCGGCGATGAACGGCCTGACGCAGCAGGTGAAGGCCTTTGAAAGGCTGACGATTGAAGCCGCGGTACACGGCTGCCGCGAGAGCGCGCTGTTGGCGCTGGTGGCTAACCCGTTGGTCGGTAACGTCACCGATGCCCAGACGCTGCTGGATGAAGTGTTAACGATAAACCGTCAATGGCTGACGCAATTTAACTGACCGCTATTTCCCTCGGGAGCACACCATGTCGAATACAAGCTGGATTGAACGTTACGTCATGCCGGCGGCGCTGAAAATCGCCGGGCAAAAGCACGTCCTGTCGGTACGCGATGGCATCATTCTGAATATGCCGTTTATGCTGATTGGCTCGTTTTTCCTGATTTTCGCCTACCTGCCGATCCCCGGCTATGCCGACATGATGAGCGGCCTGTTTGGCGAGGTCTGGCGCGATAAAATGCTGTACCCGGTGAAAGCGACCTACGACATTATGGCGCTGATTTCCAGCTTCGGCATCGCTTATCGGCTGGCGGAGAAGTACCGCACCATCGACCCGCTGAGCGCCGGGGCGATGTCGCTGGTGGCCTTTGTGATGACTATCCCGCAGAACACCCTCTTTACCCCGGTACACGGCGCGGCGGAGGTGATTAAAGGAGTGATCCCGGTGAGCATGGTCGGCAGCCAGGGGCTGTTTGTCGCTATTGTCATTTCGCTGCTGTCGACGGAGATTTATCGTTTGGTCGCCAGCCGCAATCTCGTTATCCGCATGCCGGACGGCGTGCCGCCGGCAGTGGCGAAATCTTTCCTCGCCCTGATCCCCGGCTTCTGTGTTCTGGCGGTGGTGCTGGCGCTGCGCCTGGCGGTTGAGGCCTCGCCGTTCGGCGACATCAACAGCATGATCGCCACTTTGATCGGTATTCCGATGCATCACGTCGGCGGTACGCTGCCGGGGATGATTATTTCGGTGATAGTGATCGGTATTTTGTGGACGCTGGGCCTGCACGGCGACGCGATTGTGCTGGTATTTATCCAGCCGGTGTGGCTGTCGAATATGTCAGAGAACCTGACGGCCTTTCAGAACGGTCAGCCGATCCCGCATATCATTACCCAGCAATTTTACGATCTGTGGATTGCGCCCGGCGGCACCGGCGCGCTGCTGGGGCTGGTGATATTTATGTTGCTGCGCAGCCGTAGTCAGCAGATGAAACAGCTGGGGAAAATTGCCGCGCCGGGAGCGTTGTTTAACATCAGCGAGCCGATGGTGTTCGGCATCCCGCTGGTGATGAACCCGTACTTCTTCCTGCCGTTTATTTTAACGCCGGTGCTGCTGGTGATCGTGTCCTATACCGCAATGGCGACCGGGCTGGTGGCGCCGCCGGCCGGAATCGCGCTGCCGTTCACTACGCCGATCTTCATCAGCGGCTATCTGGCGACCGGCGGCCATATTTCCGGCACCATACTGCAGGTCGTGAATTTAACTATTTCGCTGGTGGTTTACTATCCGTTCTTCCGCGCCTGGGATCGGCTGAAGGCCAAAGAGGAGCACGCCTCAGCGCAGCCGCAGGAGAGCGTTATCCTTCCTGACGCTGACCGCGCGTAATCTCCAGCCCCACGAACCGGTAGCCCCGGTGAGCGTAGCGCCACCGGGGAAAAGCTTTATGCCTGCAACCACCATACCGCTTCGAACGGCCGCAGCGTCATTGCCGCCGGACGGTTGGCCGTTTCCGCATAGTTGCCAATCAGCGCCCGCCAGTCGCCAGACATCTCTGGCGGCTGCCACGGCTGGAACTCACGGCTCAGGTTGGCGGCCACCACCAGCGTCTGCCCCTGCCACTGGCGGCGATAACACCACAGCGACGGATGGTCCGGCAGCAGATCCTGATAATCCCCCCAGGTCAGCACCGGCGTGGTTTTTCGCAGTGCGATCAGCTGCTGATAGGTGTAAAACACCGATTCCGGATCCGCCAGCGCCGCCTCGACGTTAATCTCGCGATAGTTATTACCCAACGCGATCCAGGGTTCTCCATCGCTGAAGCCGCCGTTCTCGCCATCGTGCCACGGCATCGGCGTGCGGCTATTGTCGCGCGATTTGCTGGCCAGAATCGCCAGCAGTTCATCCGGGCTTTGTCCCTGCGCCGCGCGCTCGATAAACATGTTATGGCTTTCCACGTCACGATAATCGCTGATGTTGCTGAAATGCGGGTTGGTCATGCCAATCTCTTCGCCCTGATAGATATAGGGCGTGCCCTGCATGCCGTGCAGTACCATCGCCAGCATCTTCGCCGCCGGCACCCGGTACTCGCCCTCGTCGCCGAAGCGCGACACGATGCGCGGCTGATCGTGGTTACACCAGAACAGCGCATTCCACGCCCGGTTATGCATCCCTTGCTGCCAGTGGCGGAATAGCGCTTTCAGCGCCACGTAGTCCGGACGGGCGAGGGTCCATTTTTCACCGCCGGGATAATCGACTTTTAAGTGATGAAAATTAAACGTCATCGACAGTTCGCAGCCGTCCAGCGCGGCGTACTGTTGGCAGTGCTCAAGCGAAGTGGAAGACATTTCGCCCACGGTCATCAGGCCACGAGGGGTAAAGACATCGCGGCTCATTTCCTGCAGGAACTCGTGAACCCGCGGGCCATCGGTGTAGAAGCGGCGTCCATCGCCAACGGTATCGGAGGGGAAGTCCTGCTCCTTGGAGATAAGATTGATGACATCGAGGCGCAGGCCATCAACGCCGCGATCGGCCCAGAACTCGCAGACTTTTTTCAGCTCGGCGCGTACCGTCGGGTTTTCCCAGTTGAGATCCGCCTGCTCGGTGGCGAAAAGATGCAAATAATACTGTTCGCTTTCCGCATGCCATTGCCAGGCGTTACCGCCGAATTTCGAACGCCAGTTATTCGGCAATGCTCCCGGCTCGCCGTCGCGCCAGATATAGAACTGGCGGTACGGGCTCGCCTTATTTAACGACTGGCGGAACCATTCGTGTTCCGTCGAGGTATGGTTAAACACCATATCCAGCACGATGCGGATACCGCGCGCTTTCGCTCCGGCGACCAGTTGGTCGAAATCCTCCAGCGTGCCGTATGAGGGATCGATAGCGGTATAGTTCGCCACGTCATAGCCGTTGTCCACCTGCGGCGAGACGTAGAACGGCGTCAGCCAGATAGCGTCGACGCCGAGCTTTTGCAGGTAGTCGAGACGGGCGGTGACGCCGCGTAAATCGCCGGTACCGCTGCCGGTGGTGTCCTGAAAACTCTTCGGGTAGATTTGATAAATAACGCCGTTTTGCCACCAGCGGGGAAGGGTATTCATATTACGTTCCTGCGAATATAGGGGGCGCAAGCGGCGCCCCGAAAGAAGACGTTAGATAATCTGCAAGGTGCCCTGACGGTACTTGCGTTGATAAACCACGGTGGTGAGGATAATCGGCACTACCACGGCGATGGCCATCGCCGTGGCGTAGACCTGCCAGTAGCTTGGCTGAATCGACAGGATGCCCGGCAGGCCGCCGACGCCGATGCCATTCGCCAGCACGCCGTTCAGGCCGCACAGCAGGCCCGCGAGGCCGGATCCGACCATCGCGCACAGCATCGGGAAGCGGTACTTCAGGTTGATGCCGTACATCGCCGGTTCGGTGACCCCGAGATAGGCGGAGATCGCCGCGGGTACCGAGATTTCGCGTTCATTCTGTTTACGGCTGGCAATAATAATGCCGACCACCGCCGACGCCTGAGCAATATTCGACAGCGCAATCAGCGGCCATACCGGCGTGCCGCCCATGCTTTGAATCATCTGCATATCGATAGCGAGGGTGGTCTGATGTACGCCGGTTATTACCAGCGGCGCATAGAGGAAGCCGAACAGCGCGGCGCCGATCGGCGCGAAGCTGCCGGTTAACAAGTGGCGCACCGCGAAGGCCACGCCGTCGCCAATCAGACGACCAAACGGGCCGATAAAAGCGTGAGCGAGGAACACCGCCAGAATCAACGAGCACACCGGCACCACCACCAGGTAGAGGTAGTCAGGCACGATGCGCTTGAGACGTGTTTCGATAAAGCCCAGCGCCAGCCCCGCCAGCAGAGCCGGGATCACCTGCGCCTGATAGCCGACTTTCGCAATGGTAAACAGGCCGAAGTTCCACACTTCCGGCACCTGCTGGCCGAGCAGGTAGGCGTTCATCAACTGTGGAGAGACCAGCGTGACGCCAAGCACGATCCCGAGGATCGGCGTGCCGCCCATTTTCTTCACCGCTGACCAGCAGATCCCCACCGGCAGATAGAAGAAGATAGCCTCGCCAATCAGCCACAAGAAGTCATAAATCGTTTTCAACGACGGGTGCATTTGCGCCAGCGTCTGGCCGTTGCTCATTGGCAGATCGCCGATGACGTTACGGAAACCGAGGATCAGACCGCCGCTGATCAGCGCCGGCAGAAGCGGGAAAAAGATCTCGGCAAAGTGCGAGATCAACCGTTCATGCCACTTCATATTTTGCCGCGCGGCCTGTTTGGCCTGCTCTTTGTCGGCGGACGCCTGACCGGTGGTGGCCAGCAGCGCCTTATAGTAATCGCCGACTTCGGTGCCGATGACCACCTGAAACTGCCCGGCGTTAGTGAAGCATCCCTTCACCATGCGCAACTGCTCAATCTCTTTCGGTTTGGCGATGGCCGGATCGTTCAGCACAAAGCGCAAACGGGTAATACAGTGGCTGACGGTGGCAATGTTGCCGCGCCCGCCCACCAGTTCGATCAGTTTATCGATGTCCTGCTGGTTTACTTTGCTCATGATGAAGCCTCAAAAACAGAGGGGAGAGATGCCGTTTTTACCTTGCATGCATCCTAACCGTTCCGTTGGCAATGCAAAATGGGAACGTTCCCGAAACTCGGCGAAGATCACATAAATCACCCGAACGAGATTAATTCAGGGCAGCGGGAATGACGATTTGGCGGGGTTCGGCGTGGCCGGCGATCTGGTCGATCAGCTGCTGTGCCGCCTGGCGTCCAGCTTCGGCGTAGCCGGGATCGACGGTGAGGATCTCCGGATGCAGAAACTTCATCAGCGGCGTGCTGCCGACGCTGGCGAGTTGTAGCGTGTCGATACGCTGTTCCTGTAGATATTTACTGGCGCCGAGAGCGAGAGTATCGGTGGCGCAGACCAGCGCGCGGGTCTCGGGCGTCAGCACGCTGGCGACGCTTTCATAACCCTGCTTCATCGCCAGCCCCGGCAAAGCAGCGGTTGGCGTGAGCTTCTTTTGCGCGCAGAAATCGAGATACGCCTGATGACGGCGTTCCCCGGTGGTGACGTCGCTGTGCGGCACGCCGAGGAAGCTTATATGCCGGTGCCCGCGCTCATAGAGACGCTGCATCAGTAACTTGATCGCGCCATGATCGTCATAGCACACCGAAGCGAAGCCGGGGGCATCGCGCGCCAGCAGCACCAGCGTTTCGCGCCACGGCGCAAGCATCTCCTCGCTAATACCGGTAAAGCCGAACAGCACCACGCCGTCGATATTGCGCCGGGCGAGCATGCCCAGATGTTCTTCCACCAGTGCCGGAGAAAACTGGCTCTCCATCATGATCGGATCGTAGCCCTGCTGATAAAAGGCGGGCAGCATGGTCTGCACCGCTAAATTTTCCGACAGCGAATCCAGACGGGTGACGATAATCGCCACCACCTTATCGCTCTGACCACGCATGGCGCGGGCGGAGCGGGAAGGGGAGAAACCGTGCTGCTGCATCACCGCTTCCACCCGTTCGCGGGTGCGCTCGCTGACGCCGCTTTCGTTATTCAGCACGCGCGACACCGTCGACTTTCCGACGCCGCTTAAGCGGGCGATATCTTTGATTGTTAGCCGGTTTTGCATACGGGGTTCTCGCCATCGTCCGATTTGAGTGAGTCTAATGCTACTCAACGAATCCTCAATGAGCAAAGACTGGTTGATGTCTGGTTTAGTTGCCGGGCGGTATGATAGCCATAATAGCCACAAATAGTTTCCTGGTCGCGGTATACTCCGCGCCGTCTTGAGTCACTTACCGGAGAATTTTATGGACCCCGATCCCACTCCTCATCCTCGATGGATCAACCTTTCTTTCCGGTAAGCCTGTTTAGCACTGCTTTACCGGAAAGCGTAAAGCAGTGACGTCCACGATGTCCCTGCCCTATAAAAATAATGCCTGACAGGTAAGGCTTTGCCGCGCCTGTTGGCAACGCTGCGTTCGCTCGCGCGAGCGCGGAGGGACTGTTTATGCTGAAAAATTTTACCCGGCAGCTGTTCGCGCAGCTTAGCCGCCATTTACCACATCGTTTGATCCAGCGCGATCCGCTGCCCGATGCCCGCAATCTGGCCAGCGCGCCGATCCCGGATTCACTCGGCAAGCGCTGCCTGGACGTGGCGGCCATGGATGAGCAGGAGATCTGGCGCGCGTTCGATAGCCACCCTGAAGGGCTGAACGACGCCGAAGTGGCGGCGAAAATCGCCCTGCACGGCGATAACCAAATCCCCGCACAGAAGCCGTCGCCGTGGTGGATTCATCTGTGGACCTGCTATCGCAACCCGTTCAACCTGCTGTTGACGGTGCTCGGCATCGTCTCCTATTCCACTGAAGATTTGTTCGCTGCGGGCGTTATCGCGCTGATGGTCGGCATCTCGACGCTGCTTAACTTCATTCAGGAAGCGCGCTCGACCAAAGCGGCGGATGCGCTGAAGGCGATGGTCAGCAATACCGCCACGGTGCTGCGGGTCATCAACGAACAGGGCGAGAGCCGCTGGCTCGAACTACCCATCGACCAACTGGTGCCGGGCGATATTGTCAGGCTATCGGCGGGAGATATGATCCCGGCAGACCTGCGCATCATTGTGGCGCGCGACCTGTTTGTCGCTCAGGCCTCGCTGACCGGCGAATCGCTGCCGGTTGAAAAAGTCGCGCGCACCCGCGATCCGCTACAAACCAATCCGCTGGAATGCGACACCCTGTGCTTTATGGGGACCAACGTGGTGAGCGGCTCGGCGCAGGCTATCGTCTACGCCACCGGCGGCAACACCTGGTTCGGCCAGCTTGCCGGGCGCGTCAGCGAGCAGGAAAGCGAGCCGAACGCCTTTCAGAAAGGCATCAGCCGGGTCAGCATGCTGCTGATCCGCTTTATGCTGGTGATGGCGCCGGTGGTGCTGCTGATCAACGGCTACACCAAAGGCGACTGGTGGGAAGCGGCGCTGTTCGCGCTGTCGGTGGCGGTCGGCCTGACGCCGGAGATGTTGCCGATGATCGTCACCTCGACGCTGGCGCGCGGGGCGGTGAAGCTGTCAAAACAAAAAGTGATCGTCAAACACCTCGACGCCATTCAAAACTTTGGCGCGATGGATATCCTCTGCACCGATAAAACCGGCACCCTGACCCAGGATAAAATCGTGCTGGAGAACCATACCGATGTTTCCGGTAAATCCAGCGAGAGAGTCCTGCACACCGCCTGGCTCAATAGCCATTACCAGACCGGGCTGAAAAACCTGCTCGACACCGCGGTGCTGGAAGGCGTGGAGCTGGATGCCGCTCGCGGTCTCGCGGAGCGCTGGCAGAAGGTGGATGAGATCCCGTTCGACTTCGAACGCCGCCGCATGTCGGTGGTGGTAAAAGAGCAGGACGACGCGCATCAGCTGATCTGTAAAGGGGCGCTGCAGGAGATCCTCAACGTCTCAACTCAGGTGCGCTACAACGGTGAAATCGTACCGTTGGACGACACCATGCTGCGCCGTATCCGCCGGGTGACCGATACCCTGAACCGTCAGGGGCTACGGGTGGTGGCGGTGGCGACCAAATACCTGCCGGCGCGGGAAGGCGACTATCAGCGTGCGGATGAATCCGACCTGATCCTCGAAGGCTACATCGCCTTCCTCGATCCGCCGAAAGAGACCACCGCCCCGGCGTTGAAAGCGTTAAAGGCCAGCGGCATTACGGTGAAAATCCTCACCGGCGACAGCGAACTGGTGGCGGCGAAAGTGTGTCATGAAGTGGGGCTGGATGCGGGCGAAGTGGTGATTGGCAGCCAGATTGAAGCCATGAGCGACGACGAACTGGCAGCGCTGGCGAAACGCACCACGCTGTTCGCGCGCCTGGCGCCGCTGCATAAAGAGCGCATCGTGACGCTACTGAAACGAGAAGGCCACGTGGTGGGCTTTATGGGCGACGGTATTAACGACGCCCCGGCGCTCCGCGCGGCGGATATTGGCATTTCCGTTGACGGGGCGGTGGATATCGCCCGCGAGGCGGCGGATATCATTTTGCTGGAAAAAAGCCTGATGGTACTGGAGGAGGGGGTTATCGAAGGCCGCCGCACCTTCGCCAACATGCTCAAGTACATCAAAATGACCGCCAGCTCCAACTTCGGCAACGTCTTCAGCGTGCTGGTGGCCAGCGCCTTCCTGCCGTTTCTGCCGATGTTGCCGCTGCACCTGTTGATTCAGAACCTGCTGTACGATGTCTCCCAGGTGGCGATTCCGTTTGATAACGTCGACGATGAGCAGATCCGTAAACCGCAGCGCTGGAACCCGGCCGATCTCGGGCGTTTTATGGTCTTCTTCGGGCCGATCAGCTCGATTTTCGATATCCTCACCTTTGGCCTGATGTGGTGGGTGTTCCACGCCAACAGCGTCGAGATGCAGACCCTGTTCCAGTCCGGTTGGTTCATTGAAGGGCTGCTGTCGCAGACGCTAATTGTGCATATGATCCGTACCCGCCGCATTCCGTTCGTCCAGAGCCGCGCCGCGTGGCCGCTGTTCGCGATGACGCTGCTGGTGATGGCGGTGGGGATCGCGCTGCCGTTCTCGCCGCTGGCGGGCTACCTGCAGCTGCAGGCGCTGCCGCTCAGCTATTTCCCATGGCTGGTGGCGATTCTGGCGGGTTACATGGTGTTGACCCAGACCGTTAAAGGCTTCTACAGCCGCCGCTACGGCTGGCAGTAGCGGTTTCGCCCCTTTGCCGTTCGGCAGAGGGGCTTACCGGTATTTCTCTTAAATCTCATCAAGTTGTGAAGCCCGTCATCGCCATGTATTGACGCAATTTTGTGCGCATGTTAACCCAATGTTTTGCTTTTTTTGGCCCGTCATAAAAAGGAACATTGATGATTAACACCGTGCGTTACAGTCTGCTGACCAGCGGAATATTACTGAGCAGCATGGCGCTTGCCGCCCCGGCGGGCGATCTGCCGCTGATGCCGTGGCCCGCCCATGTAGAGCGCCCGCAGGCGCAGGGGGCGTTGGCGCTAAATAATCAGCTGACGATCAACGTCAGCGGCGACGATCTGGGCGAGGCGGCCAACCGCTGGCGTGAACGTGTTGCGCGGCAAACCGGCTGGACGCTACAGCCGCAGACGGCGCCGGCAAAAAGCCCAACCATTAACGTGATCGTCAATAAGAAAGTGCCTTTCCTGCCGCAGCCTGATAGCGACGAAAGCTATCAGCTAACCGTTAACGCCGAAGGCGCGACCCTGAAAGCCAATACGCGTTTTGGCGCGCTGCGCGGCATGGAAACGCTGCTACAGCTGGTACAAAACGGCCCTGACGGCACCACCATTCCTTATGTCGCCATTGACGATGCGCCGCGCTTCCCGTGGCGTGGACTGCTGCTGGATTCCGCCCGTCACTTTATGCCGCTGTCGGCGATCAAGCGGCAGATTGACGGTATGGCGGCGGCGAAGCTTAATGTACTGCACTGGCATCTGACCGACGATCAGGGCTGGCGCTTCGCCTCCAGCCGCTATCCGAAGCTGCAGCAGCAGGCCAGCGACGGCCTGTTTTATACCCAGGCGCAGATGAAAGACATTGTGCGCTATGCCGCCGAACGCGGTATTCGCGTGGTGCCGGAAATCGATATGCCGGGCCACGCCTCGGCGATCGCCGTAGCTTATCCGGAGCTGATGAGCGCGCCGGGGCCTTACGCGATGGAGCGCCACTGGGGCGTGCTAAAACCGGTACTCGATCCAACAAAAGAGGCCACCTACGCGTTTGCCGAGGCGATGGTCAGCGAACTGGCGGCTATCTTCCCCGATCCGTATCTGCATATCGGCGGTGATGAAGTCGATGACAGCCAGTGGCGCGCCAATCCGGCTATTCAGAAATTCCTCAAAGAGAAGGGGCTGGCGGACAGCCACGCGCTACAGGCGTACTTCAACCGGCGGCTGGAGAAACTGCTCGAGAAACATCACCGGCAGATGGTCGGCTGGGATGAAATCTACCACCCTGATTTACCGAAGAGCATTCTGATTCAGTCCTGGCAGGGGCAGGACGCATTAGGCGACGTCGCCAAACACGGCTATCGCGGCATTCTCTCCACCGGTTTTTACCTCGACCAGCCGCAGTACACCGCCTATCACTATCGTAATGAGATTATCCCGCAGGGGCTTAACGGTGTGGATACGATTACCGATAACGACAGCGCCCAGAGCTGGCAGTTTTCGATGCCGCGCCTGAAGGGCAGCGCGGTTGAGGGCAGCTTTACGCTGGTAAAAGGCGATAGCGGCTGGCGTGGATTTATTGATTTTAAAGGGAAATCACGGCGTGCCGTGCAGGAGATTGAATGGCTCGGCGACAATCAGGTCACGTTCCGCGTCGATACCTGGATGGGCGAGACCCGCCCGGTGCTAACCATTAACGACGACAAGCTCGCAGGCTACTTCCTGCTTGGCAACACCCGTTATCCTATTGACGGCAAGCGGCTGGATGCCGTGCCGCAGGGCATTCAGCCGACGCTGCCCGACGCGCAGCAACAGAAGAATCTGCTCGGCGGCGAGGCGGCGCTGTGGGCGGAAAACGTCGCCGCGCCGGTCATCGATATCAAGCTGTGGCCGCGGGCTTTTGCGGTGGCGGAGCGGCTGTGGTCGGCCGAAGACGTCAAAGACAGCGACAATATGTATCAGCGCCTGCAGGCGATGGACAGTTGGTCAACGGTCTCCGTCGGCCTGCAGCAGCACACTCAGCAGCTGGAGCAGTTCACCCGACTGGCGAACAGCAGCCATACGCTGGCGTTGCAGATCCTCGCCGAGGCGCTGGAGCCGGCGCATTACTACACCCGTCAGCATCTCAAGTTCCAGGCGAACAATTACCATCAATTTGAACCGCTGAACCGGCTGGCCGATGCGTTACCGGCGGAGAGCGATACCGTACGCAGCCTGAACCAGTGGGCGGAGCGGCTGATCAGCGATGCCGAAGACACTGAGAGCGCCGATGCGCTGCGCCACGTCTTTACCCGCTGGCAGAACAACAGCGGCGATGCGCTGGCGCTGACTGACAATAACTATCAGCTGGCGGCGATTAAACCGGTGGTGCAGCAGGTTGATAAGCTGGCGAGCCTCGGGCTGCGCTTGACCGATCTGGTGGCGCGGCAGGGAACGCTGGACGATAAAGAGTACGCCTCAATCCAGGCGCAGCTGGATACGGCGGCGAAAACCCAGGATGAGCTGGTGATTGCGGCGGTCTATCCGCTGGAGAAACTGCTGCGGGCAACGAAGATAAAATAGGGCATTTCCCTCACCCCGTGGATGACGCAAGCGCCTGGGGTGAGGGCAGAGAAGCGCTTAGCGACGGATCGCGATAGCTTCAATCTCAATCTTCACGTCTTTCGGCAGACGCGCGACTTCTACGCAGGAACGCGCCGGGAAAGTGGCGTTATGCTCGGTGAAGAACGCTTCATACGCGGCATTCACGGTGGCGAAATCGTTCAGATCTTTCACGAAAACGGTGGTTTTCACGATATCGCCCACTTTCAGGCCAGCGGCTTCAACGATAGCTTTTACGTTGTCCAGGGACTGACGCGCCTGCGCGGCGACATCTTCCGGCACGCTGCCGGTTTTCGGGTCTACTGGGATCTGGCCGGAAGTGATGATCATGCTACCCAGATCAACACCTTGTACATATGGGCCGATAGCTGCTGGTGCCTTTTCCGTCGCAATAGTTTTGCTCATAATATCTCCAGATGAACTGCAGTAATTAGGTCGTAGCCATTATAGGGAGGGCCGGTATTAATACCAACCGCAATTAGTTGGCCAGCACCACATAATGGGAAAACTCTTTTTCACAGTATTTGCATTTGAGTGCGATGTCATCGGCGCGTTTTTTCACTGCGAAACTCGACGAAACCGGCTCAGCGTGACTGATGCAGTTGCTGTTCGGGCAGACCAGCACGCTGTTGATGCGCTCCGGCAGGCTCGGGCGGGATTTGCCCACTACTTCGTAATCATCGATACGGTTAACCGTTGCGTCCGGCGCATACAGCGCCAGCTGATTGACCTGCTCATCGGTCAGGAAGGTGTTCTCGATTTTAATCAAATCTTTACGGCCCATCTCGCCGGACGGCAGGTTCAGGCCGATGGTGATGCGCTGGTCGGTTTCGGTCAACTTGAACAGGGTCAACAACTTGAAGCCGACCTGGGCCGGGATATGGTCGATCACGGTGCCGCGTTTAATGGCTTCTACTTGCAGTTTATTGTCGTGTGTCATCTCTCATTCCCCCTTATTGTGCCAGCTCGCTATTCAATACCAGTGCCAGTAACGCCTGGCGGGCGAAGATGCCGTTGCCGGCCTGTTGGAAGTACCAGGCGTGCGGCGTTTTATCGACGTCGGTGGTGATTTCATCAACGCGCGGCAGCGGGTGCAGCACCTTCATGTTGACGCGGGCGCCTTCGAGATCCGCGGCGCGCAGCACGAACTGCGCCTTCACGTTGGCGTATTCCGATGGGTCCAGGCGCTCTTTCTGCACGCGAGTCATATACAGAATATCGACCTCTGCCATCACTTCGTCGATGGCGCTATGCAGGCTCCAGGCGATGCCTTTTTCATCCAGCATATCGAGAATGTACTGCGGCATCGCCAGCGCGTCCGGGGCGATGAAGTAAAAGCGGTTGCCGTTGAATTTGGCCAGCGCCTGGGTCAGCGAGTGTACGGTACGGCCATATTTCAGGTCGCCGACCATCGCGACATTGAGGTTCTCAAGGCGGCCCTGAGTTTCCTGAATGGTGAACAGGTCGAGCAGGGTTTGCGTTGGATGCTGATTGGCGCCGTCGCCGGCGTTGAGAATCGGTACGTTGCCGGAGAATTCGGTTGCCAGACGCGCGGCGCCCTCTTGCGGATGGCGCATTACGATAGCGTCGACGTAGGTGCTGATAACCGAAATGGTGTCGGCCAGGGTTTCGCCTTTCTTGCCGAGCGAGGTGTTGCTGCTGTCGGAGAAGCCGACCACGCTGGCGCCGAGGCGGTGCATGGAGGTTTCAAAAGAGAGGCGAGTACGGGTGGAGGCTTCAAAGAAACAGCTGGCGATAACCTTATGCTTCAGCAGCTCGGGTTGCGGATTGGCTTTCAGCTTTGCGGCTGTCGCCAGCACCAATTCGAGGTCTTCGCGGCTGAGATCGTTTATGGAAATGATATGTTTTTGATATAGCGGGTTAGCCATGCTTATCTCCTGACGCCTGAGCAAAAAAAAAGCCCCTTAAATAAGGGGCTTCGAGAATTCATTGAGCAACGGAAAGAAAAACGCCAGGCCAGCGCCTGCTTTCAGACGCGGTAAGACACAGCAATGTCGTACGCAATTGACCATATTTCCTCCCGGCAAAACGGCTGGCATTATACGCAGCTTTGATGAGCAATCAAGCGATTAATCCACAATCAGGGAAACGTTTGCCTGCGAAGGCTGCGCCAGCGCAAAAAACCGCGATAAAAATGTGGTCTGGCAGTGGTAAGCAGCGTATAAAACAAAAATGAAAAGCTGTTTTATATTTGAGGGCTACTATGATTATCGGCAATATTCATCATCTGCAATCCTGGCTGCCGGACGCGCTGCGTCAGGCGATTGAGCATGTTAAAGCCCACGTTAGTGCGTCGACGCCGCTCGGCAAACACGACATCGACGGCAATAATCTGTTCTATCTGATTTCTGAAGACAGCACCGAAGCACAGGCCGAGCGTCGCGCCGAGTATCACGCCCGCTATCTGGATATTCAAATTGTACTTCGCGGTCAGGAAGGGATGACCTTCAGCACCTTACCCGCAGGCGAGCCGCAGACTGACTGGCTGGCGGACAAAGACATCGCCTTCCTCGCCGAGGGCGCGCAGGAGAAAACCGTTATCCTTAACGAGGGCGATTTTGTAGTGTTTTATCCAGGCGAAGTGCATAAACCGCTCTGTGCGGTCGGGGCGCCGGCGAAGGTGCGCAAAGCGGTGGTGAAGGTGTTGATGGCTTAAAACGGTTAGCCCGGATACGCGTAGCGCGCTATCCGGGAACCTACCGTGATTAATGGTTATTTTCCAAGCGTCGCCACCATCACCGCTTTGATGGTGTGCATACGGTTTTCCGCCTGATCGAAGACGATGCTCGCTGGGGATTCAAAGACTTCATCGGTCACTTCCATACCGCCGTGCAGTCCATACTCCGCCGCCATCTGTTTGCCGAGAATGGTCTGGTCATCGTGGAACGCGGGCAGACAATGCAGGAATTTCACCTGCGGGTTGCCGGTTAATTGCAGCATGGCTTTATTCACCTGATAGCCGCGCAGCAGGGCGATACGCTCCGCCCATTTCTCTTTCGCCTCGCCCATCGATACCCACACGTCGGTATAAATGAAATCGGCGCCTTTTACGCCCGCGGCGATATCTTCCGTCAGGGTAATATTGCCGCCGTGCTTTTTCGCCAGCGCAGTGCATTCCGCCACTAAACCCTCTTCCGGCCAGCAGGCTTTCGGCGCCACCAGGCGCAGGTCCAGCCCGGTCAGCGCGGCGGCTTCCAGCATGGAATTACCCATGTTGTTACGCGCGTCGCCGGCGTAGACCAGCGTCATTTCATTAAATGCCTTACCCGGCAGGTGCTCTTGCATGGTCAGCAGGTCGGCCAGTAGCTGTGTCGGGTGGAATTCATCGGTCAGGCCGTTCCACACCGGCACGCCGGCGTACTCCGCCAGGGTTTCTACCAGCTCCTGACCGTAGCCGCGGTACTGAATACCGTCATACATGCGACCCAGCACGCGGGCGGTATCTTTCATGGATTCTTTGTGGCCGATTTGGCTTCCGCTGGAACCGAGATAGGTCACGCGGGCGCCCTGGTCGTAAGCGGCAACTTCGAAAGAGCATCGTGTGCGGGTTGAGTCTTTTTCGAAGATGAGCGCGATGTTTTTGCCCTTCAGTTTCTGGGCTTCGATGCCGTTTTTCTTATCGGCTTTTAATTGCGCGGCCAGGTCGACAAGGCCGGTAATTTCTGCAGCAGTAAAATCCAGTAATCTCAAGAAATGCTTCTGATATAACGCGGACATAATTCCCTCACCTGGCAAACGCCACTATTGAATTAAAATTCACTTTATATGTATGAATATTCATTTGCAACCCCGAGTTAGAAATCTTTTACACAGAAGGTGGAGGCAATCACGGCGGTATGTGACAATAGGAGTATCTGCCGCACATTATGAGGAACGAGCCATGGCAAACCCGGAACTACTGGAAGAACAGCGTGAGGAAACGCGTCTGATTATCGAAGAGCTGCTGGAAGATGGCAGCGATCCGGACGCGCTGTATACCATTGAGCATCATCTCTCTGCCGACGATTTCGAAACGTTGGAAAAAGTGGCGGTAGAGGCCTTCAAGATGGGTTATGAAGTCACCGAGCCGGAAGAGCTGGAAGTCGAAGAAGGTGAAGTGGTGATCTGCTGCGATATCCTGAGCGAAAGCGCGCTTAACGCCGATCTGATCGACGCCCAGGTTGAACAGCTGATGAACCTGGCGGAAAAATTCAACGTCGAGTACGACGGTTGGGGTACCTACTACGAAGACCCGAACGGCGAAGACGATGACGGCGAAGATGACGAAGATTTAATTGACGAAGACGATAACGGCGTACGCCACTAAGTCGTCAACGGATACGGCGGCGTCTGCCGCCGTATATACCCGTCCTGATTAGGGTATAGCCTGGAGCTTCAATGGATTACCCGCAAATACTTTCCCCGATTTTAGCATTCCTGCACTGCCCAACGCCGCAGGCGTGGATTGACGAAGCCCGTAAACCGGAAAACCTGCCGCTGCTGTTGACCGACCATATGGTATGCGAGCTGAAAGCGGCGCAAAACGCCATGCTGCTGGTACGCCGCTACGTCGCCGATAAAGATGGCGCCGACGAGCTACTGGAATGCCTGAAACCGTACGAAGACTTTACCTATCGCCGTGGGCCGGAGCCGGATTTTGTCGCTCTGCATAAACGGATCAACAAAAGCGCCATGCCGCGAACCAACGACCCGTGGGGCAGCCAGTTGCTCGACAGCATGATTCTGCTTATCAAAGAGGAGCTGCACCACTTCTGGCAGGTGCGTGAGATCATGCTGGCGCGGGATATCCCTTACGTCAAAATCACCGCCAGCAACTATGCCCGCGGTATGCGCCGGGAGGTGCGATCCCATGAGCCGGTGATGCTAATCGATAAGCTGATTTGCGGCGCCTATATCGAAGCGCGCTCCTGCGAGCGATTTGCCGCGCTGGCGCCGTGGCTGGATGATGATCTCCAGAAGTTTTATCTGTCGCTGCTGCGCTCCGAGGCCCGGCATTATCAGGATTACCTGGACCTGGCGCAGAAGATAGCGGGGGGAGATATCAGCGAGCGCGTACGCCAGCTTGGCGAGGCGGAAGCGGCATTGATCCTCCGCCCGGAGCCCGAGTTCCGTTTCCACAGCGGCGTGCCGACGGCGTTGTAGCCCGCGGTATTCGGCCCCTGTAGCCACTAACACCGGCAGTTTCAGTAATCCTGGGGAGAGGGAGAGCGTTGAGAGCTTTAGCTCGCAATAGCACGGGCCGTAGGTCGGGTAAGGCGTTAGCCGCCACCCGACAAAAAACGACACCGCGGGTAGCCCCGATAAGCGCAGCGCTACCGGGGAGGCCCACGGTAGCGAGGCGTTACAGCGTTTTCAACATCCGCACTTCACAATCGACGTGGCCGGTGCAGCCCAGCGGCTCGTCAATATGCTCAAACCCGAGATGCTCATACAAGCCAATCGCTTCTTTCAAAAAAGCGGTGGTTTCCAGATAGCAGCGTTTAAAACCCTGCTCGCGGGCGTAATCCATCGCCATCAGCGCCAGCTTTTTCGCCAGCCCTTTGCCGCGCGCCGGGGACATAAAGTACATTTTCTGTAGCTCACAGATATCGGACTCGCTACACGAGAGCGGCGCCACGCCGCCGCCGCCGACCACTTCGCCATTTTGCTCAACCACCCAATAAGCGGAGCCAGGTTGGCTATAGAGCTCATAGAGTTCATCCAGATTCGGGTCAGCGACCGTATAGCCTTTATCGGCGGTCAGACCGTATTCCGCGGAGACCTGGCGGATAACATTGGCAATCGCCGGATTATCAGTGGCCGTGATGCGGCGCAGGGATAGCGTTAGGGTTGCGCTCGTATTCATTTGAAGACTCATTACAATAATAATGACGGATGATGTTGTTAATAACACTGCGGGCGGGGAGAGTGCAAGCGAGGATCTTTCATAAAATAACGCCCCTTACCGGATGGGATAAGGGGCGGGAGGATTACAGCGCGGCGATCACTGCCTGCTGTTCAATCAGTTTCGCTTTCGCTTCCGCGTAGCCTTCCAGCTTCTCACGCTCTTTGGCGATAACCGCTTCCGGCGCGCGGGCCACAAAGCCTTCGTTGGACAGCTTGCTTTCGATACGGCCGATTTCCGCTTCGACTTTCGCCACTTCTTTTGCCAGACGCGCCAGCTCGGCTTCTTTGTCGATAAGACCCGCCATCGGGATCAGCAGCTCGGCGCCGTCGATAATCTTGGTCACGGAAACTGGACCTTTATCATCGGCAGGCAGCACGGTGATGCTTTCCAGACGCGCCAGGTTCAGCAGGAAACTGCGGTTGTCGTTAACACGACGCTCGGCATCTTTGCTGCAGCCGCGCAGCAGCAGTTCCAGCGGTTTACCCGGAGCGATGTTCATCTCCGCACGGATGTTACGTACGGCGACGATCGCCTGCTTCAGCCATTCGGTGTCGGCTAGCGCCGCTTCATCAACCTGAGAAGCCTCGTACTGCGGGAACGGCTGCAGCATGATGGTATCGGCGGTGATACCGCAGATTACTTTCACGCGCTGCCAGATGGTCTCGGTGATGAAAGGAATAATCGGGTGAGCCAGGCGCAGCAGACCTTCCAGCACGGTCACCAGAGTATGGCGAGTCCCGCGCAGCTCCGCTTCGCTGCCACCGTTCATGACCGGCTTGGTCAGTTCGAGGTACCAGTCGCAGAATTGGTTCCAGGTAAATTCATACAGGATGCCCGCGGCGATATCGAAGCGGAAGTTATCCAGCGCTTCGCGGTACGCTTTCACGGTCTGGTTGAATTCAGCCAGGATCCAGCGGTCGGCCAGGGACAGCACCATCTCGCCGCCGTTGAAACCGCAATCCTGATCTTCGGTATTCATCAGTACGAAGCGGCTGGCGTTCCACAGCTTGTTGCAGAAGTTACGGTAACCTTCCAGACGCTTCATATCCCAGTTGATGTCGCGGCCGGTAGAGGCCAGCGCCGCCAGGGTGAAACGCAGGGCGTCGGTGCCGTGCGGCTCGATACCGTTCGGGAACTGTTTCTCGGTGCGCTTACGGATTTTTTCCGCCAGCTGCGGCTGCATCATGTTGCCGGTACGTTTCTCCAGCAGCTCCGGCAGGGTGATGCCGTCAACCATATCCAGCGGGTCAATGACGTTACCCTTGGATTTGGACATCTTCTGGCCTTCGTCGTCGCGGATAAGGCCGGTCATGTAGACGGTCTTAAACGGAACCTGCGGCTTGCCGTTTTCATCTTTGATGAAGTGCATGGTCATCATGATCATGCGGGCGATCCAGAAGAAGATAATGTCGAAGCCGGACACCATCACGCTGGTCGGGTGGAACTGACGCAGCGCGTCGGTGTTTTCCGGCCAGCCGAGGGTGGAGAAGGTCCACAGCGCGGAAGAGAACCAGGTATCCAGAACGTCTTCATCCTGACGCAGCGCGACGTCGGCGCCGAGATTATTTTCCTGGCGTACTTCGTCTTCGGTGCGGCCAACGTAGACGTTGCCCTGATCGTCGTACCATGCCGGGATGCGGTGACCCCACCACAGCTGACGGGAAATACACCAGTCCTGAATATCGCGCATCCAGGAGAAGTACATGTTTTCGTACTGCTTCGGCACGAACTGAATGTCGCCATTCTCAACGGCTTCGACTGCCGGCTTGGCCAGCACGTCCGCACGCACGTACCACTGGTCGGTCAGCATCGGTTCGATAACCACACCGCCGCGGTCGCCGTAAGGCACGGTCAGGTCGTGCGGTTTGATCTCTTCCAGCAGGCCCAACGCGTCGACAGCGGCAACCATCGCTTTACGCGCGGCAAAACGTTCCATCTTCTGGAATTCAGCCGGGATCTCGTTGGAATAGACGTCGGATTCATTGCCTTTGGTATCGTAGACTTCCGCGCTTTCGCGGATGTCGCCATCAAAGGTCAAAATATTAATCATCGGCAGCTGATGACGGCGGCCAACTTCGTAGTCGTTAAAGTCGTGCGCCGGGGTGATTTTCACGCAGCCGGTGCCTTTTTCCATGTCGGCGTGTTCGTCGCCAACAATTGGAATGCGGCGGTTAACCAGCGGCAGCACCACGAATTTACCGATAAGGTCTTTGTAACGCGGATCTTCCGGGTTAACGGCCACGCCGGTATCGCCCAACAGGGTTTCCGGACGGGTGGTGGCGACCACCAGGTAATCTTTACCGTCAGCGGTTTTCGCGCCATCGGCCAGCGGATAGCGGATGTGCCACATGGAACCTTTCGATTCGCGGTTCTCTACTTCCAGGTCAGAGATGGCGGTGCGCAGTTTCGGGTCCCAGTTGACCAGGCGCTTGCCGCGATAAATCAGGTCTTCTTTGTACAGGCGAACGAAGACCTCTTTCACCGCGTTGGACAGGCCTTCGTCCATTGTGAAGCGCTCGCGCTCCCAGTCTACGGAGTTGCCGAGGCGGCGCATCTGGCGGGTAATGGTGCCGCCGGATTCCGCTTTCCACTGCCAGATTTTATCGATGAAGGCATCGCGACCGTAGTCGTGGCGGGTTTTACCTTCTTCAGCGGCAATCTTACGCTCAACCACCATCTGGGTGGCGATACCCGCGTGGTCGGTACCGGCCTGCCACAGGGTGTTTTTACCCTGCATGCGCTGGTAGCGAATCATGGTATCCATGATGGTTTGCTGGAAGGCATGACCCATATGCAAACTGCCGGTGACGTTCGGCGGCGGGATCATGATGCAGAAGCTCTCCTGGCTTTCATCACCATTCGGTTTGAAATAGCCCTGCTTTTCCCAGTGCTCGTAAAGCGGCTGTTCGATATCTTGTGGGTTGTATGTCTTTTCCATTATTTCCAGGTTGCCGTGTTCAGGTTGAAACCAGCCATGCGGTACGCTTTATAGCGTTCGCGCGCCAGTTGTTTCAGAGAATCTTCGTAAGGGACAAAGTCTATCACTTCTGTGAAAGCGGTGGCAAAATCTGCAAAGTTTAGCCGCAGGCTGATAAGAATATCCCGCGGGCTGCTGTTGCGCTTTTGCGGCCAGGCAATTTCTACCGGCGCGCCGCCTCTCGGGCCTTCGCCCGCCAGGTTATGCGGCACAAAGCTCTCCGGCGGCCGCGTCCACAGCGCTTCGTCGAGGCGAATAGCCTGCTGTTCATCTTCACAGGCGATCAATACGCGCTTGCCGTTGCGCCAACGTTCTGCGGCAATTTCACACACCAGCTGTTCGACGGCGCTGAGCTCGTCGACGATGGTGTCATTGTCCAGAAGATAGAACGTTGCGTTTTTCATATATGGGGCTTCTTGTTGTGGATTTAAATGCAAAGCCGGGTGGCGCTACGCTTACCCGGCCTACAAACGGCATCTTTCCGTAGGCCCGGTAAGCGTAGCGCCACCGGGCATCAGACGGCAATCACTCTTCGCCGTTAAAACCCGCACGATTGAGCAGGAACTGCGACAGCAGCGCCACCGGGCGGCCAGTCGCGCCTTTGGCTTTTCCGGAACGCCAGGCGGTACCGGCGATGTCGAGGTGCGCCCAGTTGTACTTGCGAGTGAAGCGTGACAGGAAGCAGCCAGCGGTAATCGCGCCGCCAGGACGGCCGCCGATGTTCGCCATATCCGCAAAGTTGGACTCCAGCTGATCCTGGAACTCGTCGGCCAGCGGCAGACGCCATGCGCGGTCGCCGGCCAGTTCGGAGGCGCCGATCAGCTCATGAGCCAGCGGGTTATGGTTCGACATCAGGCCGGTGATGTGATGACCGAGGGCAATCACGCAGGCGCCGGTCAGCGTTGCGACATCGATAACCGCTTCCGGTTCGAAGCGCTCAACGTAGGTCAATACGTCGCACAGCACCAGACGGCCTTCGGCATCGGTATTCAGCACTTCAACGGTCTGTCCGGACATGGTGGTCAGAACATCGCCCGGGCGATACGCGCGACCGCCAGGCATATTTTCACAGCCTGCCAGCACGCCGATGACGTTTAGCGGCAGCTGCAGCTCGGCAACCATTCGCATTACGCCGTAGACCGCCGCCGCGCCGCACATGTCGTACTTCATCTCGTCCATGCCTTCGGCAGGCTTGATGGAGATACCGCCGGAGTCGAAGGTCAGGCCTTTACCGACCAGCACGATAGGGCGCGCGTCTTCAGACGGGTTGCCTTTATACTCGATGACCGACATCAGCGACTCGTTCTGCGAGCCGTTGCCGACGGCGAGATAGGAGTTCATCCCCAGCTCGCGCATCTGCTGTTCGCCGATCACGCGGGTGATGACGTTCTTGCTGTAAGTGTCGGCCAACTGGCGCGCCTGGGAAGCAAGGTAAGCCGCGTTACAGATATTCGGCGGCATATTGCCGAGATCTTTCGCCGCTTTGATGCCGGCGGCGATCGCCAGGCCATGTTGAATGGCGCGTTCGCCGCTGGTGAGCTCGCGGCGAGTCGGTACGTTAAAGACCATTTTACGCAGCGGGCGACGCGGCTCGCTTTTGTTGGTCTTCAACTGATCGAAGCTGTATAGCGTCTCTTTGGCGGTTTCAACGGCCTGGCGAACTTTCCAGTAGTTGTTGCGGCCCTTAACGTGCAGTTCCGTCAGGAAGCAGACGGCTTCCATCGAACCAGTATCATTCAGAGTATTAATGGTTTTCTGAATAACTTGTTTATACTGACGTTCATCCAGTTCGCGCTCTTTACCACAGCCGATGAGCAGAATGCGCTCAGACAGGATGTTCGGCACATGGTGCAGTAACAACGTCTGGCCAGGCTTGCCTTCGAGCTCGCCGCGACGCAGCAGGGCGCTGATGTAACCGTCGCTGATTTTATCGAGTTGTTCGGCGATGGGGGAGAGGCGACGTGGTTCGAAGACGCCGACCACGATACAGGCACTCCGCTGCTTCTCCGGGCTACCGCTTTTTACACTGAACTCCATGCACTATGCTCCTGAATCTTAAAGACAACAGTGGTGGCTACGGCTATACTCGTCGCCTTTCCAGTTGCAGATGCGTTGGCTACGCCTGCTTACCCCTGACGCTGGCTGATGCCGCTTTGGGGCTTCACAGTCCTGCCGCCTTTCTACAACTCGAAATCCATTGAGTATATAATTGCAAGCTTTCGTAACTCATGTCCGCTGTTGCGGTGACTTCGTGTTAATCTTAACGTTATTACGGCCTTGGTTCGTCAGAAAAGATCCTGATACGCAGAACCGATGAGTCATTTAATCTTAGCGATGTTTTCGACGACAAAAGAGAATAAATGACGTTTAAGCCATGAAACAAGCAATTTTCCTGCAATAAGACGGGTTTTTACGGGCGTATTTATAGTGATAATCATAAGATATCTGGTTCGTGAGACGCTGAAAAGCCAGTTGGCGATCCTATTCATCCTGTTACTGATTTTCTTCTGTCAGAAACTCGTCAGGATCCTTGGCGCCGCGGTAGATGGCGATATCCCGACCAACCTGGTGCTCTCGCTGTTAGGGCTGGGCGTACCGGAAATGGCGCAGCTCATTCTGCCCCTGAGTCTTTTCCTCGGGCTGTTGATGACGCTGGGCAAACTGTATACCGAAAGCGAAATTACGGTGATGCACGCCTGCGGCTTAAGTAAAGCCGTATTGATTAAGGCGGCAATGATCCTCGCCCTGTTTACCGGCGCCGTCGCGGCAGTCAACGTGATGTGGGCGGGGCCGTGGTCGTCACGCCATCAGGATGAAGTGCTGGCGGAAGCCAAAGCCAACCCTGGAATGGCGGCGCTGGCTCAGGGCCAGTTCCAGCAGGCCAGCGACGGCAGCGCGGTGTTGTTTATCGAAAACGTGAACGGCAACCGCTTTAGCGACGTGTTCCTTGCGCAATTGCGGCCCAAAGGCAACGCGCGTCCTTCCGTTGTGGTGGCGGATTCCGGCGAACTGTCGCAGAAAAAAGACGGATCCCAGGTGGTCACTATGACTCAGGGGACGCGTTTTGAAGGCACGGCGATGCTGCGCGATTTCCGTATTACCGACTTCAAAAACTACCAGGCGGTAATTGGCCATCAAGCGGTAGCGGCCGATCCCAGCGACACTGAACAGATGAATATGCGCACCCTCTGGAAGACCGATACCGCGCGCGCGCGCGCCGAACTGCACTGGCGATTTACGCTGGTGGCGGCGGTGTTCATGATGGCGCTGATGGTTGTCCCGCTTAGCGTGGTGAACCCGCGTCAGGGCCGCGTGCTGTCTATGCTGCCGGCGATGCTGCTGTATCTGGTGTTCTTCCTGCTGCAAACGTCGATCAAATCGAACGCGGGTAAAGGCAAAATGGACCCCGCTATCTGGATGTGGGGCGTGAACCTGCTCTACTTCGCGCTGGCGGTGCTGCTTAACCTGTGGGATACGGTGCCGATGCGTCGTTTTCGTGCCCGGTTTAATAAAGGAGCGGTGTGATGCAGGCGTTTGGCGTACTTGACCGCTATATCGGTAAAACCATTTTCAACACCATCATGATGACGCTGTTCATGCTGGTGTCGCTCTCCGGCATTATTAAGTTTGTCGACCAGCTGAAAAAAGCCGGACAGGGCAGCTATGATGCAATGGGCGCCGGGCTTTATACCATTCTCAGCGTACCAAAAGATGTGCAAATCTTCTTCCCCATGGCGGCGCTGCTTGGCGCATTGCTGGGGCTGGGGATGCTGGCGCAGCGCAGCGAACTGGTGGTGATGCAAGCTTCCGGTTTTACCCGTATGCAGGTGGCGCTGGCGGTGATGAAAACGGCGATCCCGCTGGTGTTGTTAACCATGGCGATGGGTGAGTGGGTGGCGCCGCAGGGCGAACAGATGGCGCGTAACTACCGTGCACAGCAGATGTACGGCGGTTCGCTGCTGTCGACCCAGCAGGGTTTATGGGCGAAAGACGGGCATAATTTTGTCTACATTGAACGAGTAAAGGGCAATGATGAACTAGGCGGCGTGAGCATCTATCAGTTCAACGATAATCGTCGTCTGCAATCTGTCCGTTACGCCGCTTCCGCGAAGTTTGATAATGAAGCTAAGATCTGGCGCCTGTCGCAGGTGGATGAATCTAATCTCACCGATCCGAAACAGGTCACCGGCACGCAAATGGTGAGTGGCACCTGGAAGACCAAACTGACGCCAGACAAACTCGGTGTGGTCGCGCTGGATCCGGATGCGCTGTCAATCAGCGGCCTGCATAACTACGTGACCTATCTGAAGTCCAGCGGCCAGGATCCGGGCCGTTACCAGCTCAATATGTGGAGCAAAATTTTCCAGCCGCTGTCGGTGGCCGTGATGATGCTGATGGCGCTGTCGTTCATTTTTGGCCCACTGCGGAGCGTGGCGATGGGCGTGAGAGTGGTTACCGGGATTAGCTTCGGCTTCATCTTCTACGTCCTCGACCAGATATTTGGCCCACTGACGTTGGTTTACGGCATACCGCCGATAATCGGTGCGTTGCTGCCAAGCGCAAGTTTCTTCCTGATAAGCCTTTGGCTGATGATGAGAAAAGCGTAGTACAATAGAAGGGTGCGAAAGCACCCTTTTTTTCGTCTTTGCATGGAGGCATTGATGTTTGGTAAATCCCTGATATTCATTCTGCAGGTCGCTGCCGGAATCTTGTGGATCCCGGATATTTTTATCATCGCCACCATCTTCTTCGGCGCGTTGCATCCAGAGTGGGCCAGCGGCTGGTTCCTGTTTGAAGGCACAGTTTTTCTGCTTATGCTGGTGTTTTTTATCTGGTCGCTGAAACGAGCGGATGTGCTGAGCCTGACGACGGGGCTGGTGCGTGCGGGCACAGCTGAAGAGCAAAAAGCCAATCGGGTGCTGTTTTGGTTCGATCTCAATGGCACGTTAGCGGGGGTTATACTGTCGCTATCGATATTCGCTTTTCTGTTTGCTTTCGTGGTGTTAGACAAAGGCCTGCCGCTATATCTTCATCAGGTTGCGGTGGTCGCCGTGCTGGCGCTGTGCTGGCGTGGCAATCACCGCCTCGAAGCGCGTAAAAGCGCGCGGGGATATGGGGATTATGTTAAGACAACCCCCTGAGGCGACTAAGGCCTAACGCTTACGCTCACCGAGCCAACAAATAACCCGGATGAGGCGCAGCGCGCCACAATCCGGGGTCGGCGTCCTTGCGCTAACGGCGCCTTCCGCCGAGCAGGCTTCCCAGCATGCCGCGGACGATCTGGTTGGTTACCTGACGTACGGCGCTTTTGGCCGCGGTCTGCACGATACCATCTCGTTTACCGCCGCGCGGGCCGGTAGTGCCGAACAGAATATCTTTCAGTCCACCGAGTAGCCCGTCATCATCACCGTTTTGTTGACCTTTTGCCGGCGGTGCCGACTGCTGCTCTGTGGCGACCTGCACCCCTTTTTGCAGCATTTCGAAGGCCGACTCGCGGTCAATCTCTTCTTCATACTTGCCGTACAGCGCCGAGTGGTTAATCAGGCCATTTCGCTCATCATCGGTGACCGGTCCCATCCGCGAGCAGGGAGCGATAACCATTGCGCGCTCGACGACCGACGGGCTGCCTTTCTCGTCGAGGAAGGAGATCAGCGCTTCGCCGGTACCGAGCTCCTGAATGGCCTGCTCGGTACTGAATGCCGGGTTGGCGCGCATGGTCTGGGCGGCGGTTTTCACCGCTTTTTGATCCTTCGGAGTAAAGGCGCGCAGGGCATGCTGCACGCGGTTGCCCAACTGGCCAAGCACGGCATCCGGGATATCCGACGGATTCTGCGAGACAAAATAGACGCCGACCCCTTTAGAGCGGATAAGACGGATCACCTGCTCGATTTTATCCAGCAGTACCTGCGGCGCATCGTTAAACAGCAGGTGGGCTTCGTCAAAGAAGAACACCAGCTTCGGTTTTTCGAGGTCGCCGGCTTCCGGCAGGCGCTCGTAGAGTTCGGAGAGCATCCACAGCAGGCTGGCGGCGTACAGCTTCGGCATCTGATAGAGCTTTTCAGCACTGAGGATATTAATCACCCCTTTACCGCTGGCATCGACACGCATCCAGTCCTGAATATCCAGCATCGGTTCGCCGAAGAAGTGCTCTGCGCCCTGCTGCTCCAGGGTTAACAGCCCGCGCTGGATAGCGCCGACCGACGCGCTGCTGATGTTGCCATACTGGTTCTGGAAGGCTTTGGCGTTATCACCGATAAACTGGGTGATGGCGCGTAGATCTTTAAAGTCGAGCAGCAGCAGGCCGCGATCGTCAGCAATACGGAAAATAATGTTTAGCACGCCGCTTTGTACTTCATTCAGGTTGAGCAAGCGGGCGAGCAGCAGGGGGCCGAGATCCGACACCGTGGCGCGCACCGGGTGGCCCTTTTCACCAAAGATATCCCAAACAACCACCGGGTTGGCATGCGGCTCCCAGTCGGTAACGCCGATTTTTTCCAGACGCGCCTGAAGTTTCTCAGAGCTCTGGCCTGCTTCCGCGATACCGGTCAGGTCGCCTTTCACATCGGCCATAAAGACCGGTACGCCGATCTCGGAAAATGACTCCGCCAGTTTCTGCAAAGTTACGGTTTTACCGGTGCCGGTGGCGCCGGTAATTAGGCCGTGACGGTTAGCCATTGCAGGCAGCAGATGCAGTTGTTTATCCAGCGTGCGCGCAATCAGCAGGGGTGAGCTCATGATCGATTCCTCCATTTATCCTGCGTCGATTATAGGCAACCTGACAGCAAAAAGATGGAGGAAATCGATAACTCTCAACGTTTAATCTCAGGCGCAGTGGCGCTGAATCAGCGCGATGCTCTGTTCAATCTCGCGGCGAATCTCCTCTTCGCGCCATGACGCCAGCTGCGGAGCGAAAGGCTCGAAGGCGTAATCTCCCTGGTATCCGCGGGCTTCGAGATGTTTTACCTGCTGGCAGGTCAGCAGCCTATCTTGTGGTGTCAGCATGATGCGCTCGTTGTCGGTCAACTGTTCGCGTGGGCGGGGATCGTCAACGCCGGAGAGATGAACCAGACCTATCTCAGCAATGTCCAGCTGGCTGAATTCCTCTTCAGCTTGTGGATAAAGATGATGATGGAAAGTATCAATTAACAGCTTAAACGGTACCTGGGCGTCGCGAATGAGCGCCTGCGCCTGCGCCGCCGAGCGCAGCGAACTTTGTGGGAAGCCAAGCGGCTCAACCAGGCCCTGAACGCCATATTGTTCGAACAACGGCGCCAGCTCGCGCATAGCGGCAAGCGTTTCTTGCGGCGCTACAACGGTGCCATCATTTAACGGGCACATCACCAGCGATTTGGCGCCAATGGACTGCGCCTCTTTCAGCAGCGACTCCGTCAGCTGACGTACTTCAGCGCTGTGGCGATTGAAGGGATAGACGGCGTTGATCGTCAGAATTTCAAGCTGGTATCGGTCGGCCAGCTTGCGCACCTGCTGGTGGGTTAGCTCATCGGTGACTTTACCGCTGGGTAAATCATTACGCAGCTCGACCTTATGCAGCCCGAGTTCGCTTACCAGACGGAAAAACGCTTCAATGCTAAGCGATGGCGCAATTTTACGATTGATACAGAAACGCTGCAGGGCAATGGCCATTTGACACTCCTGACAAGATGTTGACTGGTTTAGTTCGCTTGCCTGATAGTTAAAATGTTTATTTCATCATTGGCAATGGATGAAATGATGGTTGTTTGAGCACGATCGCAAAATAGTTGCTGCGCTATTTCATAGTTTACATCAACATCAACCGCAGAAAATCTCACCTTCACTACCGCTGCGATATGAAATCATGTAGAGAGAGGCTTGCTGAAAAATGCGACAGCTATCACCAAAGTGGAATTTCATTTTATCTGTTTATTGAAATATAAATTTCATTTTACTACGGTTATAGCACAGCACAATCAGCGACGGGCCGTAACTTGAACGGCCTTCTACACTATGAGGCGAGAAGATGACTATCACAGGTAACTTTATTGGTGGGAAAACGGTAACCAGCAGCAGCCGGGAAACGATGCCGGTGTACGACCCGGCCACTGGCGATGTGGTTCGCGAAGTCACGCTTTCCACCGCGCAGGAGGTTTCCGACGCAATCCAGGTCGCTCGCGACGCTTTTGACAGCTGGTCCCGTACCACGCCGCTGCGCCGCGCCCGCGTGCTGTTCAATTTTAAAATGCTGCTTGAACAGCACGTCGATGAACTGGCGGGAATTATCGTTAGCGAGCACGGCAAAGTGTGGTCCGATGCGTTGGGCGAGCTGACCCGCGGCATGGAAGTGGTTGAGTTCGCTTGCGGTATTCCGCATCTCATTAAAGGTGAGTTTTCTTCCGACGTGGGTACCGGCGTCGACAGCTATTCGCTCATGCAGCCGCTGGGCGTGGTGGCGGGGATAACGCCGTTTAATTTCCCGGCTATGGTGCCGATGTGGATGTTCCCCATCGCGCTGGCCTGCGGCAACAGCTTCGTGCTGAAACCACCGGCGCTGGCGCCGACCGCGGCGGTACGCATGGCTGAATTACTGAAAGAAGCCGGTCTGCCGGACGGCGTTTTTAACGTCATTCATTGCAGTAATGAAGATGCCGAGCAGCTTTATACCGACCCGCGTATTGCCGCCGTCAGCTTTGTCGGCTCCTCCGGCGTGGCGGAATATATCTATAAAACCGCCAGCGCTCACGGAAAACGCGTCCAGGCGTTTGGCGCGGCGAAAAATCATGCCATCGTGATGCCGGACGCCGATCTTGATGCGACCGTGAATGCCATCATGGGCGGTGCGTATGGTTCCGCAGGCGAGCGCTGTATGGCTCTGCCGGTAGTGGTGGCCGTCGGTGACGAGACCGCAGATAAGCTCATTGCCCGCCTGAAACCATTAGTCGAGTCGTTGAAAGTGGGACCTGGTTGCCTGCGCGGCAAAGACGAAAACGAAATGGGGCCGGTGGTATCCGAAGCGCATCAGAAAAAAGTACTCGGCTATATTGATAAGGGCGTCAGCGAAGGGGCGTCGTTGGTGGTGGATGGCCGCAGGCTGCGCGTGGCCGGGCATGAGGACGGATATTACGTTGGCGGTACGCTGTTTGACCATGTCACTCCGGAAATGACCATCTGGCGTGAAGAGATTTTTGGCCCGGTGCTGGGGATCGTCCGTGTTGCTGATTACCAAAGCGCGCTGGCGCTGGTAAACAGCCACGAATTTGGTAACGGCAGCGCCGTCTTTACCAGCAATGGCCATACCGCCCGCGAGTTCGTTCATGATGTACAGGCCGGCATGGTTGGCGTCAACGTACCGGTGCCGGTGCCGATGGCCTTCCATAGCTTTGGCGGCTGGAAGCGCTCGGTATTTGGCGCGCTGAACGTCCACGGGCCTGACGGCGTTCGCTTCTATACCCGTATGAAAACTGCCACCGTGCGCTGGCCGCAGGGGCAGCAAACCGTATCTGAATTCAGTATGCCGACGTTAGGTTAATCGGCGAAGGAGAACGCTATGTCGTTATTGGCTAAAGCGCAAAAAGAGGGACATATCCAGCACATCACCCCGCAGAGTGCGGGGTGGCATTATATTGGCTTTGATGTCTGGATGTTAAAACAGGGGCAAACCGTGACCCTGGAGAGCGGTGATCGTGAGCTATGTCTGGTTCTGGTCTCCGGGCTGGCCTCGATCAAAACTCAGCACGCCGATTTTCCCGACCTTGGTAAACGCATGTCGCCATTCGAGCGTACGCCGCCGTGGTCGGTCTATGTGCCGCCACAGGATAAGGTCGAGGTCACTGCAGATTCCGATCTTGAGCTGGCGGTTTGCAGCGCGCCGGGCAAAGGCAGCTTCCCGGCGCGAGTGATACGGCCTGAGGATGTTGGCGTAGAACATCGCGGTAAAGGGCGTAACCAGCGGCTGGTACATAATATTCTGCCGGATAATGCGCAGGCGGATTGCCTGCTGGTAGTGGAAGTCTACACCGAAGAAGGGGCGACCAGTTCCTGGCCATCGCACAAGCACGATACCGCGCTGCCGGGGCAGGAAACCCAGCTGGAAGAAACCTACTACCACCGTTTCGATCCGCCGCAAGGTTTTGCCTTTCAGCGAGTGTACACCGATGACCGCAGTCTGGATGCCTGTATGGCGCCCTATAACCATGATGTGGTGATGGTGCCGCGCGGCTACCATCCGGTAGCGGCGATCGCCGGTTACAACAGCTACTATCTGAACGTGATGGCGGGGCCGGATCGTAAGTGGCTATTTACCTGGGAAGACGATCACGCCTGGATCAACAGCGATCGCTATTCATAGTGCGCGATAAACGAGAAAAGCCGGGGATGTCCCCGGCTTTTTTGTCTATTGATTGCCCCTGTTTACCGCTAGCGCAACGGGCAATCAGGCGCGGTGCTGCTGCGGCTCTTTGCTGCTATTCAATGCCAGCGATACCGCCAGCGTCTGCGCCAGGCACAGCGAGGCCACCTGTGAACGGAAACCATCGACCTGCGCTTCACGCACCACAAAGCACACATCACTGAAGGCGGCAAGCGGGCTTACCTGGCTATCGGTAATGGCGATTTGTCGCGCCTTGCGCTGGGCGCCAAGCTCAACCAGCTCCACCACTTCACGGGCATAAGGCGAGAAGCTCACCGCCACGACCACATCCTTCGGCCCCACCAGACTGAGCTGCTCGGTGAACATCCCGCCGAGGCCGTCGATCAGGAAGGCTTTGCGATCCAGATGGCGCAGTGCGTAGGTCAGGTAAGAGGCGACGCTGAACGAGCGACGCAGACCGATAACATAGATATTTTCCGCATCCGCCAGTAAATCTACCGCCCGGTTGAGGTCTTCGCCGGAGGTCTGCATTGCCAGTTGCTGCAGCGCCTGGGTATTGACCATGCTGAACATGTTGAGGATTTCCGTCGGCGTTTCCGGCGGCGTTGTTTCGTCGTTAGTAGTCTGGCGGAACAGACGTGCGCGCTCGGTGTAGTTGGCGGTCTCTTCCATCAGATGCTGCCTGAACATCTGCTTCATTTCGTTAAAGCCGCTGAAGCCAAAGGCGTTAGCGAAGCGAATCAGCGTTGAGGGCGGAACGTCAGCCTGTTGCGCAATGGAGGCTACAGTATCGAAAGCAACGCTATTACTGTTATCCAGTATATAGCGCGCCACCTGCTTCAGACGTTTGCTGAGCGTGTCGTAGCGCCGTCTGATTTCATCCTGCAGGATGGTCAGTTGGGTCGGATTATTAGCCATAAGTTGCGCTCTGAGAAAATGGAAGGAATATGGCTTCCAGTGTACCAAATGAAGCGAATTTTTCATTTTTTGCGATGAAATACGCGATTCATTTCACGAAGAAACCGCAGGCCCGCCGCTTTCAAGGAAGTGGCGGGCCTGAAGGAGGTTAGCCGCGCGCTTCGCGCCAGTAGCCGATGAGCCGTAGATAGTTGCGTTTCACTTCATCTATTAGCGCTGCGTCATCCAGTTCGCCCTGCATCCAGCGGCGCGAAGGCTGGCCAAAGATGGTTCGGCCGACGGCAAAACCCTTGATCATCGGGTGCCCGGCCGCTTCGGCGAAACCTGAACGCAATCGATCCGATGGCGCATCCAGCCCCAGGAGCAGGATGCCCCGGCACCACGGATCTTCGCGCTCGATAAGCGCTGAGATCCGCTCCCACTGGGCGCTGGCCAGCGGCGGCAGCTTCCACCAGTCCGGCTGGATGCCCAACTGATAGAAGTGCTCCAGCATAGTGTGGTAGTGGCGTTCATCTTTGTCCGGTCCGTTCTCCGGCAGGATCACTTCCAATAGCAGCTCGTGCCCGGACTTATTGCAGGCCTGCCAGACTTCCAGCAGCAGCGCATCCTGCTCGGCGCGCAGCGCCGCCGGGTCATCCGGGTGGTAAAAGACCAGGCATTTGACGACGTGCTCAAGCGGCCAGTCGATCAGCTGTGAGCCAATATTACCATGTTCAAGACGTAGCGGACGCGAGCTGGGAAGCTCAATCGGCCGACCGATCCACCAGCCTTTACCGGTAATGGCGTTAAGTGAACGTTGACCATAGGTACCATCGGCGAGGATGCCGCTGCGCCGATCCAGCCCGGCCTCTGTGGCGGCCGCCTCGGCGGCGGCCAACAGCAGCAGTTTGAGTTCGGGAATACAGGCCGGGTCGCGCCCGGTTTCTAATGCCAGATCCGCCAGCTGTTTACGATGGTCAAAGGCGAAGATACACAGTTCCGGCCACGGCTGGCGCCGGCTGGTCACCCGGTGCAAATGATTTAACCGCGCGTCGATATCCGGGCGCGGAACGGCATCGGCCCGCGATAAATAATCATCAAGCTCTACTTTTGTCGGCATCGCCGGCGCGCAGCCGTGGCGCGAAACCACTAAGGCGCCGCAGGCGTTGGCGTAGCGGCAGGCCTGCTCCCAGCCCTCATCGTTAAGCCAGCCGCGCAGTAGCCCGGACATAAAAGCATCGCCGGCACCGAGCACGTTGAGTACTTCGACGCGAACGCCTTGCTGCAACGGCACTTCGTCCCAGCTATCCGGGATGGCGCCCTCCAGCACCACGCAGCCCATCGGCCCGCGCTTGCAGACCAGCGTCGCTTTGGTGGCATGGCGAACGTTTTTCAGCGCGGTGAGGGTATCGGTGCTGCCGCCGGCGATATGAAACTCCTCTTCAGTGCCGACGACTAAATCGAACAGGTGCAGAACTTCCTGCAGCTGACGGGTCACCGGACCCGACTCAATGAAACGCGTTTCACCGTCGCCCAGCGAAGTAAGCCCCCACAGCACCGGACGGTAATCGATATCCAGCGCGGTACGCAGGCCGTGGCGGCGGGCGTATTCCAGCGCCTTCAGTACCGCGTCTCGGGTATTGGCGTGTGAAAGGTGGGTGCCGGTCACCGCCAGAGCGCGTGAAGAGGCGATGTACTCCTCATTGATATCGTCAGGCGTCAGCGCCATATCGGCGCAGTTGTCGCGGTAGAAAATCAGCGGGAAGGTATCCTGATCCTTAATGCCCAGCATCACCAACGCAGTCAGCCGTTCTTTATCCGTGATCAGATATTCGGTATCGACACCTGCGCGGCGGAGGGTTTCACGCAGAAACCGGCCGTTGTGCTCATCGCCAACCCGCGCCAGCATCGCCGATTTTAATCCCTGAATCGCGGTACCAAAGGCGACGTTGCCCGAGGAACCGCCGAGATACTTGGCGAAACTGGCCACATCTTCCAACCTTGCCCCTATCTGCTGGGCGTAGAGATCGACGGCCACCCGGCCAATACAGATGACGTCGAGCCGCTTAACTGCTGCATTCATCGCTTGGGTTTCCTTTTGCAAATCTGCTGCCAGGAGAAGGTCGCATGAGTGACAGTCTGCCGTGAACAGCCTGATGGTTATTAGTTATCTCTAGTTTGAGAAATAAATATTTCATTTTCAAATCTAATCGAAATTAAAAAACCAAAAGTGTGAAGGATCTACCACTCTGCGTGGGTAAGCAGCTGCCCACCCATACATGCTGTCTGTGTCCCGCTTACCCATGTTATCCTTTTTTTAATATCAATATTATCCATAATTTTCATGTAGATACTCTTGTTTTTCCTCTTTTGTTTGGAAGCCTGCTCGCGAAGGAGATGTAAGTGAAACGTGTGAAATGGGTAGAGAGTTTGATCCTTCTCGCAAAATGAAACATTTCTTCTGTATTTGTGTTTAATGAAAAAAATGTTTGCCTATAATCCAAAAATATTCCAGTGGACGTTAACGGCTTTCCCTCACCTACGCCATCTTCTTTGGCGAGCAAAGCGCTAACTCACACGACAAATACTGAACGATAAGGATTAGGCAACATGGGCAAACTGAGACTGACAATGGCGCAGGCGCTGGTGAAGTTCCTTGATAACCAGTATCTGGAGGTGGACGGCGAAGCGCAGAAATTCGTGAAAGGGATTTTCGCTATTTTTGGTCACGGCAACGTGTTGGGCTTAGGCCAGGCGCTGGAAGAGAACAGCGGCGAACTGCGGGTTTACCAGGGGCGTAATGAACAAGGCATGGCCCATGCGGCCACCGGCTTTGCCCGTCAATCACTGCGCCGGCAGATCATTGCCTGCACTTCTTCCATCGGTCCCGGGGCGGCCAACATGATCACCGCCGCGGCGACGGCTACGGCCAACCGTATCCCGCTGTTATTACTGCCGGGCGATGTATTTGCCACCCGCCAGCCGGACCCGGTACTGCAGCAAATCGAACAGAGCCACGATCTGAGTATCACGACTAACGACTCATTTCGCGCGGTGAGTAAGTACTGGGATCGTATTACCCGCCCGGAACAGCTCATGAGCGCCTGCATTAATGCCATGCGCGTGCTGACGGATCCGGCGGAAACCGGTGCCGTCACCTTGTGTCTGCCGCAGGACGTGCAGGGTGAAGTCTGGGATTATCCCGAGTCCTTTTTTGCCCGCCGTGTCCACCGTCTGGATCGCCGTCCGCCAAGCGCGGCGCAGTTGGCGGATGCGGTAGCGGCAATTAAAGCCAGCCGTAAACCGCTCATCGTCTGCGGCGGCGGCGTGAAATATTCCGCGGCAGGCGAAGCGCTGGTGAGCTTCGCCGAACGTTACGACATCCCGTTTGCGGAAACGCAGGCCGGAAAGGGCACGGTGGTTTCATCGCATCCGCTGAACGTCGGCGGCGTTGGCGAAACGGGCTGTCTGGCTGCCAACCTGTTAGCGAAAGAGGCCGATCTGGTCATCGGTATCGGCACGCGCTTTAGCGATTTTACCACCTCCTCGAAATGGATATTCCAATCCCCGGGCGTGCGCTTTCTTAACGTTAACGTCAGTAATTTTGATGCCTGGAAGCTGGACGGCATCCCAATGCTGGCGGACGCCCGCGAGGCGCTAAGCGCGCTCAGCGCCGCGCTGGCGAACGAGTCCTGGCAGGCAGGATGGGGCGCGCAGATTGCAAGCGTGCAGAGCCGGCAGATGAAAGAGACCCAGCGCGTCTACCAGGCGGTCTGGCAGGAAACGGATTTCGTACCAGAAATTGACGACCATATTGACCGTGAATCGGTTTATCGCGAATTCCGTCAAATCACGGATTCCACCCTGACGCAAAGCAGCGTTCTTGGCCTGCTGAACGAGTCGCTGGCGGCGGATGCGGTCATTGTGGCGGCGGCGGGCAGCCTGCCGGGGGATTTACAACGCGTCTGGCGCAACCGCGCGCCGAATACCTATCACGTAGAGTACGGCTACTCGTGCATGGGCTATGAGGTCAACGCCGCCCTCGGCGTTAAGCTGGCGCAGCCGCAGAGCGAAGTCTATTCGCTGGTCGGCGATGGCTCCTTCATGATGCTGCACTCTGAGCTGGTCACCTCCCTGCAGGAGCGGGCGAAGATCAACGTCATCCTGCTCGACAACATGGCGAACGGCTGCATCAACAACCTGCAGCTGGAACACGGTATGGATAGCTTTGGCACCGAGTTTCGCTACCGCTCGGCGGAAAACGGCCAGCTGCAGGGCGGGCTGGTACCGGTGGATTTCGCCACGATCGCTTCCGGCTACGGCTGCAAGACCTGGCGGGTCACCACCCTCGATGAGCTTCGCCACGCGCTGGATGCCGCTCGCCGTGAAACCGTCAGCACGCTTATCGACATTAAAGTACTGCCGAAAACCATGGTCCACAAATACGGTAGCTGGTGGAACGTTGGCGTGGCGCAGACGGCGCTGTCGGAACGTATCCGTAAAGTCGCTGAAATGATTAATGAAAAACGCGCCCAGGCGCGGGATTACTAACAAATAACACGAACCCTGAACCCTACAGAACTACGGAGAGAACCATCATGTCACTCAAATTAGGTGTCATCGGCGCAGGCGCCATCGGTAAAGAACATATCCGTCGCTGCACCCAGGTCCTACAGGGGGCGACCGTGGTCGCCGTTTCCGATATCAACGCCGAAAACGCCCGTGCGGCAGTAGCGCTGCCGGGCGTGCAGGCGGAAGTCTACGCCGACGGTCATGATGTGATTAAAGCCAGCGACGTTGACGCCGTGCTGGTGACCTCCTGGGATCCAACCCATGAAGAGTACACCCTGGCGGCTATTGAGGCCGGTAAGCCCGTATTTTGCGAAAAGCCGTTGGCGATGAGCGCGGAAGGCTGCCGCCGCATCGTTGATGCTGAAATGAAAGCCGGGCGTCGCCTCGTTCAGGTCGGCTTTATGCGCCCGTACGATGAAGGCTATCTGGCGTTGAAGAAGGTCATCGACGACGGTGATATCGGCGCGCCGCTGATGCTGCGCTGCGCCCACCGCAACCAGTCGGTCGGCGAGAACTACACCACCGATATGGCGATCACCAACACCCTGATCCACGAGCTGGACGTGCTGCGCTGGCTGCTAAATGACGACTACCGCTCCGTACAGGTACGCTTCCCGCGCTCGACCTCCCATACCCATGCGCGGCTGAAAGACCCACAGATCGTCTCGTTTGAAACGAAAAAGGGCACCCTGATCGACGTCGAAGTCTTCGTAAATTGCCAGTACGGCTACGACATCCAGTGTGAGGTGGTTGGCGAAACGGGCATTGCGCGCCTGCCGGAACCGTCGGCGGTGGAGATGCGTAAAGCCGCCAGCCTGTCGACAGCTATCCTCACCGACTGGAAAGACCGTTTCATCAAAGCCTACGACGTCGAACTGCAGGCATTTATCAATGATGTGAAAGCCGGCAAGCTGCAGGGCCCCTCCGCCTGGGACGGCTATGCGGCATCGGTTGCCGCCGACGCCTGTCTGAAAGCGCAAGAGTGCAACGAACCGGTAGCAGTATCGCTACCTGAGTGCCCGGCATTCTACCAACGCTAAATCCTCCTTCACCGACGTAACGTTTCAAACAGGTAACGACGATGAAAATTGCTTTTGATGTCGATGTGATTCGCGATCTCGGGATCACCAGAATGGTTCAGCAGGTGGCGGAGTGGGGCTACAAATACATTGAACAGTCGCCGCACCCGCAGATTAACCCATTCTACAAACATCCGCGCGCCAGCCGGGAGATCATGGCCGAGTATAAGCAGGCGCTGCGTGACAACGGCGTTGAACTCTCCTCGTTCATCTGCGTTTATCGCTGGTCCGGCCCGGATGAGCTGCGCCGTCAGGCGGCGGTGAAGAACTGGAAGCGGCTAATCGAAGTAGCGGTAGAGATGGGCGTGCAGGTTATCAACACCGAATTTTCCGGCGATCCTAACCAGCCGGAAATTTGCGAAGAAATGTTCTACCGCTCGATGGAAGAATTACTGCCGATATTCGAACGTGAAGGTATCCGCGTCGAAATCCAGGCCCACCCGTGGGACTTCTGCGAAGAAAACAACGAGACGGTGGATATCGTGAAGTCCTTCCGTAGCGACAACGTGAAGTACGTCTACAGCGTGCCGCACACCTTCTTCTACGACAAAGGTAAAGGTGAAGTCGAGAAGATGCTGCGCTATGCCGGTCAGGACCTGTCGCACGTGCTGATTGCCGATACCCGCAACCACACCAAACACTGCCGCTATATCGTTAATCCGCCGGGCGTTGACGCCGCCGTACATCAGCACGTCGGCGTCGGCGAGGGGGATGTCGATTTCGATGCTCTGTTCCGCACCCTGCGCGATATGCGCTTCGCTGAACAGACCTTCAAAGTTGGCGGTGAACCGATCGTCTGCACCTCGCTGTTTGGTTACCCGGAAAAGATGAAATACCAGGCCGTGGAAACGCGTGAACTTATCGAACGTGAACTGCTGCGCCGGTAAGGCGCGGCGGCAGGAGCATCAAAATGAACAAAGACAACGTCAAACTGGCTATCGCCCCTATCGGTTGGACTAACGACGATATGCCTGAGCTGGGGAGTGAAAACACCTTCCAGCAAACGGTCAGCGAAATGGCGCTGGCCGGGTTTACCGGCAGCGAAGTCGGCAGCAAATATCCGCGCGATCCGGCGGTGCTGAAGCCGATGCTGGATATTCGCGGCATGCAGATTTGCAACGCCTGGTTCAGCACCTTCTTCGCGAATGGCCAAAGAGAAAAAACCATCGATGAATTCGTTAACCACATGAATTTCCTCCATGCGATGGGCGCAAAGGTGATTGGTTGCTCTGAACAAAGCGGCAGTATCCAGGGGCTCGATAAACCGATTCTCGGCGATGTAAAGCCGTGCTTTAGCGACGAAGAGTGGCAGCGGGTAGCTGAAGGTTATAACGCGCTTGGCAAACTGGCGGCAGAGAAGGGGATGCAGGTTTGCCTGCATCACCATATGGGCACCGGCATTCAGACTGCCGCGGAGATTGACAAGTTTATGTCGCTGGTGGACGAACGCGTCTTCCTGCTCTACGACACCGGTCACGCCTGGTATTCAGAGGGCGGCGAGGCGCCGATGCTGGCGATCCTGAAAAAATATCTGCCGCGCATTAACCACGTGCATCTGAAAGACGTCCGCCCCGCGGTAATTGAGCAGGTGCGCCGCGAAGGGCTCTCATTCCTCGACGGCGTCAAGAAAGGCACCTTTACCGTACCGGGAGACGGCGAAATAGATTTCCGTCCGGTCTTCCAGTTGCTGGATGACTACGGCTACAAGGGTTGGATGGTAGTGGAAGCCGAACAAGACCCCGCGCTGGCGAACCCCTTCGAATACGCCGTAAAGGCGCGTAAGTACATCCGCGAAACGGCAGGAATCTGATCGTTGATGCATTTCGGGCCACACAGCTGCGTGGCCCGCTTTTTCTAAACCTCAAGAGAACCACACGAGAACGACACGTCCGTGAGGCAGGAGGCCTCTGTATTCAGACAAGAGCATATCTTCCCCCTACAAGGTAGGTTACTGGAGTCTTCTATGTCACAGGAACAATATCTCACACTCAATAAAGCGTCGGGGCCGAATAGCGACGCCCCGGCAACGCCGTTTGTTAAGATCGTTGCGTTGATTGCGACCTTAGGCGGTTTACTCTTTGGCTACGACACCGGGGTGATTTCCGGCGCCCTGCTGTTTATGGGTAAGGAACTGCACCTCACGCCCTTTACCACTGGGCTGGTGACCAGCTCGCTGCTGTTCGGCGCCGCATTCGGCGCACTGCTTTCTGGCCATCTGGCCAGCGCCGCAGGCAGAAAGAAAATCATCCTCTGGCTGGCGGTGATCTTCGCTATCGGCGCGGTGGGTACTGCCCTCGCGCCGGACGTCAACTGGATGATTTTCTTCCGCCTGGTTCTCGGCGTAGCGGTTGGCGGTGCGGCGGCAACGGTGCCGGTTTACATCGCTGAGATGGCGCCCGCCAACAAACGCGGGCAACTGGTCACGCTGCAGGAGCTGATGATCGTCTCTGGACAGCTGCTGGCCTATATTTCTAACGCCACCTTCCATGAGCTGTGGGGCGGTGAAAGTACCTGGCGCTGGATGCTGGCGGTGGCGACGCTACCTGCCGTGCTGCTGTGGTTTGGCATGATGTTTATGCCCGATACCCCGCGCTGGTATGCGATGAAAGGCCGACTGGCGGAAGCACGCCGGGTGCTGGAGCGTACGCGGCGTAAAGATGATGTCGAGTGGGAGCTAATGGAGATTACGGAAACTCTCGACGAGCAGCGCAATCTTGGTAAGCCAAAAATTCGTGAAATAATGACCCCTTGGCTGTTTAAGCTGTTCATGATCGGTATCGGCGTGGCGGTTATTCAGCAGCTTACCGGCGTCAATACCATTATGTACTATGCGCCGACGGTGCTGACCTCGGTCGGTATGACCGATAACGCCGCGCTGTTCGCCACCATTGCCAACGGCGTGGTTTCGGTGCTGATGACCTTTGTCGGTATCTGGATGCTGGGGAAGATAGGCCGTCGCCCGATGACCATGATCGGCCAGTTCGGCTGTACCGCCTGCCTGGTGTTTATCGGCGCGGTGAGCTACCTGCTGCCGGAAACGGTCAATGGTCAGCCGGATGCGCTGCGCGCCTATATGGTACTGGCGGGAATGCTGTTGTTCCTGAGCTTCCAGCAGGGGGCGCTGTCGCCGGTGACCTGGCTGCTGTTGTCGGAAATTTTCCCAACCCGGATGCGCGGGATGTTTATGGGCGGGGCGGTGTTCTCAATGTGGATTGCCAACTTCCTGATCTCGCTGTTCTTCCCGATGCTATTGTCGTGGGTCGGCCTCTCCGGAACCTTCTTTATCTTTGCGGCAATCGGTATCTTCGGCGCGATCTTCGTGATCAAATGCGTGCCGGAAACGCGCAACCGCAGCCTTGAGCAGATCGAGCACTACCTGCGCGAGAAGCTGGATACCAGCCCGGCGGGAAAAGCCTACGCGCGTAAATCCTGGGCTTCGTCGCAGGCGGATAAAATCTAAGGCTTCGCAAAATCTTCCCGGCGCATCCTGCGCTGGGGGCGGTTGGTCACCCGGCCTGGGCGTTTACGCCGTAAGCCGGGCGCCCCGCAACAGACCTGTGCTACTTCACTTCTCCCAGTGCGGTCTTATCAACATAAGGTTTCATTAGCGCGTCAGCTTCCTTCTGCGCTGCCTGTACCGCGGCTTCCGGCGTTACTTTGGCATCGTTGACCACCGCCGCCAGCTGGTTCTCCATCGCCTTACGCACGGCGACGGTCTCCCAGGTGGAGTACCACGGATGCGCGTACTTCAACTGTTCAAGGGCGATCGCTGCTCGTGGATCCTGCTGCAGATAAGCTTTCATCTCCGGCGTATCGTAAGAAGCCTTACGCGGCGAGAAGTAGCCGGTAAAGCGGCTCCACGCGCCGTTCACCTGCGGGCTCACCAGATAAGTCAGGAACTGGTAGGCCGCTTTCTTCTGCGCGTCGTTGATGCCTTTAAAGCTCACAAGGCTGGCGCCGCCAATCGGCACCGCGCGCTGCTCCTTGGCTGGTAGCATGGCGACGCCGAGTTCAAAATCTTTACTGTTCTCGCGCATAAAGCCCAGTGCGCCGGTGCTGAGCATCGCCATGCCAAGTTTGCCGGAGAAGAATGAAGCGCTGATCTGCTTCGAATTCAGTACCCCGGAAGGCATCACTTTGTCTTTGTAGATCAGATCCTGCCAGAAGCGCAGAGCGCCGATAGCGGTCGGCGAGTTGTAATAAACCTCACCCGGATAGTCTTCATTGAAATATTTACCGCCGTTGGCGCGCACCAGCGCCGAGAAGATCCAGCCGCCGTAGTCGTCGTTGGTCGACGGCAGCATGATCCCCCACTGGCCTTTGCTCTCGTCGGTCAGCTTTTTGGCATCGGCCAGCAGCTCGGACCAGGTCTGCGGTGGTTGCGCGATCCCTGCTCGATCGAACAGCGTCTTGTTGTAGTAGAGGATCGGTGTCGAGTTATGGAACGGGATCGCATAGGTGGTGCCCATCACCTGGGCGTTCTTATGCATCGCGGGCCAGAACTCCTTTTGCAGAAAATCGCCAGCCTTTTGATCGCCATATTTAAACAGCTCATCCATCGGCAGGATCTCATCCTTCAGCGCCAGATCGGTGGTGAAGTTGGCGGACATGATCACCAGCGCCGGCGGCTGCCCGGCCTTCTGTGCGGATTCGGCTTTGATCTTGGTGGTGTCATAATTACCGGTGAAGATGCCGCGTACTTCGACATCCTGCTGCGAGTCGTTGAACGCTTTAATAACGCGGGTCATCTCCATCGTCAGCTTGCCGTCTACCGGGGCCGGAAACATGAAGTCTATTTTCTCTTTCGCCAGCGCCGCGCCGCTCAGGGCGAGGCTGAGCCCAACCGTCAGGGCGGTGAGGGGGTTAAACATGATTACACTCCATCAGTAAATTATGCTGGGTCTCAGCATGAAAAAGATGCACATCGGCAGGCGAGAAGCCGAGGATCAGCGATTCGCCTTTTTCCGGCACCGTGCCGCGGTGGCGGCGGCTAAAGCGCAGGGTGCCGATCGGGGTGCTGACGTGGAGCAGATAATCGGCTCCCATCAGTTCTCGTTGCAGGACGGTGCCCGGCAGGCGCAGTTGGCCTTGCTCCACGCGGTCGGTAATATGTTCCGGGCGAATGCCCAGCCAGACACGGGTCTGGCTGCGGTGGCGCGGCGGTAGCGGATGGCGTTGTTCGCCAAGCTGAACGTTGCCGTCAACGCAGGGCAGCGATAGCAGATTCATCGCTGGTGAACCGATAAATCCGGCCACGAACAGATTGGCCGGGTTGGCATACAGATATTCTGGCCGCCCCACCTGCTGCACGTGGCCGCCGTTCATCACCACGATGCGATCGGCCATCGACATGGCTTCGGTTTGATCGTGGGTGACGTAGACGGTACTGGTTTTCAACTGCTGGTGGAGGTCCATAATGCTGTCGCGGACTTCGCTGCGCAGGCGGGCGTCGAGGTTGGACAGCGGTTCATCCATTAAGAACAGCCGCGGATTACGCACGATCGCCCGCGCCATCGCTACCCGCTGCCGTTGGCCGCCGGAGAGCTTCGCCGGTTTACGATCGAGCAGCGCCTCAAGCTGCAGCATCTGCGCCACTTTATCTACTCTCGGCTGCCAGCCGCTTTTCTCTTCCTTGCGTACCTTCATGCCGAAGGTGATGTTGTCGCGCACTGACAGATGTGGAAACAACGCATAGTTCTGGAAGATCATCGCAAAATTGCGTTCTCGCGGCGTGGTGTCGGTGATGTTCTCATCATGCAACCAGATTTCGCCTTCACTGACCTGATCCAGCCCGGCAAGCAGGCGTAGCAGGGTGCTTTTACCGCAGCCCGACGGGCCGACCAGCACCACAAATTCGCCTTCGTGAATATCAAGCGACAGCGCGCTGAGCGCGGGTTTACCGTCGAAATGTTTACTGATGTTTTGCAGACTGAGCATGGCGGTTAGCGCTCTTCCGTTGGACAACTGATGTTTTCGTCGTACAGCCATGGCCCGGCGTAGTGGGCCAGCGAGTGCTGGTAGCTCACCCACTGTTCGCCGACCTGGCGGTGCATCAGGCAAGAAGCCGGCGAGAGATCGTAATACGGGCGAGTGTCTTCGTGGCAGTACGGTACCTGATGGACGGTGCCGGGGAGGGTGGAGATCAGCGTCTGGCGATACTGGGTCATGGTCAGGCTATGGTTATGACCGCAAAAGATGCGCGTCAACGACGGGAAACGCTCCACCAGCGCCAGCAGACGGTGGCCGTTTTCGCAGGCAATCGGGTCCATCTGCGCGTTGCCCAGCGGCAGCGGCGGGTGGTGCATAAAGATCGTTGCCGGTTTGTCGCCGCCGTCGAACAGCTGCGCCTCCAGCCAACTGATGGTCTCGTCGGTCAGCCAGCCTTTTGAAGTGCCGGCGTGGCTGGAGTCGATAAACAGCAGGCGGGTAGCGAAGTCGTCAACCGCATAGCGCATATTATTGGCATCGCTACCGAGCTGTGGGCACAGCGGCTGCAGGTACTCCAGAAACAGCGCTTTATCATCGTGATTGCCGGGGATGAGATACAGCGGATAGTTCAGGCTGCCGAGGATCTGGCGGGCCACCTGATACTCCTCCGGACGGCCGCAGTTGACGATATCGCCGCTCACCACCACCGCATCCGGGCGTTCGCGCAGCGCGTTAAGTTGAGAAACCACATCAGCATTGGCGGCATTGACGTCGATAAAACCGTACAGCTTCTCGCCGCGGCTGCGGAAATGGGTATCGGAAATGTGCGCTAACAGCATGAATAACTCCTTATTTGATCCCGGAGAAGCCGAAGCTTCGCAGGAACTGTTTCTGGAAAAGGATGAACGCCAGCATCAGCGGCAGGCAGACCATCAGCGTCCCGGCGCCGATGGTGCCCCACTGGCCGCCGGATTCAGCGCCCATGGCGAAAGAGACCAGCCCGACCGTCAGCACCTGCTTATCGGGATCGTTGAGCATCATCAGCGGCCACAGGTACTCGTTCCAGTGGTAGGTAATGCTGACGGTGGCGAAGGCCAGCACCGATGGCCAGGACATCGGCAGCAGTACGCGGAATAGCACCTGCCACCAGCGGCATCCCTCCATCAGCGCCGCCTCTTCCAGCTCTTTCGGGATGGCGAGGAACGCCTGGCGCATCAGAAACACGCCGAACGCCGAGGTAAAGTAAGGCATCATCACGCCGGTCAGAGTGTTGAGCAGGCCGAAGGTTTTCAGGGTCAGCATGTTCGGCACCATCATCACCACCGGCATGATCATCAGCTGGACGAGGAACAGCAGAAACAGCGTTTTCTTGCCGCGAAATTCGTGGCAGGCGAAGACGTAGCCGGCGGTGGTGATGGTGAGTAGCTGCACGAAGAAAGTGCCGAAGGTAAAGATAAGGGTGTTGGCGTACAGGCTCAGCCAGTCGGCGCTGTCCCACGCGTCGCGGAAGTTATCGAGAGTCAGCGGCAGACGGGGCAGCAATGAGGCCATATCTTCGCCGAAGGTGGTGGCGCTGAACGAGGTCGCCAGCATCCAGATAAACGGGCTCACCCATAGCAGCGCCAGGCAGCACATGATTACCGTCAGGGTAAAGGGCTGTGAGCGACGCAGGCGCAACCACAGCGGACGCGCAGCGGCGGGCGAGTGGACCATCAGCGGCGAGATTTCAGCGCTCATAGTGGGCTCCTTTTTCCAGCAATTTCAGGTTAATCAGCGAGAAGGCAAACAGCCCGGCCAGCGTCAGGAAGGTGGCGGTGGAGGCCTTGCCGAGGTCATGGGTATCCCAGGCGAGATTCTGGATGTAATAGAGCAGCACGGTCGTGGCGTTATCCGGCCCGCCACGCGTCATCACCGCGACGTGATCAATCTGGGTAATGGAGTAAATCAGCGCGGTGGTGATAACAAAGCTCAGCGTCGGGCGCAGCAGCGGCAGCGTGACCTTAAAAAACACCTGGGTGCGGCTGGCCCCTTCCATCAGCGCCGCTTCCCGCGTCGAGGCCGGAATGCTCTGCAACCCGGCGAGGAAAAACAGCATGTAGTAGCCAGCGAATTTCCACACGCCAATCAGCGCCAGCGCCAGCAGCGCGCTGTTGCTGCGCCCCAGCCAATTGTTGTTCAGCGGGCCAAATAGCTTCGCCAGATAGTGATCGAGCAGGCCGAGACCGGGCATAAAAATAAACAGCCACAGCGCGGCGGCGCTGACCATTGGGATAATCATCGGGAAGAAAAAGGCGGTGCGCAACCAGCGGTTGACGCGGTGATTCTCGCTCAGCGCCACCGCCAGGAGCAGGGCGAGCGTCACGCCGGGTACCACCGTCAGCAGGATATAGAGCAGATTATTGACCAGCGATTGCCAGAAAACGCCGTCGGCAAACAGGCGGGCGAAGTTATCCAGCCCGACGTACTGTGCGCCGTCGCTGGCCATGCGGGTATCAAACAGGCTGTCATAGACCGAACGGCCAAGCGGAAACCAGGTAAACAGAAGTAAAAACAACAGGGAAGGCGACAGTATCAGCCAGGGGAGCCAGCGCTTATTCATGGTGACGGGCGTCTCGTTCAGGCGTTTATGGAAGCCCGGATTGTGGGAAGCGATGACTACAGAGGAATGGCGGGGAGATGACGGTTTGATGAAGCAAGAAGAAAAGCGCCGGGCGCACGGGACGCCCGGCGATAAATACCAATCAGAAGTCGGCTTTTAATACCGCGCGATAGCGGGCTTTGCCTTCGCGCACGTGTTTCAGCGCTTCGTTAATTTGCGACATCGGGAACAGTTCGGTGGTTGGCGCCACTTTGCTACGCCCGGCGAATTTCATCAGCTTACGCAGTTCGGAAGGATTACCGGTCGCCGAGCCGGAGATGCTGCGGTCGCCGCCGATAAGGGTAAAGGCCGGTACCGGGAACGGCTTCATCACCGCGCCGACGGTGTGGAAGTTGCCGCCGTAAGCCAGCGCCTGGAAGTACGGCTGCCAGTCGAGATCCACCGCTACGGTGTTGATGATCAGATCGAACTGACCGGCCAGCGCGGTTAACGCCTGCGGATCGCGGCTGTTCACCACACGATCGGCACCCATTGCCAGCACTTCCTGCTCTTTAGCCGGGTTGGAACTGAAAGCGGTCACTTCCGCCCCCATCGCCCGCAGCAGTTTAATGGCGATATGGCCGAGGCCGCCGATACCAATCACGCCGACGCGGCTGGTGGCGGTCACGTGGTGGGTCAGCAGCGGTTTGAAGACGGTGATGCCGCCGCACAGCATCGGGCCCGCGGAAGCCAGATCGATGCTCTCCGGCAGCGGGATCACCCATTGCCAGTCGGCGCGCAGCTTATCGGCGAAGCCGCCGCGGTTCATAATGGTCGGCACAGAGCCTTCCAGGCAGTTGATCTGATTGCCGCTAATACAGGCGTCGCAGTGGCCGCAGCTGCGCGCTGTCCAGCCGATCCCGACCTTCTGACCAATCTTCAGCCCTTTATCCTGCGCCGTGCTGCCCAGCGCCGCCACCCGGCCAATCACCTCGTGACCGGCGACCAGCGGGTAGCTCGACATGCCCCATTCGTTGTCGATCATCGACAGGTCCGAATGACAAATCCCGCAGTACTCCACCTCGACTTCAACATCTTCCGGCAGCAGTTCGCCGGCATCGTACTCCCACAGCGACAGATCGGCGCCCGCTTCTTTGGCGGCGTAACTTTTAATGATGCTCATGTTTGTTTCCTTGGGGTTGGCGTAGTAACGAAGAAAGTGTAGAGCATGGCAACAGGCGTCGCTTGGCATTAGGAGGGGTGGATAAGCGGGCGGACCAGCCGCCCGGGAGACGGTCAGCGGCTGGCAAGCGGCCACTGATTGAGGCGGATACCGCGCTGCGGCGCGCTCTCGGCAAAATCATCCAGCACCGCCTGCACATCCGGGTCAAGATAGCCGACGTTATCGTGCTCGACGATCACCACGCTCTTTTCCGGAATTTTCGCCAGCAGCGCCAGCAGATGCGGATTGTGTAAAAAGGTCAGGTTCTGCTGGATGCGCAGCACGTAGTGGTCGTCGTAGCGCGCCAGCTGCAGCGAATGGCGATGGCTACGCCAGATGCTGAACGCCACCTGGGTGGCGAGGCCAATCCCGATCCCCGCCAGCATGCCGAAGCCGATAATCCCGCCAATGGTGGCAAGGAAGGGGACGTACTGTGCGGCGCCCTGGCGGAACTGTTCAATGAACAGCCGCGGCGTCGCCAGCTTATAGCCGGTGTACAGCAGCACGGCAGCGAGGCTGGCGAGCGGGATTAACGTCAGCAGGCCGCTAAACCACAGTCCGCAGATCAGTAGCAGTACGCCGTGGATAAAGATCGACAGTTTGCTCTGCGCGCCGTTGCTGACGTTGACCGAGCTGCGAACGATGACCGCGGTGATCGGCATCGCCCCGAGTACGCCGGAGAGCAGGTTGCCGACGCCCTGGGCGACCATTTCGCGGTTCGGCGAAGGCGGCGGATTTTGCGGACGCAGTTTTTTCAGCGCCTCCTGACTGAGCAGGGTTTCGAGGCTGGCGACCAGCGCGAGGGTCAGCGCCACCATCCACACCGACGGATTACGCCACGCGCTCCACGCAGGAGACTCCAGCTCGCCCAGCAGATCGCCGAGGCTACCGAACTCCGGCAGGGTAATGCGCGGCAGGGAGGCAAGCTGCTGTGGCGCGGCCTGGGTCATTAATACGGTGGTGACACAACCGAGCAGGACCGCGATCAGCGGGCCGGGGATCCAGCGCAGGCTCTTCACCCGGCGGATAAGCGGCGAACCCCACAGCCATAGGACCAGCAGGCCGCCCAGGGCGGCGGCGATAGCGCTGAGGGAGAAGGTGGCGTTACCCTGCACGATATCGGCGAGCCCGGTCTCTTCTGCGCTGCCAAGCGCGACGGGGATCTGCTGCATAATCAGCAGGATGCCGATCGCCGCCAGCATACCTTTGATGACGCTGGCGGGAACCAGCGAGATAAAGCGCCCGGCCCGCAGAATGCCAAACAGCAGCTGCAGCACGCCGGCCAGCACCAGCGCCATCAGGAAGACGGAGAAGGAACCCAGGGATTCAATGGCGGCGACGACGATGGTGACCAGTCCGGCGGCGGGGCCGCTGACGGCGAAGCGGGAGGGGCTGAGGGCGGTGACGACCAGGCCGCCGATGATACCGGTTAGCAGACCGACAAAGGGCGGTAAGCCGCTGGCCTGGGCGATGCCGAGGCACAGCGGCAGGGCGACAAGGAAGACGACAATGCCTGCGAGAGAGTCCTGACGAAGAGTATTCATGGGGCATGCTCCTGAGGTGAGAGGTGTTCGACGAGAGTGGTCAGATGGCCGGATGCCAGATCGTAGACGCAGCCGTGCAGGCTGAGCGGCCGTCCGCTGGCGAGCAGCGTCTGTACGGGTTCACAGTCAAGCAGGCGGCTGAACTGGGCGCGAACGTTGGCCTCCACCAGGGCGTTGAGCGCTTCGGCCGCGTCGGCGTCAGGGTCAGTGTCAGTGAGCGTCAGAGTAGCGATATCACCCTGCAGGGTATCGCGCAGCGAGCCGATGCGGCGGGCCAGCGCCGAGGACTCACGGGCTAGCGGCATCTCCGGCAACGAGAGCGCCGCCTGCACGCCGCCGCAGCCGTAGTGGCCGCAGAGCACCACCCGTTCGACCTCGAGATAGTGGAGGGCATATTGCAGTACGCTCATAAAGTTGTCGTCGGCGGGGTCAATCATGTTAGCGATATTGCGGTGGACGAAGAGTTCGCCGGGATGGCTGCCGGTGAGTACTTCGGCGGGAACGCGGCTATCGGAGCAGCCAATCCACAGCGAATGTGGCCGCTGCCCGGCTACCAGTTTTTCAAAATATTCCGGGTCATGCTGGCACTTCTGCAGCGCCCAGCTGCGGTTACGCGCCAGTAAAGGTTTTAAGGTAGTCACAGTCTTTCTCCTGAGTAAATTCACCGAGTGAAGATGTCCATCGAGACTCGTACAGCGACTAGTAAAAATAGTATTTACCGGAACTTTCACGCCTGAGGAAAATCCTGGAATAAAGAGCGAAAACAAAACTTTTCATTAATGTAAAGTTATAAAAATATTGACGTAATTAATAAATCCTTAAGGATTGCGGTAATAAGAAAAAGCGATGGAGTAGTTTTTTATGGAATATATAAATCAATTACATTAATTATTCTGGAATCTTATATTGAGTGTTTGAGGAAGCGTAAATGCTTATGGTTGGCGGCGATAAAACGTTGACGCGATGAGGGTGTAATGTGAGATGGGTTTGAGAAAAATTGGAGCGGGATTGTGATGTGTTGGTCGTAGGGGCAGGGAAGCGAAAGTCAGGTAGCCGGTTTGCTGCGCATTGATGGCTGAAAAATGTGACGCCGCACCGCGCGTTTGTGGGATTACGCTGTTTTTTTCAACACTTAGCACTACTGATGCACGCTGTTGCTTGCATGGCGGCTATCGACAGGTATAATCCAAAACGTTTTCCGTATCCCTTCAGTGCCGAAGTGGCGAAATCGGTAGACGCAGTTGATTCAAAATCAACCGTAGAAATACGTGCCGGTTCGAGTCCGGCCTTCGGCACCATCGGAACATCAATAGACGTCAACGGACGTCTTTTTTTGTGTCTGAAATCCCCGTCATACAAGGCTTTCCGCGATTTTCCTTTCAACAGTAGTCAATCTGAGTCAACCCACATCAAGTCGCTTGTGAGTATAGAACCGAGTATATATGCTGGTTCGATAATGGTTGTATACTCACAGCGGCACATGGAAGGAGAACTTTTATGGCTCTGACAGATATCAAAGTGCGTTCTGCAAAACCGCAGGAAAAGGAGTACACCCTAGTTGATGGGGATGGCATGTTTTTGCTGATTCACCCCAACGGCTCAAAATACTGGCGGTTCCGCTTTCGCTTCGGTGGCAAGCAACACTTGATGGCGTTTGGTGTTTATCCTGAAACGTCACTGGCTGATGCTCGTCAAAAAAGGGAAGAGGCCAGAAGGCTTGTTGCTGCTGGAATCGATCCTCGCGAACACAAACGTGCTGTGAAAGAAGAACTGGCGAAAGAAGATATTACCTTTGAGTCAGTTGCCAGAGAGTGGCATGGCGCTAATAAGAAATGGTCGGAAGACCATAGCCGACGGGTGCTTAAAAGTCTGGAAGATAATCTGTTCCATGCAATTGGCAAACGTAGTATTGAGGAGCTGAGAACTCGCGATCTGCTTGCTCCTATCAAAGTTGTAGAAGCTACAGGCCGTTTTGAAGTAGCTTCTCGTCTTCAGCAACGGACAACTGCCATAATGAGGTATGCCGTTCAAAGTGGCTTGATTGATTACAACCCGGCTCAAGAGATGGCTGGGGCAGTTGCTTCCAGCAACCGTATCCATCGACCTGCACTTGAGCTGAAACGCCTACCTGAACTACTCCACCGAATTGACTGTTACACGGGACGCTTGTTGACCCGCCTGGCCGTTGAACTCACCTTGTTGATATTCATTCGCTCTAGCGAATTGCGCTTTGCTCGTTGGTCTGAAATAGATTTTGAAACGGCAATGTGGACGATACCGGCTGAACGAAAAGCTATCGAAGGGGTAAAGCACTCACACCGGGGTTCAAAGATGCGCACACCTCATTTGGTGCCATTATCTCATCAGGCTTTAGCAATCCTCAAACAGGTTCACAAGCTTAGCGGCGGGCGCGATTTTGTTTTCGTTGGAGATCACAACCCTCGTAAACCGATGAGTGAAAACACGGTGAACAAGGCACTTCGTGTTATGGGTTATGACACAAAAGTAGAGGTTTGTGGGCATGGTTTCAGGACAATGGCCTGTAGTTCGCTGATTGAGTCAGGATTATGGTCTAGGGATGCGGTTGAACGGCAGATGAGCCATATGGAGCGTAACTCTGTTCGAGCTGCGTATATTCATAAGGCGGAGCATTTGGACGAGCGTAGATTGATGCTGCAGTGGTGGGCGGATTATCTTGATGCAAATCGGGAGAAAGGAGTCAGTGCATTTGATTTTAAAACATAAGGAACAGTTAAATACTCAATTAAAACAGTATATTAGAATAATTAATAATTAAGCCATTAACGATCACTGCTTCTTCGGGGGGTAACGCTCTTCTGTAGAGAAGCTACTGCACATAAAATACTTATTGACTTTGATATCAGCCTGAGCAAATATAAGTGCATCAACTCACTTTTATTACAGTAGCGGTCGTACAGAAGAGAGTGATTTGTGCGATTGATTCCAGCCTTTCGCGAACCTCAAACCCGAAGCGTCTAAACCAGGATAGGAGATCGAATCCATGGCATTTTATCAAGTTTCTTACGATTTGCAAAAGCAGATTATTACACTTAGCGTAACAACAGAAGTAAACCCGGCAGCGACTGATGCTAACGTTATGACTTTACAAGGTTCACTATCTCTCACTAAGTTGCTGCGTAAATTCATTGGGCTGTTCTGGTTTTGGTAATATAACTCTCGCTTCACATATAAAGTTATGCAGGCGTGGATTATCAAAATAAGGGCTTCATGAGCTCATAGCTAAGCCCTTTTTATCCTCTTTAAGATTAGTCCATCAGTGATGATGCACTTAACTGAGGCCATTATGCCAACAAAGTTATACAAGATAGGTGATTTGGCTGATATTCGCTCAGGCTATACCTTCCGGGGGGCTGTCGAACCGGTGTCTGATGGGGATGTACGCATATTACAAATTAAGGACCTTGAGCTGGATTGGCAGAGAGATTCTGAAGCTTTACCGGCGATTAGTTGGGAGCAACGTGTTGAACCACCTTTCCTCAAACAAGGTGAGATCGTCGTTGCCGCCAGGGGGAACCGGAACGTCGCGGTTGTCTATAGCAGTGACATCCCAGTGGTAGCTACCAGCCAGTTTCTGATCGTTACCCTTCGAAGGGAAGAGCACGAGATAGCTCCTGAATACCTGTGTTGGGTACTTAACCACCCGATGACACAACAGATGTTTAATCGCAGTGGTACAAACATCCAGCTTGTTACTAAAGCAGCATTGTTAGATGTGGAGGTTCCAGTTCCACCTGCGCATACGCAACGACAACTTATTGAGCTTCAACGAGTCTGGCAGGAAGAAGATAAACTTATCAGTAAGTTACAACATAATCGCCACCAACTTGAGCTTGGCATTTTGCAGAAATTACTTAAGGATAAATAGATTATGAGCAACAAAATCGATCAAGACCGTATTAACAGGGTGCTATGGGGCGTGTGCGATATCTTCCGTGGCACTATCAGCCCTGATACCTATAAAGACTTCATCCTTACTATGTTGTTCCTGAAGTACATTTCTGATGTGTGGCAGGATCACTACGATGGATACAAAAAAGAGTATGGTGAAGAGCCGGAACTGATCGAAGAAATGATGAAGAATGAACGATTCGTTCTGCCTAAAGAGGCCAGTTTTTATGCGCTTTACGAGCGTCGTAATGAACCTGGTAACGGCGAGCGTATCGACGAGGCCCTTCACGCGATTGAAGAAGCCAATGGTACTAAGCTGAAAGATGCAGGGAAAAGTGTTTTCCAAGATATCTCTTTTAACACAGATAAACTAGGTGAAGAGAAGCAAAAGAACGGGATCCTCAAAGACCTGTTAGTGGAGTTCGCTAACCCAGAGCTGAACCTTAAGCCTAGTCGCGTGGGCGGGCTGGACGTAATCGGTAATGCGTATGAATACTTGATCGGAAAGTTTGCTGCAAACAGTGGTCAGAAGGCGGGTGAGTACTATACCCCACCGGAAGTGTCTGAGCTTATGGCTGAACTCTTAGATCCACAACCGGGAGATACTATTTGCGATCCCGCGTGCGGTTCTGCGTCCTTACTGATGAAATGTGGTCGTAAAGTAGTGCAGCATCATGGCTCCAAACAGTATGAACTCTATGGCCAAGAAGCCATCGGTTCAACTTGGTCGCTAGCGAAAATGAATATGTTTTTGCATGGTGAGGATAACCACAAAATAGAATGGGGCGATACTATTCGTAATCCCAAGCTGCTGGATAAAAATGGCGATTTAATGCTGTTTGATGTGGTTACCGCCAACCCACCTTTCTCTTTAGATAAGTGGGGACATGATGACGTAGAAAACGATAAGTTTGGTCGTTTTCGTCGTGGTTTGCCGCCAAAAACAAAGGGTGATTACGCATTTATTCTGCATATGATCGAAACCATGAAGCCTAAAACTGGGCGCATGGGCGTTGTGGTCCCTCATGGCGTGCTGTTTCGCGGTTCTAGCGAAGGCAAAATCCGACAGAAGTTGATTGAAGAAAACTTGCTTGATGCGGTGATCGGATTACCTGAAAAACTGTTTTACGGCACAGGTATTCCAGCTGCGATTCTGATCTTTAAAAAGCAGAAAGTGGACGATAACGTGTTGTTCATCGATGCCAGTCGTGAGTTTAAACCGGGTAAGAACCAAAACCAGCTCACTGATGAGAATATTCGTGACGTTGTTAAAGCTTATCAAAATGGTGATAACATTGATAAATATGCTCATATTGCCAACCTGCAAGAGATCCGCAACAACGACTATAACTTAAATATCTCCCGTTATGTCGATACCTTTGAAGAAGAAGAGCAAATTGATCTGATGATTATACATGCTGAACGCGAGCAACTTAAAGGACAGCTGGCTGCATTAGAGGACCAAATGGCTTTATATTTAAAGGAGTTGGGTTATGGTGCCTGAGGGATGGAGTCTAGTAGATGCTAATAGAATTTGTGAGTCTATTTCTGTTGGCGTCGTTATTAAACCTTCTCAGTATTACGTTGATGAAAGTGTGGGAATAAAAGCATTTAGATCAGCAAATGTGAGAGAAGGGTTTATTAATGACTCTGATTGGGTCTATTTTTCTCAAGAAGGGCACTTGGCGAATAAGAAGAGTCAACTTAAAACAGGCGATGTTTTAATTGTAAGGACAGGGTATCCCGGTACAGCTTGCGTCGTTACTCCAGAATTTGAAGGGGCAAATGCAATAGATATTGTTATAGCTAGGCCTAAGAAGGATAAGGTGCTTCCTGAATATTTGTGCGCTTACACAAATTCTTCGGTTGGCAAGTCACAAGTATTAAGCCTCCAGGGCGGGATGGCACAAAAACATCTTAATGTTAGTGCCTACCAAACATTAAAAGTAAAACTACCTCCATTATCTGAACAGAGACAAATTACTCAAATATTGTCTACTTGGGAGAAAGCGATCTCAATTACTGAGAAACTGCTTGTCAATAGCCAGCAGAAGAAGAAAGCAATTATGCAACAACTGCTTACAGGGAAGAAACGCTTTGAGGGGTTTAATCGCGAATGGAGTAAGGTTAAAGTTAGTGACATGGGAAGCATATTTTCCGGAGGTACACCAGATACAACTGAGACAGAATATTGGAACGGGGGTATTAGCTGGTTAACTCCTACTGACGTTACATCCTTGAAAAGTCGGTATGTATTTAATACAAATAAGACAATATCAGAAAAAGGTTTAAAAAATAGTTCGGCAAAGATGCTTCCTAAGGGAGCATTACTTGTTTGTACAAGAGCAACTATTGGTGCAATGGCTATTTCTGCAACAGAAATAACGACCAATCAGGGGTTTAAAAATTTAGTTCCGAACTCCGATTTTTCTGTTGAGTTTCTTTACTATCTATTCATGTTCAATGTTAAAGAATTAGTTAGAAAATCATCTGGTTCAACATTTTTAGAATTATCAAAATCAGACTTTGAAAAAATAACTTTTTTATGTCCTTGCTTAGATGAACAACACAAAATTGCTTCTGCCCTGACTACGGTTGATAATGTTATTAATGTGCTACAACAAAAACTAGATTACTTGAAACAAGAAAAAAAAGCGTTGATGCAGCAATTGCTCACCGGCAAACTCCGGGTGAAAATGGAGGCGGTGTGACTGATAAGTACGTAGTTCATGCCTCTATAAGGGCGTTTTTATTTTATAAAAATGCAAATTGCAGAGTGCTTGAGTTGGGTATCGGCTTGAAACAAAGGCTCCTCAGTTATACCGAGAGTCTATGGCTGAGTTGTATGGCAAAGACATTCCCATTTTTGAAGAGCACCTTCTCAATATTTATAATTAAGTTGGGGTTGGTTAAAGTTCAATCGCTAGAGGTCTGCAGATGGTTTGTCAGAAAGGGGGGCGCTGAGTTTCTAGGGAGATTGAATACTGCAATCTTAAGGTCGTTTTGGTTATGGCTTATTGGGATTGCTCGGTATGTAGTAGACAGTTCTGTCAATAGGCAACCGTACTCCATCAATGGAAGATTAAGCCTAAACGATAGGGGAGTATAATGAGCAACCAACATGCCCCAAAATTTCAGGAAGAATTTAGCGCTAAGATGCCGGCTTTGGCGCTACTGACTAACCTTGGCTGGTCTTACCTTTCTTCTGATGAGGCTCTAGCTACCCGAGCAGGCAAACCTGATCAGGTTGTGTTAACACACCTTCTTAGGGAGCAGCTGGCAAAGCGTACTTTTACGTTTGGTGGGCAAGAGTATTCCCTTTCTGACAAAGCCATCGATAATCTTATTGCTGAAGTCAACAGCCCGGCCCTGAATCAGGGATTACTCACTGCCAATGAGCGTCTCTATAACCACTTGATGTACGGTATTTCCGTTACCGAGTTTATCGATGGTAAAAAGGCGAACCCAACTATTGCCTTAATCGATTGGCATCATCCAAAGAATAACAGCTTTGTCTTTACCGAAGAGTTCACAGTAACGCGCGCTAACGGTGTTGGATCCCGTAGGCCTGATATCGTCTGTTTTGTGAACGGTATTCCATTGGTGGTCATTGAGGCAAAACGTCCGGATGGTAATGCTAAAAAAAACCCAACCATTGGTGAAGGAATATCACAAACTCTGCGCAATCAGCGGCACGATGAAATTCCGCGCTTGTTTGTTTACAGCCAGTTGCTGTTATCGATTAATGGTCATGATGGTCGGTATGGTACTTGTGGAACATCGGCTAAATTCTGGGCCGCCTGGCGTGAAGAGGACCTCTCTGATGCTGAAATGTACGTCATCAAGAACCAAAAACTTCCGCCTGAACAGCTAGATAAGCTATTTGGTCACCGGCCGGTAGCGGCCAGAGATTGGTACCAGGGTTTGGTAGCTGCGGGTGAATTGGCCGTGACCGGGCAAGATAAGCTGTTAATCAGCCTATTGTTGCCTGAACGTCTGCTGGATATGGTTCGCTTTTATACGCTGTTTGATAAAAAGGTCGGCAAGGTTGTTGCTCGCTATCAGCAAGTGTTTGGTATCAAACGCTTGATTGAGCGTATCAATACCAAAAGACCTGATGGTAGCCGTGAAGGTGGCGTTATTTGGCATACCACCGGTTCGGGTAAATCGTTGACGATGGTATTTCTGAGCAAAGCGCTGATCTTGCATGAAAGCTTAAAGCAATGCCGCATTGTGGTGGTTACCGACCGCGTCGATTTGGAAAACCAGCTTAGCCGTACCTTTATCTCCAGTGGAGAGCTCTCTGGGAAGAGGGATAAGTCAGCGGCGATCGCGACATCCGGCAGGCGTTTGGCAGAGCAGATTGGTAAGGGCACTGAGCGTATTATCTTCTCGTTGATCCAGAAGTTTAATACCGCCATCAGGCAGCCTGAATGCATCAATACCAGTTCAGATATTATTGTGTTGATTGATGAAGGCCACCGTAGCCAAGGTGGTGAAAACCATATCCGCATGATGCAGGCATTGCCGAAAGCCGCATTCGTTGCTTTTACCGGTACTCCATTGCTGAAAGATGATAAAACGACCAATAAATTTGGTTCTATCATCCATGCTTATACGATGCAGCGAGCAACGGATGATAAAGCTGTAACTCCACTACTTTATGAAGAGCGCATTCCCGATCTGGATGTGAATGAACGAGCTCTCGATAGCTGGTTTGAGCGAATCACCGAAGGGTTAAGCGACCAGCAAAAAACCGATCTTAAACGCAAATATGCCAGTAAAGGGCAGATCTACACCGCAGACGATCGTATTCGTCTGATTGCATTAGATATTGCTAACCACTTCGTGAAAAACATCGATGAAGGATTAAAAGGTCAGCTTGCTTGTGACAGTAAAGCCGCTGCTATCAAGTACAAGAAATACCTGGATGAGGTCGGGCTGTTTGAATCAGCGGTGGTGATCAGCGCCCCTGACACGCGTGAAGGTAACACCGAAGTTGATGAATCTACCGCACCTGAAGTTGTTAAATGGTGGAAAGAGAATGTCGGTCAACAGGATGAACAATCCTACACCAGAAATGTGATAGACCGCTTTGATAAAGACGATTCGTTAAAATTGCTGATTGTGGTCGATAAGCTGCTAACCGGCTTTGATGAGCCCAAGAACGCTGTGCTTTACATCGATAAGCAGCTCAAAGGACACAACCTGATTCAGGCGATAGCACGAGTCAACCGTTTACACCCTAAGAAGAAATTCGGTCTGCTCATAGACTATCGTGGCATTCTTAAAGAGCTGGATACTACCATAGAGAAGTACCAGAAACTTGCATCCCGCACTCAGGGTGGTTATGAGATTGACGATCTCGCCGGGCTCTATAATCAGATGAGCACCGAATACAAACGTTTACCGCAGCTTTATAAAAACCTGTGGGCGATTTTTGACGGTGTGAAGAACAGACAAGATACCGAGCAACTGCGTCAGGTATTGGTGCCACGCATTGAAGACAAAAATGGCGAACTGGTCGATGTGCACCTGAAAATACGTGAAGACTTCTACGAGGCACTGACTGAATTTGCCAGTTGTTTAAAAGTTGCATTGCAATCAGCCACCTTCTTTGAAGACAAGAGCTTCAGTGAAGATGATCGCCGTCATTACAAAGAGACGGTGAAGCAGTTCTCCAGTTTACGCCAGTTAGTGCAGCAAGATGCCGGTGAGCGTATCGACTATGATGAGTATGCCGAGCAGGTCAAAAAGTTACTCGATAAGCATGTTGTTGGCGTAGAAGTTCGGGAGCCTGATGGTGTTTACGAAGTAAACAAGATGGGGCAAGCGCAGCCAGATGAGTGGAGCGAAGATAAAACCCGTAACGAAACCGACATCATAAAAACGCGTGTTACTCGTATGATCGAGCAAGAACTGCGTGATGATCCCTATGCGCAGGAAGCGTTCTCTAAGCTATTACGGCAAGCTATTGAAGAAGCTGAGAAGTTATTCGAACATCCGCTCAAGCAATACATGCTTTTCCGGGAGTTTGAAGAGCAAGTGCATGAACGCCGCTTGAATGATATTCCAGATGTATTTGCCGGCAACCATCATGCTCAGGCTTACTTTGGCGTATTCAAGAAAATGTTACCTGAGGTTTTCTCGATTACCGATTCGCAAGTTCAGGATAAATGGATAAAACTGGCTTTTGATGTGGACCGTTCAGTCGAAACCTCAGTGGCCGAAAACTCAATAAACCCGCAGAACATTGAAGCAGATATCAGGAAAAAGCTGCTGCCATTGATGTTTAAGGAATGCAAAGCCATTGGCGGCGGAATGGACCAGGCGAAGAGGATCGTCGAGATGATTGTACAAATTACCCGTGTCGGATTGAGCGGAGTGTAAGCTGTGCCCATTCACACTCAAACGCAGGCTATGAGCTTTATCTACGGAGACGAGTGGATCAACTTTGACCGTGAGTCTCGTCCCTATGCCACAAGTCGCGTGTTGATTAAGGTGCATCCAGATTGCCGTGTGGTTGTTTCTGCACCTGAAGAGGCTGATGACCAGGCCGTTCTGACGGCAGTAAAGAAACGTGGGCGCTGGATTTATCAGCAGCTTAGGGATTTCCGCAGACAGATTGAATACATTACGCCACGTAAGTATATCAGCGGCGAGAGCCATTATTACCTTGGCAAACAATACTTGTTGAAGGTGATTGAAGAACCTGCGGAGGTACAACGCGTAAAAATGTTGCGCGGAAAGCTGGAAGTTACCTTGCGTCAGAAGAGCCCTGAAAAGGTCCGGCAGCTTCTTATTGATTGGTATAAAACTCGTGCCAAAGATGTTTTCGCCAAACGGCTCGAAGCCATGCTCGAGCAGGCTCTGTGGGTAAATGCTCCTCCCCCATTGCGTATTCTAACAATGCAAACACAGTGGGGGAGTTGTTCTCCTAACGGTCGGCTCACTCTTAACCCAAACTTGGTTAAAGCTCCCCGAGAATGCATTGACTATGTAATTTTGCATGAGCTGTGTCATCTAGCTGAGCACAACCATAGCGAGCGTTTTTACCGTTTGATGGGACAAGTTATGCCCGAGTGGGAAGTAGTCAAAACGCGGTTGGATGAGATGGCTGGGGTGATATTTTCTGATTTATGATGTGGAGATGAGACTTTAGCTTGGTGAGTAAAATGATTGAGGTATGTGTTCATCACCTCGCCAGTTGGAAGTACACTCAATTGCTAAGTAACTAAACAGACTTTAGTTGATCGGTTTGACGCAGCCGAGCTAATAAGAACCCTATCAGGGATGTATATATGGCCGTTCCTACCTACGATAAATTTATTGAACCAGTTCTCCGTTTTCTGGCAGGTAAACCTGAGGGCGTACCAGCTCGTGATGCGCATGAAGCTGCGGCAGATGCTCTTAATCTTGATGATAATCAGCGAGCAGAGGTAATAGCCAGCGGTCAGTTAGTTTATAAAAATCGGGCGGGCTGGGCACATGACCGTCTGAAGCGAGCTGGATTATCGCAAAGTTTATCCAGAGGAAAATGGTGCTTAACGCCCGACGGGGTTAAATGGGTACAGGCTCATCCCCAGCCACTCGCCGAAAAGGAAGTGAACCACCTGGCCTTTGATTTCATGAACGTGAAATTAAAACAGCAGCCAGATGCTGTCGATCTTGATCCAAGACCAGCTGCACCGAACCAGGAAGAGCTGGCAAAAAGCAGCCCTGACGATCGTCTTGATCAAGCGTTAAAAGAGCTACGGGATGCTGTTGCTGATGAGTTACTGGAAAACTTGTTGCAGGTATCCCCAGCGCGTTTTGAGGTTATCGTCCTGGATGTTCTTCATCGTCTGGGATATGGCGGACATCGGGATGATCTTCAGCGCGTAGGTGGTACTGGAGATGGTGGTATCGACGGAATTATTTCACTTGATAAATTGGGGCTGGAAAAAGTTTACGTGCAGGCTAAGCGCTGGCAGAACACTGTTGGTCGCCCTGAACTTCAGGCGTTCTATGGTGCGCTGGCCGGACAGAAGGCCAAACGAGGAGTATTTATTACTACTTCCGGCTTTACTTCTCAGGCGCGAGATTTTGCCCATTCCGTTGAGGGAATGGTACTGGTTGATGGTGAACGTTTAGTTCATTTGATGATTGAAAACGAGGTTGGCGTTTCCTCTCGTTTGGTTAAAGTGCCCAAACTGGACATGGATTATTTTGAGTAATGAGTGAATTCGAGCCGGAGGGACAGCTCCGGTGATTTGTCCGAAGTGTTTTCTCTCTAAGGGCTGGTTTTCGTGTTTCTGAGTTATCAGTGACATACATTTCGCTGTGTACTGTCTTTTCATCGCAGACAGTTCCCCCGTGAATCCTCGATACGTTGCTGCATCCAGCTCTCCACCTCACTTTTTCGCCAGCGGGAACTGCGCCCCAGCTTGATGGGTTTCGGGAACAGACCGTCTCCAATCAGTTTGTAGAACCACTTATCTGTCATACCGGTATACGTCGTGATAAAGCTCATATCGATAAGCGGGTCTTCAGCGCAAAGGACTGGGTTATTGGTAGTAGCCATGGAATCTCTCCCTCTGAAAATTAATGATGGGAGGAGTCCGGCGTGGTTGAGTTCTATTGCACACCAGTACTCCTTCAGAGGATAGGGATTGCCAGTAAAAAAATACCTGAGCGCCTTATCGGCAACGATAGGCTGGGGCGAATCTTGAGGGGATATCAGCGCTGGCTGCATCCAAAATTACGCTCGCCATCACCAGTAACCTTGGTATGGTCCTTTGCAAGATATGAAGCCCGTAATAATGCCTCCTGTAGTTGCTCGTTATTCCCTCGGTTAATCCAGTACACCGGGCTTTCCGGAAAGTGTGCCAGCGTTGCATACTCCTGAGTACCCACCCGTAAGGCGCTACACCACGCCTGTTTGATTAATCCTGCCAGTGAAGCCGGGTCGTTATAGTTGCCTGCGGAACACCAGACTTCGCGATTAAGCAACAACACCATGTGATAGTGCTTTTTACCGTTGCGTTCTCCATATTCCTTTGCCCATATATAACGCAGGTCGGTCATGCGTTTTCGGTTGCCCTCGCGGTGTTTACGAAGCAGATACACTGCAATCTTTACTTTCAGAGAGTCTATAAATCGGGAGATGACAGCAGCATCTGTAGCTGCTGGTACATTGGGTAGTCGTAGATCAACCCTCAGCATTAATACTCGCGGATAAGCCTTAAGGGCGTTCTGTAAGGTGTCGGTAATACGTTGTTGCCAGAAAGGATTAGAGGTGTAATTCATTATGGAAATCTCCAGTGGTTTGTTTTTCACATCAATGACTGGAGCTGTAAAAAAATACTCTTAAAAATAATCCTTCAGATAATTAAAACTGAGATTTGATGTTTCAACCTATCTTGATTAAATCATTTCTGATTACAAAAGGGTTATGAAGGTAACCCATAGGTTTAAGCGTAACAGAGAGAAAGGGTGTGTCAGGTATATATTACCAATCCGACAGTTTGTTCGATGTAAAGTGTGTACATCCGGTGGCCATGCACCATCAACCTGCTCCTGGCTGGTCCTCCAGTCACTCTGGAGTTAACGTTGTATGGGGAAGTTGATTGACTATGCTATTAAAGTGCCATCAGCTCAGTATTTAAAGGGGTTTTGTGCTATGAATGGAACGTTTTTTCCTTGTTTTTTCCGCTATCAGGCATCATTTTTAACACGAAAAATCTTCATTAACACCTTGGCTTAAGTTATCTTAAAAGGAGGCTTGAGAGAAGGAACTGGACATGAGTGATGAGCGTATAAAAAGGATGAGAATCAAATCTGCTCAGGAATTGGCAGGAGATGAACCAATGCTGATAAGGGAATATCTTTCAACCTTTCCATTGTCTATGCTCAGGCGCATATTAATATCGCTAAATATAACGATAGCAAACTCAAATTTCTCACAGATAGCCAATAATGCCCCGGCATTAATAGATTTTATTTGCTCGGATGTCGCTTCTGATAAAATAAAATCTCCTTTTGATAAGATAAATAAACTTGTAAAAGATGTAGAAAGTGACGCTTTCTCCGATGGTTGTATTGTATGGCTTAAAAATGATATCGAGGCATGCCACTATTTCTGGTGGAATCTGATGCAACTCGAATGGAAAGGTGTGTTTAAACTGCTCAGAGCGGATAATATACATCTCTACAGTGATGTGGGGAGTAAGCAGCAAGCTCAATGCGTCTTTGATACATTTTGTTTGCCCAGAGTCGTAGGCGGACATAAAGAACGTTATAAATCCATTTTTACCTTATTAAGTTTGTTGCCATTTAAAAATACTGAAATAAATCTTCTGATTTCACATTTATCCTGTAACTACAAGAGAGATAAAGAGATATGCAGGCATGAGGTCAATGTCACCTCTTTGATGAAAAGCAAAGAGTCGGTTTCTTTTTCAGTTCGTTACTTAAAGAAAAAAAATATGTTCCTGGCTGATTTAGAACCTCTCACGGAGAGTGAGAGTAAATATGCATTAATCACACAGCTTTATATGCTTACAAGAGAAGACAATTTTAAAGAGTTAGTCACTTCGTTGACTAAAGCTTGGTCACAAAAGAAGGTACGTGAAAAAAGAAAAGAGACGGATAAAAAACAGACTGCCGAACTTCTCGGCTTGAGCAAAGAAAGCATCAGGATGCTTAAGGAATTATCAAAAAAACACAGTATGGGCCAATCAGAACTGATGGATCTGGCTATACAGTCTTTGTTCGAGCAAATGCAATAATTCATTATAAAATCAGATATATATCATCATAATGTATGACGGTAGCTTCCGATCTCAGTGTGTATGTTTTAGTCGTAGTTGTCACGGGACTATGACACTCAGTGTCGCATTCAACTCCATCCGCGTAAAAACTCACCATTTCAGAAGACATATCCGTGCCACAGCCCCCCTTAAAGTGTGAACTCTCACCACACTGACTGAGGAAGATTAATGGCTGTCTACCGTAACGACCCCGATTTAAACCTGCTGGGCCAGTGCAGCAATGAAGAGCTGCAACTACTGGTTTCTATTCTGACCACTGACCCTCGTGACGGCGACATCCGCTGGACAGAGAGCCTGACCAGCACCCCGGAATACCGTCTGCTGGCACCGGAACACCGCCGCTACTGGCAACTGATAGCGGCTGAACTTCAGCGTTACGGGGCCAATACGCTGGTAAGTTTGATTAGGCTGGGGCAGGGCGTGACCTATCGAGAAATCCTTGGTGATGTTTGCGACAAACTTGATGTGAACTTCAACCTGAAAAGCACCACCGAGACCATTGAGTTGTGCCTGCTGATGAAAGTGCTGGAGAAAAGCCTGGACCAGATGACATCCGAAGAACTGGCTACCTTTTCCCGCAATATGCAACTCGACTTAACCAACCCCACCCCTCAGCTCATTTTGATGGCAGTACAGGCAGCCATACGTACCTCCTCGCTGGCTGCACTGGAGCTTGCCACCGTACTATCTGCAAGCGTCATTACCTCACTAGGAGGCGTTGCCACTTGGGGCACGGTAGTGGTGGCATCCAGAGCACTGTCCGTTATTTCCGGTCCCGTCGCCATTGCGCTCAGTTCGGCGTGGATGATTTCCGACATTGCGGGTCCGGCTTACCGGGTCACCATACCAGCCTGCATCATCGTAGCCTGGCTCCGGCAGCAACGTCTTTCCCGCTAATCCATTTTTCACTGCCAGCAGATGACTGGTACCAATATTTTCTGCTGGGAGCACACAACATGTCTGAACAGGGACACCGCTATGATCGGTTGGCCAGCCGTCTCGCCATCCTGGTCAGTCGCCTCTTTATGGGCGAATCACTCAGCGTCAGACAATTGGCTCAGGAGTTTGGCGTTTCTGAGCGCACCGTTCAGCGCGACTTGCGTGAGCGTTTGCGTTATCTCGACATCGAATATTCCCGTGGAAGCTTCCGGCTCCTGGACGCACGGGGTCCCTTTCGCACCAACAGCGACATTCTCCGCTTTGCCCGGATAACCAGCGTGGCACATTACTTTCCTACTCTGGATCCCAGGCTGCTGTCGGTGTTGCTCGACAGTGGTCAGGACTCTCCATGTATTATCTGGAATGCCCCGCCACGTCAGGCACCTGCGTTGTTTGGTGGTTTCCAGGCTATCGTTCAGGCCATCATCCGTAATCGCTGTGTTCACTTTCTGCATCAAGGTCATCAGCAGTCTGCAGTGGCCCCTTACCGGCTGATCTGTCTGGACGGGGAGTGGTACTTGGTGGGCGTATCGAAAGATCGCATTCAGGTGTTCACCCTTTCAGCCATCACTGATGTGGTGATGACCCTCAGCTGTTTTGTGCGAAACAGCCATATCACTCGCATTTTTCAGGACCCGAGATTCATTCAGGCCCTGCCGCATTATCAATATATCAGCGGGCTCATCAGGGAATGAGCCCGTATTCCCGTCCGTCAGGACAATTTGCTTTACTTACAAAAGGATACATTCATGAAAAATTCATCACTCAGCGCGTTGGTGCTGGTCTGTGGCCTTGTTCCGGTCATGGCGCAGGCTTTTGGAAATAAGGACACTTGGTCCAGTGGTTGGGGCCAAGGCGTATCAGAGTTTGTTATCAAGGGGAAAGGTCAGTCACAGTTATATCTATCCTGTGAGGATTATGGCTCACAGCCGGCTACGGTCATATTTACGGACGCCAGCGGGCATGAAGTCAGTATGGATGAAGATAAAAACCTTCAGGTCAGCATTGACGGTGGAGAGGCCATTGATATCAGTGAGTCTGGCAGTCGTATCGGCAGCAATAACCTGGTGCTGGCCTGGACACAGTTGCGTAACGGCAAACAAGTCTCGGTATCCGGCGAAGGTGTTAATCCAGCTACCTTCACGCTAGCTGGGGCTGCGAAGGTGCTGCCAGAGTTTGGCACACACGGCTGTGTGGCAAAGGCCTCACTCTGATTTGTACCTGTTTTTACCTTCTGTTGCTGGTAATGAATGATGATATTCGTGTTCCGGCGATACGTTACTCTTAAAAGGAATACGCTGTGAAAATCAAACAATGGTTGATACCCGCACTGCTTTTATTGTCTGCTTCGGCGCTGGCCGAGCCAGCTTCTCCAATAAAAGTGGAGACCAGTGATTATGTTCATCCTGCCGGAACACGCTACGCCACTGTAGTGGTCACCTCGCTGGATGACAGTGTGAGAGTTGAAAACATTGACGTTAATCGGGGCAACTGCCGCATCGACAACAAAAAGTTTATGTCCTCCGTTAACAAGGAAACCATTCTGCCGATCACTCTGCACTACGGGCAGTCCGTCAAAGTGAATTTTTATAATGAGTGCGTGGCTTCGGAAGTGGTAGTCACCACCGACAGAGGGGCGTGGCGCTACACCTATAACTGAGTAGTCTCTCTGTTTCATCTCCCTCCATAAAAGACGTCACATCACCAACGGACTGCCGTCAGGCAGTCCGGAGCAAACCCTATGATTTTTCTGAAAATGCTGGTGACCGCTTTGGGTCACGTTCTGACCTGGTACGGCGGTCAGCAAGCCCGACAATTTATTGAAATCCGCTTTCGTCAGGCCGGTCGCGATGACGACAGCATAGATGCAGCCAGAGAAGCAGCCACGCTGCTGGTGACCGCGCTGATAACTGCCCTGATGGCGCAGATATTACGGATCCTGGACAACTTCTGAGCCGCCTTCTGCTGCAACGATCACTGAACCTGCATATCGCCCCTGCCTCCTTACGGAGCAGGGGCTTTTGTTTTTATGCCCCAAAACCTAAGGAAATTATCATGAAATTAGCCAGTCGCTTTGGTGCGGTCAACCTGGTTCGCCGCGACCGTCCTCTAACCCATGATGAACTGGCGCATTACGTTCCGAGTGTCTTTAGTGAAGAAAAGCATGAATCACGTAGTGACCGATACACCTACATCCCGACCATAACCCTTCTCGATAACCTGCAGCGAGAAGGCTTCCAGCCGTTCTTCGCCTGCCAGACTCGTGTGCGGGATCAGAGCAAGCGTGAACACACTAAACATATGCTGCGCCTGCGCCGCGAAGGCCAAATCACTGGCAAGCAAGTGCCGGAAATTATTCTGCTTAATAGCCATGACGGTTCCAGCTCATACCAGATGCTGCCGGGGCTATTTAGATCGGTTTGCCAAAATGGGCTGATTTGCGGTGAGAGTTTTGGTGAAGTGCGTGTTCCCCATAAGGGTAACGTGGTGGAGAAAGTCATTGAAGGGGCTTACGAGGTACTGGGGATATTTGATCGGGTGGAGGAGAAGCGCAATGCAATGCAGACGCTTTTGTTACCGCCGCCAGCACAACAGGCGATGGCGAAAGCAGCATTAACCTATCGCTTTGGTGAAGAGCATCAGCCGGTGACGGAATCCCAAATCCTATCCCCACGCCGCTGGCAGGATGAAAGTAATGACCTGTGGACCACTTATCAGCGCATTCAGGAAAACCTGATCAAAGGCGGTCTGTCTGGACGAACCACTAAAGGTAAACGAGCCCATACACGCGCTGTTAAAGGTATCGACGGTGATGTAAAGCTCAACCGTGCTCTGTGGGTGATGGCTGAGAATATGCTGCAGCTTGTTTCATGAACCTTTTTATTATCCCTTCCCCTAGGCCTTGCCAATAAACCGGCGAGGCTTTTTGTTTTAAGGAGCAAATATGTCTGTATTCAATTTATCCCCGGTATTTCCTGCAAACGAGCAACGCATCATTCGTCGGGCGTTACGACTGCTGGAGAAATATCAGCGTCAACCGAGTGAGCCATTTACTTCCACCAGCTTCACTAAAACCTGGCTGCAATTACAGATGGCTCATCAGGAGCGTGAAGTTTTTATCGTGATGTATCTCGACAATCAGCACTGCCTGCTGGGATGCGAAACACTGTTTACCGGCACACTCAGCCATACCGAAGTGCATCCCCGCGAAGTGGTTAAATTGGCTCTGAAACACAATGCCGCTGCGGTAATTCTGGCTCATAACCATCCGTCAGGTACGACAGAAATCAGTCAGCAGGATAAACACATCACTCAGCGGATAGTGAAAGCCTTGGCACTGGTAGAAGTGCGAGTGCTGGATCATTTGGTGGTTGGAAACGAGGTGGTCTCCTTTGCCGAGCAGGGTTTGCTTTAAACGGAGATATCCATGTCATTAACACCATCCCATGAATGGGGGCTACAAAGCGATATCACCCCACGATTTGGCGCAAGATTAGTTCAGGAAGGCAACCGGCTGCGTTACCTGGCTGACAGGGCTGGATTGACGGGGAGTTTTAGCCCAATGCACCTGCAGCAATTAGATCTGGCTTTCCCGCTGTTTGTAGAACAACTGGAAGATATGCTGCGTGCTGGCGAACTAAATCCACATCAGCAACGTCAGGTAAACATTCAACTTGCGAGTTTAACCTGTATAGCTGATACCCGTGGTAGCTGCGGTTACGTTTACATTTCTATTTATCCCACCCTGTAACACCTTCTCTCTTCTTCTTTTTTCAGGATTCTACCCATGCACATTTCAACTGTACTGGCCAAGGTGCCGGTTTCGTCACATCTGTCGCCCGTGCAGGTCTGGCAGCAACTTTTAACGTATCTGCTGGATCACCATTACGGCCTGACGCTTAACGACACGCCATTCCATGACGAGGCGGTCATCCAAGAGCATATTGAAGCTGGTATTACACTTGCTGATGCAGTGAATTTCCTGGTGGAACGCTATGAACTGGTGCGCCTTGACCGCAAAGGATTTACATGGCAGGAGCAGACACCATTCCTAACCGCTACCGATATTCTCCGAGCCAGGCGAGCTACCGGATTAATAAATACCTGAATACTTCGAGCCTCATTCCTGATTTTTACCTCTGAACTTCCCACCTTTTGTATTCATCGCATAATGCGCCAGCCACTCCCGGCAGGCGTGTTTGCTTTAATGGACGATTAACGATGCAAACAGAACCCGATGTATTAACGGAGCACAATGAACTCATCCTTTCGACTAGTATCGAGCGCGTTGTCACAGGCCGAGATACCGCCCTGAAACAGATCGAACAGCTCATTCAGCAGCTTGATGCCATTTCAGGGTTAACCTCAGAAATTGGCGGTGGTACAGCGCAAGACTGGGCGATGAAGCCAGGGCACCGCTACGATAGTTGGCTGACTGAGAAGGCAGATAAAGCGATGCCTGCCGTCACCCGCAATATCGACAGTAGTATCTGGCGCGATTTGATGCTGAAGTCCGGCATGATGGCCTTAATGGATGCACAGGCTCGCGACCAGTGGCACAAGAACCTGGAGGAGGGCGATCTTCCTGCTATCAGTGAGGCGAACATTCTCAGTACTTTTGAACAGTTACATCTGAACAAAATGGAAGTATTTGAGCGCGGGATCATTAACGTCTTCAAAGGCCTGTCATGGGATTATAAAACCAATAGCCCCTGCAGCTTTGGTAAGAAGATAATCATTAACCATTTGGTAACTCATAACCGCTGGGGCTTTAGCCTTAACTGGGGTTGGCGGAGGGATCAGTTGGCTGACCTTGAGCGGATGCTGTTTTTACTTGATGGCAAACCAATACCTGACAGCCGTGGTGATATATCTTTTCGATTGATGGAACATATTCGGGATAACCCGGCTAAGAATGCTTACGAGGATGAATACTTCAGCATCCGCTACTTTCAGAAGGGAACAGCCCATCTGACATTCAAGCGTTTGGAGCTGATAGAAATGATGAATGACATTATTGCGAAACACTATCCTGGGGTATTAGCTAAGACCAACTGAAGTAGAGAGTTTCAGTTGGTCTCTGCTGACGAATTTGTCTAAAAATGGGATTACATGCATTTTTTAACTCATTGATTTTAAATGATTGCTAACTAAAATTGATTGAGTATACAAGTGAGTATATAGACTAAGGTTGGATATTTTTATATTTAATTAATTCAGTTGATTAGTTTGATTTGGCGAGTCCGGCCTTCGAACCCAATCGGCAACCAATTCACCTGAAGGCATCTTTTTGTGCCGGAAATTCAGTATCTGTTTAAACACTTCGTGTAACGCATGTGAGTATTGTAGTCCCATTAACTATGCTAAGTCAGCTGCAAATTTTTTCGGATAAAAATCTTTTCCTTGTCGATTGCGTTGGCGTACGATAAACAAACAATACCATTGCAATTCAGAGGGATTTTGAATGCCTGTAAACGAGAGGATTAACGCGACATCCGGGACACGTATTAAGCCCGGTGGAACGAGGCTTATAACCACTGGTGAGATTGGGTTAGCAAGAACGCTATACAGCTACGGTCTCCGGTACAATACAGTGTGGATTCATCGGGAAAGTTATTTGCCATTCAATCTACAGCCTACTGATATTGCTATGAGCCCTAATGGCGAAATGTGGTTTAGGGAAGACACCTACTCCCATGATTTTTCAATGGAAGTTGATGTGCAGAAAAAACATAGATTCATGCATGAGTTAATGCATGTATGGCAAGCGCAGCACGGAATGTTTGTCAGAACCAGAGGGTTGTTCTCCCGATTTGCTGATTACAGTTATAGTTTAGACAAGGAAAACATACGACATTATAGCTTAGAACAGCAGGCTTCATTAGTTAGTGATTACTGGTTGTTGCAAGCTTACGGTTTTAAAAATTATCTGTATCTGCCTGCATTACGAGATTATGATCATAAAGAATCTGACTATACATTGCTTCAAAAATATAAATTAGTTATGAAGGGATTTCCACAATGAAGAGATTCGCTATCTTATCTTTAACTTTTCTTATTTCCGGTTGTCCTGGTGGTAATCCTGCGCCACACCCAAGAGATACCATTATTAATGGAGAGCATCTTTGCTTTAGTTTGGATAAAAGGGATGTATTGAATTACTACACTATTGACTCAGGCGAAAACGGTAAGACGCAAACGGTAATGAGTTCTGGTTATGACAAGTTAATGTCATCATATCCTGACAATTGCATCGATATTGAATGGAAGAAGAACCATACTTATGTCATTAACTACGGTTTAAATAATAAAAAATATGTTCATGAATTCTTTATTGATAGTACCGGAACGCTGACGAAGTAGAGGTGAGGCGATTCCGTGCCATATATTCGCGTGCCTTACCTCACCTCCTAAATACCTCTATCCTGTGCCACTCCACAAATCCCTCTTTCGGGTAACAATCCTTCCCCTGAGGCAATCCAATTTGCTTACCATCAAAATCCCAGAACAGCTTTCCGACAATCCCGCCGCCGTTAACCGCGGGAGAAATCTGTACCCGCATATGCTCATCCAGGCCAATCGAGCCTTTATCAAACGCTTTGTGGTGAATGGCGCATAGCGCCAGGCCGTTGGGAATTTCACATGGGCCGCCGTGCTGCTTCCATTTGATATGCGCAGCCTCCAGCGCGACGGAGGTGTTGTCATGGCGCATATTAAAGCCGCAGATAGCGCATTCATAGTTATAAGCGCGTAGCACCTGCTGGCGGAACAGCGGGTCGCGTTCTTTGCGAATTTGCTGGATATCAAACCCCATCTCGTCGGCGATCTCTTCCTGAATACTCACCGGGAAATGGGCCTGCAGGATCTGATGCGCCAGGGTGTTAATCAGCCTCTTATTCTTGCTCAGCAGCGCGAAGTGCTCTTCGTCAAAGCCGCCCGCGACGTGATAGGTTTCCAGTTCTTTAGAGGGAGGTTGTCTGCTGCCTTCCGTTGAGCATTGCTCAGCGTTGCGTAATTCCCAGAAGCCGTCGCCTTTTAGACGCCAGAAGGGCATATCGGGGCGGTATTGCGCGCGCTGTGGACCAAAACGCTCCAGCAGGCTATGTAACTCATCACGGACCTCTGAGGCGTAATCGAACATCCGCGTATGTCCGCGCTGGTAATGCGACAACACGTGCAACAATAGCAGAGGTTTATGCGGCGCGCGCTGTTCGCCTTTGCGCCAGATAGTGATATTGGCGATCGCTTGCTGCAGAGTTTTACTGGAAGGCATCGCGTTACGTTTTTCGCTAAATAATTGCGATGATGCTCGCAAAACTGCTGACGATCAAGCCACCGGGATTCGATATCCAACCCAGGTCTCTTTTCAACTATCACCATGATTTATCTATTCGAGATTTATTCAGCTTTCTATCTATAATGAGGTCACTCATCATCAAATAGCTCAGCCATATGAAACGGTTGCCAGATCATCTATCGCGAGAATGCATCATCGAAGCCATCCGCGCATACGACAAGGGTATAGCGCATCAGTTTAAAAACGCGCGTCTGTATGAAGTCGAATTCGAAGGACGTCGTTATCCCTCTAAAGCTATCGTTGGGATAGCGGCCACTATGGCGACGAAAACGGAGTTCACGCCGGCGGATTTCAGCGGTGGGATCAAATCCAAATGCGTCCGTCTGTTGCTGGAGCAAGGATTCAAGATCGTTCAGGAGCGAGTAGATGATGCTGGTATTACCCCTTTCCCCGACGAGCTACAGACGAAAAGTGAGTTTGTAGAAGGGGCTGCGGTTCAGGTTATGGTTAATCGCTATGAGCGCGATCGCCAGGCCCGCGAGGCCGCGTTGCGCTATCACGGTACCCGGTGTCAGGTGTGCGGCCTTGATATGGCGAAGCGCTACGGTGATATCGGCCAGGGCTTTATCCACATTCATCATCTGGTGCCGCTATCGGAGATTAAACAGGACTATCGTCTGGATCCGAAAACTGACCTGATCCCAGTTTGCCCCAACTGTCACGCGATGCTGCATCGGCGAAACCCGCCATATACGCCAGATGAATTAAAAACTCTGATACAATCATAGTAATACTTTCATAAACGGATTTGAAAAATGGCATTATATAATATTGCTGATAAAAATTTAGTTGCGCTGGAAAAAACTACCTACTCAATAGAGGGGCTTCAGGAACGTTACGATTTGCAAGAAGCTATAAAAAATAATATTGATATCCTTGCACCTGATTGTCTTGTCATTGCTGAGGAGTTTTCAGATTGGGAGGACAGCAGAAGACGGATTGACTTATTAGCGATTGATAAGCAGGCTAATCTTGTCGTAATAGAGTTAAAGCGAGATGAAATCGGCGCTCATATGGAATTACAAGCATTGCGTTATGCAGCTATGATTTCTACAATGAGTTTTACAAAAGCATGCGAATATTATCAGTCATATTTAGGTACTGATTCAGATGTTAATGCTAAAGCAAAAATATTAGAATTTATTGGTCTTGAGGAGAATGAGCTCTCTGACTTTGGTAAGGATGTTAGAATTGTTCTTGCTTCAGCTGATTTTGGGAAAGAACTGACCACTACAGCGATTTGGCTGAGAGATAAAGGTGTTGATATTCGTTGTGTTCGTCTTACACCTTACAAGTTTAACGATGATATACTAATAAATGCAGAGCAAATTATTCCGGTTCCAGAATTAGAAGAATATCAAGTTAAGTTCAGAGAAAAGCTGGTTGAGCAAAATATAAGTAGCCAGAAGTCTGAAAAAGATTACTCTGAATATAGGTATAATGGTGGTATTTATAATAAGCGTAAGTTAGCCCTTGAACTATTTACTGATTGGATAAATAAGCATAATCCCCACAGCCTTGCGGACATTTATACTAAGCTGGGTGAAATTCTCAAAAATCGAACAATTGTTTTGGCTGATCAAGTTCCTGATGGGCGAAAGAATCGATATCATTTGAGTGAAGATGCGGTAATTGAGCTTCAATCTGGCGAAGTTATCGCAATATCGAACCAATGGGGGCTTGGTAATATCCAGCGTGTAATTGATTTTTTACGACGCGATGGTTTTATTATTGAAAAAGTAGAGCAATAGATAGTAAAAAATATTGCTCAACGCTGCGTTTGCAGACGTGGTGTTGAGCATATTGAGCGTGTATGTAGTGATAATAAATTACACCAACCCTACACCCCATATCCCCGATACAGCCAATACCCGCCAACCAGCACCACAACATTCAGCACGATGCTAATAATGAAATATGTCCTGAATGGCTGCTTCTGGGTTTTGTGGCGAAAACACTGCTGCCCGGCAATCGCGCCCGGCCATCCGCCGAGCAGGCCGAAGGTCAGCAGGGTGGATTCCGGGATCCGGCTCCAGGCTTTACGGGCGGCTAATTTGTCGATGCCGTAGATAAGCCAGGTCAGTACGTTCGCCAGCAGGAACCACATGGCGATGGAATGGGGCAGTAACACGCTGCCGACGGCGGCAAGGGCCAGCAGGAAGTAACAAAAATAACCGAGCTTCATACGATATCAACAGCGCTTAGCGGTGGCAGAGACGGCAACTATACCTGGTTTGCTGGCTGGCGGTAAGACGCCGATTGTTAATCGCGACAGGTCGACAACTTTACCCCTCCGTTCCCTACCTGCAACCCATTTCCCGCGCCAACCTCCCCGGCTGCGTTTTTAGCGTTGTGGCAACGGCCGCCGGCAGTGCCGACCACAGCGTCAAATGCGGACTGGTTCGGCGCTCAATCTCCGCCACCGTCACCTGATGGTCGCAAAAATTGGCATCGCGCGGCGTTGCCTGGTCCAGCACAAATGCTGCGTACTGGCCGCTCTGCGGGCCGCTATCGAGGAAAATAATCTTCCAGTAGCCGCTGGGGATCTCCACGCCCGGCGCGGCGGGCAGGGTGGCGATATGCCGCTCGAACAGCGGCCCGGTAACCGCATAAACCGCCGTCACCTCCGGGCGCTCTGCTAACGCGCGCTCCGCGTCTTCCAGCCGCGCCCATGCTCCCTGATTCAGCGCCGCTTCCTGCGGGGTGATATTCGACAGATAGTTCAGCGCAGGCCAGTCCGCCGCGCCGCCGAGGCTCGCCAGCGGCGCCTGATGGCCGCGATCGACCGCCAGTAAAGTATTAGCCCGGCGATAGTCGGCGGGCGCCAGGGTATCGGCAGCGGGGAGATCGGGGTCCTCTTTCCACACTCTCGCCCGGTTACTGGCCTCGCTGGCGCGGGTGATTTTATACGCTACCCAGTTGGCCAGTTTACGGCGGGGGTTGTTATTCAACGTGTAGGCCGCGCGGAAAAGCGTCTGTTGGCTACCGCCGATTGGGCAGCCAACTTCGCAATTATCCACCTTTGCTGTCGCGGCATGGCAGGGTGATATCGTATTCAGGGCAGAAAGTAATAACAGCAAAAATAAACAGGGTGGAAAAGGATTCAGGTTCATCGATAGCGCTCATTGAATTAAGGCCCACCTTTTCTCTGCGTGATAAATACGCAGTCAGGGTGAGCAGGAAAATCAATGAAGCTAAAGGGAATAACGTGGCGTGAAGGCCGATTGGCGCAGAGGATGAGATAATATGAGAGCGGGTGAGGGTTAAATGAGGTAATTGCTTGTAGGTCTAATAATAAAAAAGCCCGCCGGTGAAATACCAACGGGCTTGCCTTTATTTATTCCCCGCGCTTGCCCCGATGCCGGTACAGCCACATCAGCTTATATGCCGCCGGAATGATAAACAGCGACAACAGCGGCGCGGTGATCATCCCGCCAATCATCGGCGCGGCGATACGGCTCATCACTTCCGAACCGGCGCCGGTGCCCCATAAAATCGGCAGCAGGCCGGCGATAATCACCGCCACGGTCATCGCCTTTGGCCGCACGCGCAGCACCGCGCCCTGATAAAGCGCCTCGTCGAGCTTATCGGCGCTGAAGGTCTGCGGGTTCTCCAGCGATGGCTCCGCCTCGATGGCGTGGCGCAGGTACATCAGCATCACCACGCCAAACTCCGCCGCCACCCCGGCAAGGGCGATAAAGCCGGTACCGGTGGCCACCGACAGATGGAATCCCATCCAGTAGAGGAACCAGATCCCGCCGACGAGGGCGAACGGCACGCTGGTGATAATCAGCAGCGCCTCGCCGAAGCGGCGGAACGCCAGGTACAACAGCACGAAGATAATCATTAGCGTCATCGGCACCATCAGCTTCAGCTTCTGATTGGCGCGCTCCAGCAGCTCAAACTGCCCGGAGTAGGAGACGCTGATGCCCGGCTTCAGCTTCACCTCTTTGCCGATGGCCTGCTGCAGATCGCGCACCACCGACACCATATCGCGGTCGCGAGCGTCGATGTAGATCCAACTGGTCGGGCGGGCGTTCTCGGTCTTCAGCATCGATGGCCCGGTAACGACTTTAACCTCGGCGACGTCGCCGAGCACGATCTGCTGCTTCAGCGGCGTGAGGATCGGCAACTGGCGGAGGATCTCCGGGCTGTCGCGATAGCTCTGCGGGTAGCGGATGTTGATCGGATAGCGCTCGACGCCCTCTACCGTTTCGCCAACCATCGCGCCGCCGATGGCGGACGAGACGAACAGCTGCACATCGCCGACGGTCATGCCGTAACGGGCCGCCTTCTCACGCTGAATATCAATGTTGAGGTAGCGCCCGCCGACCAGCCGCTCGGCTAATGCTGACGTGACCCCCGGCACGGTGCGCGCCACCACTTCAATTTGTTCGGCGATGGCGTCGATATCGGCCAGATTAGTGCCGGAAACTTTAATGCCGATCGGGCTCTTGATGCCGGTGGAGAGCATGTCGATGCGGTTGCGGATCGGCGGCACCCACAGGTTTGCCAGCCCCGGCAAACGCACGGTTTTATCCAGCTCCTCGACGATCTTCTCCATGGTCATCCCCGGTCGCCACTGATCCTGCGGCTTGAGCTGAATCGTGGTCTCTACCATCTCCAGCGGCGCCGAGTCGGTGGCGGTTTCGGCCTTGCCGGTTTTGCCGAACACCCGCGCCACTTCCGGCACCGTCATGATCAGCTTATCGGTTTTCTGCAGCATATCCGCCGCCTGCGCAGCGGAGATCCCCGGCAGCGTTGACGGCATATACAGCAGATCCCCTTCATTAATCTGCGGCAGAAACTCACCGCCGACCCGGTTAAGCGGCCAAATCACCGTCAGGATCGACAGCAGCGCGATCAGCAGGGTAGTTTTCGGCCAGTGCAGTACCTTCAGCAGTAGCGGGTGATAAATGCGGATCAAAAAGCGGTTCAGCGGATTGCTGTTCTCCGCCGGGATCTTGCCGCGGATCCAGAAGCCCATCAGGATCGGGATCACCACGATCGCCAGCAGCGCCGCCCCGGCCATCGACCAGGTTTTGGTGAAGGCCAGCGGACCGAACAGTTTGCCCTCCTGGCCTTCTAGGGTGAAAATCGGGATAAACGACAGGGTAATGATCAGCAGGCTGATAAACAGTGCCGGGCCGACCTCCACCGACGCATCGGTAATGATTTTCCAGCGGATGTCGTTGCTTAGCTTCTCTCCGGGGTGCTGATGTTCCCACTCTTCCAGCCGCTTATGGGCGTTCTCAATCATCACGATGGCGGCATCGACCATCGCCCCCACCGCAATGGCGATCCCGCCCAGCGACATGATGTTGGCGTTAAGCCCCTGGAAATGCATCATAATAAAAGCGAAGCACAGGCCGAGCGGCAGCGAGATAATCGCCACTAGCGCCGAGCGCACGTGCCACAGGAAAAGGGCGCAGACCAGCGCGACAACGATAAACTCTTCCAGCAGCTTGTAGCTGAGGTTGTCGATGGCGCGGTCGATAAGCTGGCTGCGGTCGTAAGTGGTAACCACTTCAACCCCTTCCGGCAGGCTGCTTTGCAGCGACGCCAGCTTCTCTTTGACCGCCGAGATCACCTCGCGGGCGTTCTTGCCGGAGCGCAGGATCACCACGCCGCCGGCCACTTCGCCTTCGCCGTTAAGCTCGGCGATACCGCGCCGCATCTCCGGGCCGATCTGCACCCGCGCGACGTCGCCGAGATACACCGGCACGCCGTTGTCACCGGTTTTCAGCACGATATTTTTGAAGTCGTCGAGCGTTTGCAGGTAGCCGCTGGCGCGCACCATATATTCGGCTTCCGCCAGTTCGACGGAAGAACCGCCGGCTTCCTGGTTAGACGCATCCAGCGCCGATTTCACCTCGCCGAGGCTGATGCCGTACTGGGTCAGCTTCATCGGGTCGACGACAATCTGATACTCCTTGACCACGCCGCCTACCGAAGCCACTTCCGAGACGTTAGGAATGGTTTTCAGCTCATATTTTAAGAACCAGTCCTGCAACGAGCGCAGTTCGGCGAGGTCATGTTTGCCGCTGCGGTCGACCAGCGCGTACTCGAAGACCCAGCCAACGCCGGTGGCGTCAGGGCCCATTTCGGCGCTGACCCCGGCGGGCAGTTTGCCCTGCACCTGGTTGAGATACTCCAGTACCCGCGAGCGCGCCCAGTAAGGATCGGTGCCGTCTTCAAAAATCACGTACACGTAGGAGTCGCCAAACTGCGAGAAGCCGCGCACCGTTTTGGCGCCGGGGACTGACAGCATGGTGGTGGTCAGCGGCCAGGTGACCTGGTTTTCAACGATCTGCGGCGCCTGTCCCGGGTAGCTGGTTTTGACGATTACCTGCACGTCGGAGAGGTCCGGCAGGGCGTCTACCGGGGTGTGGATGATGGTCCAGGTTCCCCAGATGCTGAGAAACAGCGCCGCCATCATCACCAGGAAGCGGTTGGCCACCGAGCGGCGGATAATCCATTCAATCATTGTTCCGTTCCTCAGTGCGAGTGGGCGGTAGGAGCCGTGACATCAGGAGCCTGCGCGCGCATGCGCTCCAGCGCGCCGGAGATATTGGCTTCCGAGTCGATCAGGAACAGGCCGCTGGCGACGACTTTTTCGCCCTCCTGCAGACCGCTGCGAATGGCCGTGACTCCATTGGATTCATGGAATGCCTGCACGATTTTCGGCACGAAGCGGCCCTCGTTATCCACGGTAATCACTCGCTGCTCGCTGCCGCTGTCGATCAACGCTTTTGATGGGATTAGCAGCATCGGAGCGCTTTCGCTGGTCAGTTTCAGATAGGCGTTCATCCCCGGCTTCAGCGCTTCATCCGGGTTGTTGACCTGCAGGCGTAGCTGCAGCGTACGGGTGGCGCTATCGACGCTGGGGAGAATGGTCCATTTGTTGATACTGAAGGTTTTTCCCGGCCAGGCGGGAACCTGAATGGTGAACTGCGAGGCGTCTTTAATTAGCCAGGCGATGGATTCCGGCACCGCCACGGTGACCCACACCGGGTCCATGCCCTGAATTTTCGCCACCACATTATCTTTGGCGATATTCATTCCTGCGCGCAGATCGAAGGCGGTAATAACGCCATCGATCGGTGCTTTGAGGGTAAAGCGGGTCTGGATTTTACGTGTGGTTTTCAGGCGGCGGACATCATCATCCGGCATTCCGGCGAGGCGTAGACGCTCGAGGATCCCCTCGACCTGCGTAGCGGTGCCCCCGGTCTCCTGCAATAAAAGATATTCGCTCTGCGCTTCCACCCAGTCCGGGATGGTCAGCTCGAGTAACGGCGTGCCTTGCTTGACTTTGTCGCCGACGGTCAGCGGAGAGACTTTATTGATAAAGCCCGCCGCCCGCGCCTGCATAATCACGTACTGGTACTCGTTATAGCTGATGTTGGCCGGGAAGGTCTGGGCGTAGCGCAGCGGCCCGCGGGTGACCGCGGCGGTTTTTACGCCGAGGTTTTGGGTCTGCGTCGGGTCGATACGTACCCCCGGCGCACCGGCGGCGGCACTCTCCTCATCAGCGTATTTCGGCACCAGGTCCATATCCATAAACGGCGATTTACCCGGTTTATCAAAGCGAGTATTCGGGTACATCGGGTCGTACCAGAACAGCACTTTACGCTGCTGCTCGGCCGCCGGAGCGCTATCCATTGTCGGCGTCAGTCGGGTATACAGCGCCGCGGTAAGCGCGCCGCCAATTACCATGCTGCCGAGGATCAGCGCCGTATTTTTCAGTGTCAGGGATGCCATGTGTCGTCCATTCAGTTATTGAGGGGGCCTACCGTCGCCGGGCCGTTATTGGGCGCGGATATCCTGTAACAGCGACAGATTGCCCTGCTGAACGAAGGTGAAGTCCACGCTGTCGCCGTCCTTCACATTGTTGAGCTGCGTTTGCGAGGTGATGGTGAAGCGCATGGTCATCGGCGGCCAGTTCACCGCCGGGATGGCCTCGTGGGCGATAGTGATTTTTTTACTATCCATATCAATGGCTTTAATGACGCCTTTGCCAGTGATGCTTTGCGTCTGCGCGCCAGCGGGCTGCTCGTGCATTGCCATACCGGCGTGCGGGTCGGCGGCCTGGGCCGCGAACACTGCGCCAGAGAACAGGGTGAACAGGGCGATTTTAGAAAGTGAATTCATAATCAAGACTCCTCGGGTTATTCCATCCAGCCGCCGCCGAGGGCGGTGAACAGGGTGATTTCATTCGCCTGACGGGAATAGTTGAGTTCCAGCAGGGTTTGTCGGGTGGTAAAAATGTCGCGCTGGGCGCTCAGGACTTCGATGTAGCTGACCGCGCCGTGACGATAGAGCGCGGTGGCGCGTTGCAGAGTGATATTCAGCGAGGCGAGATAGCGCTGCTGGGCGGCAATCTGATCGGCCAGGCTCTGGCGCAGGGCCAGCGCGTCGGCCACCTCTTTAAAGGCAGACTGAATCTTTTGTTCATAGTTGACCACCTGCTGCTGCTGGCGGATCTCCGCCAGGTCAAGGTTGGCCTGATTGCGCCCGGCGTTGAAAATCGGCAGTTCGATTTTAGGGATGAAGTTCCACATCGCGCTGCCGGCGTTAAACAGGCTGGAGAGCTCGCTGCTGCTGCCGGAGAGCGAGCTGGTCAGGGTAATCGACGGAAAGAAGGCCGCCCGCGCGGCGCCGATGTTGGCGTTGGCCGCCAGCAGGCTGTGTTCGGCCTCTAAAATATCCGGCCGCTGCAGCAGGATCTCTGAGGAGAGCGACGGCGGCAGGGTTACGCCTTTCAGGTCCACCGCGCTGCTGGCGTTATCGTCCGGCAGCCGTTGATAGCTGCCGAGCAGTAGCTGCAGGGCGTTATTGGCCTCCGCCAGCTGGCCTTGCCGTTTGGCGATATCGGCGCGGGTGCTTTCGATCATGCCGCGCGCCTGTTCCAGCGCCAGAACGGTGGTGCTGCCGGTCAGCAGCTGTTTTTCAACGAAGGCGTAAGACTGCTGATAGTTCTGCAAGGTGTCGTTCGCCACCTGCAGCTGCGCCGCCGCCAGCCGCTGGTTGAAGTAGCTTTGTGAAACTTTAGCAATCAACAGGATATGCACCGCGCGCCGCGCTTCTTCGCTGGCGAAGAAGTTCTGCCGGTCGGCCTCGCTAAGGTTTTTCAACCGGCCAAAGAAGTCGAGGTCGTAGCTGAGATTCAAGCCGGCGGCATAATCGCTGTTGGTGGTGGTGTCGCCTTTGAGCTTGCCGCCATAGGTGGTGCTGCCGTCGCCGTTAAGCTGCGGGTAGCGGTCGGCGTCGGTCACCCGGTACTGGGCGCGGGCTTCCTGCACTTTCAGCGTCGCCATCCGTAGATCGCGGTTGTTGGTCAGCGCGGTGCTAATCAGGCTTTTCACCTGCGGGTCGACGAAAAAGGTGCGCCAACCGGTCTCCTGGTAGCCCGCCGTCGCGGTAACCAGTTTGTTCTGGCTGAGAGAGAACTGCTGTGGTACCGGCGCGGCGGGGCGCTGGTAGTCCGGAGCAAGTGACAAACAGCCGGTTAAGGCGAATATCACGCTGAGAGTAAGAAGCTTTATTGGGCGCATGGCGACAGACGGTTTTTAGCGATTTATCAATGGCGGATACTTTACGCAGCGGGCTCTGTTCAACGCGTGACAGGAAAATGACAAAGCTGTCATTTTCCTGATATTTCATTGCTATCCGGAGGGGCTCCTCTAAAATTGAATACCCGCACAGAGCGCGCGTGAAGGAGCCAGCCGTGAAGATTTTGATTGTCGAAGATGAGAAGAAAACCGGGGAGTACCTGACCAAAGGGCTTACCGAAGCCGGATTCGTCGTCGACCTGGCCGACAACGGCCTTAACGGTTATCACCTGGCGATGACCAGCGACTACGATCTGCTGATCCTCGATATCATGCTGCCGGACGTCAACGGCTGGGATATCGTGCGCATGCTGCGCGCCGCCAATAAAGGGATGCCGATCCTGCTGCTCACCGCGCTTGGCACTATCGAGCATCGGGTGAAGGGGCTGGAGCTGGGCGCCGACGACTATCTGGTAAAGCCCTTTGCTTTTGCGGAACTGCTGGCGCGGGTGCGCACTCTGCTGCGTCGCGGGGCGGCGGTAATAGTAGAAAGCCAGTTTCAGGCGGCCGATCTCAGCGTTGATTTGGTGAGCCGCAAGGTGACGCGTGGCGCGACTCGTATCACCCTGACCAGCAAAGAGTTTACCCTGCTGGAGTTCTTCTTGCGCCATCAGGGCGAGGTGCTACCCCGCTCGCTGATCGCGTCGCAGGTGTGGGATATGAATTTCGACAGCGACACTAACGCCATCGACGTGGCGGTGAAGCGGCTGCGCGCCAAAATCGATAACGACTTCGAGCCGAAGCTTATCCAGACCGTGCGCGGCGTCGGCTATATGCTTGAGGTGCCGGATGGCCGCTAAGCGCCCCTTTTCGTTGGCCACCCGGCTGACCTTCTTTATTAGCCTCGCCACCATCATCGCTTTCTTTGCCTTCACCTGGATCATGATCCATTCGGTGAAGGCCCACTTTGAAGAGCGCGACGTTCACGATCTCAAGCAGCTCAGCACCACGCTTGAGACGGTGCTCAACCACGCCGACTATCCGCAGGAGCGGCGGCTGGAGATCTTAAAAAACGTGATTGGCGGCTACGCTAACGTCTTTATCTGTCTGGATGATGCCGAGGGCAATATCTTATTTCAGTCGCCAGACGGCCCGGAACTCAGCCATATTATGAGTACGCCGGGTCTGGCGATGAAGTTGCGCGATGGTAATGTGATTTCATGGACCGACCCGCAGCCGCGGGAAATGGTTCATGATAATCATCAAATGGAGACCCGCTCCTGGCGGCTAATCATGTTGCCGCTGGGCAAGCAGGCAGATGGCAAACCGGCCTGGCATCTGCTGATGGCCTTATCGATCGACTTTCACCTGCACTATATTAATGAGCTCAAAGCAAAGCTGATTTCCGCGGCGTCGATAATCAGCCTGCTGATTATCGCCATCGTGCTGTTTGTGGTCTATCAGGGGCATAAGCCGATTCGCCAAATCAGCCGCCAGATCCAGAATATTACCTCGCGGGATCTCGATGTACGCCTTGACCCACAGGCGGTGCCCATCGAGCTGGAGCGGCTGGCGCTGTCGTTTAACCATATGCTGGAGCGCATAGAGGATGTCTTTACTCGCCAGTCGAACTTTTCCGCCGATATCGCTCATGAAATCCGTACGCCGATTACCAACCTGGTCACGCAAACCGAAATCGCCTTAAGCCAGAGCCGCAGCCAGCAGGAGCTGGAAGAGGTGCTCTATTCCAATCTCGAAGAGTTCTTGCGCATGTCGCGGATGGTCAGCGATATGCTGTTCCTTGCCCAGGCGGATAATAACCAGCTGATCCCTGAACAGCGGGCGCTGGATCTGGCCGAGGAAGTGAATAAGGTATTTGAGTTCTTTGAAGCGTGGGCGGAAGAGAAAGAGGTGGCGCTGCGTTTTGTCGGTAGCCACTGCCGGGTGATTGGCGACCCGCTAATGCTGCGGCGGGCAATCAGCAACCTGCTGTCGAACGCGATTCGCTATACGCCGGCCGGGCAGGCGGTGACCATTCAGTTGAGCGAAAGCGCCGAGAAGATTCGCCTGGTGGTGGAGAACCCCGGCGCGCCGATTGCCGCCGCGCATCTGCCACGCCTGTTTGATCGTTTCTATCGCGTCGACCCCTCGCGCCAGCGCAAAGGCGAGGGCAGCGGCATCGGTCTGGCGATTGTAAAATCGATTGTCAGCGCTCACCACGGCAGCGTAGCGGTGCAGTCCGATCTGCGCTCCACTCGCTTTATTATCGTGTTGCCGAAATATGCGCAATAACGGCTGAAAGCAAGCGGGCAGCGCCAGGCGGCTGCCCGCAGTATTGCCGTTCTCTTACTCTTCGAAATACCAGTAGCCCTGATTAATCAGGCGCGTCAGTTCGCTAACGAACGCCGGATTTTTCAGGCCGCTGCCGAGCTCTTCTTGACCTAACGAGGTATAGCGACATAGCGCATCGAGCGCGCCGGCATCGGTAGTGTCGAGTTGTTCGCTATGCACGAAGAAGCTGTCGCCGATATGCAGAACGCGCAGGCCGCTCAGGCGAGAAAGCTTTTCCCCGCCCAGCAGCGCATCGACCACTTCCTCTTCTTCATATGCCGGTTCCGCCGGCGCAATATCCAGTTCGTGACGCGGCGTGGTGACGAAACTGCCGAACCACTGCTTGAAGTCTTCGGGTTGGCGAATCATGTCGATCATCATGTTGCGCAGACGGTCGAGTTCATACTCTTCAACCCGGCCCGGATGGTCGCGGCAGGTGAGGTCCGGATCGCTGTAGTGTTCCCCGCCGAGGTCGTTTTCCAGCACATAGTCGGCGAAGCTGCTGATCAGGTCGCGGCCGTTTGGCCCACGGAAGCCGACGGAGTAGTTCAGTGCCGTTTCGTGGGTCACGCCGTCGTGTGGGAATCCAGGCGGAATATAGAGGATGTCGCCCGGCTCCAGATCTTCATCAATAATCGGCGGGAACGGATCAACGTGCAGCAGCGCCGGATGTGGACAGAACTGACGCATCGGCAGCTTGTCACCCACGCGCCAGCGGCGGCTGCCCATGCCCTGAATAATAAAGACGTCATACTGATCGATATGTGGGCCAACGCCGCCGCCTGGAACGGAGAAGGAGATCATCAGATCGTCTAAACGCCAGTCCGGCAGTACGCGGAATGGGCGCACCAGTTCGGCGGCAGGCATATGCCAGTGGTTTACCGCCTGGGCCAGCAAGGACCAGCCGTTTTCACCCAGCCCATCGAAATGTTCAAAAGGACCGTTACTGGCCTGCCACTTACCGTTGACCAGGCTGACCAGCCGGCTATCGACTTCCGGTTCCATGGCTAACCCGGCCAGCTCGTCTGGCGTAATGGGGTCGATGAAGTTAGGGAACGCCTTCTTTAATACGACCGGCTGCTTTTGCCAGTACTTCTCTAAGAACTCGGGCCAGTTAATGTTGAGTTGATAAGCCATAGATTATTACCAGTAGGAAGAAACGGCTCTGATTATAGAAAGGAGGGAAAGCGTGGCGCTTTGTCATGGGTCAAGAGTGATGCTTAATTCACCATTAGCGTTATGAGGGCGTCGGCAGAGCGAGAAAAATCACTTTTCCGCAAAAAACGATTTTGACTGTTACTACGCTACAAGCCGCATAAACACTGGGTTTTCGCATTTATATATCAAGAAGGATAAACGTGAAAAGTGTAATTAATGAGCGCTTGATAAGTTTTTTGTATTTTAAGGCTTGCTATATCTCAGCAGCTCCCTATAATGCGCCTCCATCGACACGGCAGATGTGAATCACTTCACACAAAC